>JBEHYH010000017.1:0-27076 GCA_048498275.1 Myxococcota bacterium | reverse complement strand
GTCGTCGAGGCGGTCACCGCCACGGTGCACACTCTGACCGCGACCGGCACCGACGCGGTCGGCAACACGGCCTCGGCGAACGTGACCTTCACCGTCGACACCACGTCGCCGGTCATCGCGATTTCGGCGCCGTCGAACGGCGCGACGCTCACCACCGCGACCATCACCCTCAACGGCACGGTCAGCGAAATCGCGACGGTCTCCGTCGGCGTGACGGGCAACTCGAGCTCGGTGTCGTGCCTCTCTGCGACGCAGGTGACCACCGGCACGTGGACCTGCACGATTCCGCTCACCGGCAACGGTGAGACGTACACCATCACCGCGAACGCCACCGACCGCGCGGGCAACACCGGCAGCGCGACGTCGACCTTCATCCTCGACAACACGAAGCCGAACGCGCCGGTCATCACCACGGCTCCGGCGACGCCGTCGAACGACACCACGCCGACCTTCGCGGGCACCGCCGAAGCGAACTCGACCGTCGTCGTCGCCATCATCAGCGGCGCGACGTCGTTCTCGTGCACCACCACCGCGGACGCGTCTGGAAGTTGGACCTGCACCAACGCGGCGCTGCCTGCGGGCAACTACTCCGCGACCGCGACCGCGACCGACGCGGCGGGCAACACCTCGAACGCCTCGGCGCCCGCGGTGAACTTCGTCATCGACGTCACCACGACCGTCACCTTCGACGCGCCGGTCGACGGAGCGCTCTCGAACGACGCGAACCTCGCGCTCAGCGGTACGGCTGAAGCCGGCGCGACGGTGGTGCTCACCGACGCGACGCTGGGCGAACTGTGCCGGGTGACGGTGCCGGCGAGCGGCAACTGGAGCTGCGCTCCCACGCTCGGCGACGGCGCGTATGAAGTCACCGCCGTCTCCACCGACCTCGCGGGCAACACGGCTTCCGCGGGTCCCGTGCACTTCTCGGTCGACACCAGCACCAGCGTGACGCTCACCTCGCCGGTCGACGGCGCGCAGCTCACCGACGCCGGCATCGTCATCGGCGGCGCGGGCGAACCGCTGGCCACCATCGACGTCACGCAGAACGACGGCGGCGCGATCTGCTCCACCACCGTGCAGACCGACGGCGGTTGGAACTGCAATGTCACCCTGGCCGACGGCACGTACGTCATCTCGGCCGTGGCGCACGACCCTGCGTCGAACACGGCGTCGGCCGGGCCGGTCAGCTTCGTGGTCGACACCACGCCGCCCGCGGTGCCGGCGTTCAACGCGCCTGACGCGGGCGCGTCGGTCACCACCGGCACGCCGACGCTGGCGGGTACGGGTGAAGCCGGCTCGACGGTCTCGGTCTACGAAGGCACCACGCTCCTCTGCACCTCGACGGTCGACAGCTCGGGCAACTGGAGCTGCGTGCCCTCCGCGGCGCTCGTCGACGTCGACCACACCTTCGTGGCGCGCGCCAACGACACCCTCGGCAACACGTCGGCTGACTCGCTGCCGTTGACCATCACGGTCGACACCAACGCGCCGGTCATCGCCATCAGCGCGCCTGCGCAGGGGGCGTACGTCACCACCGCGACGCCGGTCATCAGCGGCACCAGCGAGGCGGGCGCGACCATCACGGTCAGCGAGAACGGCAGCACCGTCTGCACCGCGACCACCGACAGCAGCGGCAACTGGAGCTGCACGCCGTCCACGATGTCGGAAGGCTCGCACTCCATCACCGCCGTCGCGGTCGACACCTCGGGGAACACGTCGCCCGCCACGTCGGCGCGCGACTTTTCCATCGACTCGATGGCCCCCGGTGCGCCGCTCATCTCGGCGCCGGCCGCGGGTCAGCTCATCGGCACCTCGTCGGTGGTGGTGAGCGGCACGTCGGAGCCCGGCACCTCGGTGAACGTCTACGTCGACGGCTCGACCACGCCGGCCTGCACCGTCATCGCGGCGCCGGGCACCGGCAACTGGAGCTGCCCGCCGGCCACCTTCGCCGATGGCCCGCACAGCGTGAACGCCACCGCGACCGACGTCGCGGGCAACATCTCGCCTGCGTCGGCCACCACCAGCTTCGTGGTCGACACCGGCGCGCCGCTCGCGGTCGTCATCCTCGTGCCGACGAACGACGCGGTCGTGAAGACCTCGCCCACCCTCAGCGGTACGGCTGAAGCGGGTTCGACCGTCGTGCTCTACGGTGACGACTACCCGACGCCCATCTGCACTGTGACTGCGGCGCTCGACGGCACCTGGAGCTGCCCCACCACGCTCGCCGATGGCACGTACCTCGTGTCGGCCATCGCGACCGATGCGGCGGGCCACTCGAGCGTTCCTTCGACGGTTCGCTTCACGCTCGACTCGGCGGCTCCTTCGGCACCGGCGATTCTTGCGCCGGCTGAAGGCAGCACGACGGCTTCGTCGACGACCTTCTCGGGTACGGCGGAAGCGGGCTCCTCCGTCAGCGTCAAGCTCGATGGCTCGAGCACCGCGGCCTGCACTGCCATCGCTTCGGCGAGCGGTGCCTGGTCGTGCGTCGCCAACGGTCTCTCCACCGGCGCGCACACCGCGGTTGCGACGGCGACCGACGCGGCGGGCAACACCAGCGTCGACTCCGGTTCGCGTCACTTCACGGTCTCCACCGACGTGCCTCCGGGCGCGCCGGTCGTCACCAGCCCCGTCGAGGGTTCGGCGACGGCTGATGCGACGCCGGCCGTGACGGGTGTCGCGGCTCCGGGCAGCACGGTTCGTGTCTACGTCGATGGTGCTTCGACGCCGGCCTGCACCGCGACCGCGGCGGCTGACGGCACGTTCACCTGTGATGTCTCGCCCGCGCTCACCGACGGCACGCACTCGCTGACCGCCACCGCGACGCTCGATGGTCAGACCTCGATGCCCTCGGCGCCGGTGCACTTCAGCGTCGACACCACGCCTCCCGGAGCGCCGGTCATCACGCGCCCGGTGATGGGTGACACGACGAGCTCCACGCCGGTCATCAGCGGCACCGCGGAAGCCGGCTCGCACGTCAGCGTGTACGTCGATGGTTCTGCGACGGCGGCCTGCACCGCCACCGCCAACGCGGCGGGCGTCTGGGCCTGCAGCGTCACCACCGCGCTCACCGACGGCATGCACACCGTCAACGCCGACGCGACAGACTCCACGGGCAACACCGGCCCGAAGAGCACCAGCATCGGCTTCACGGTCGTCTCGGGCACGCCGGTCGGCTCGCCGGTCATCACCGCGCCTGCTGAAGCGGCCGTCCTCCACGACGGCACGACGGATGTCTCGGGTGTCGCCGAGCCCTTCAGCGTGGTCAGCGTGTACGTCGACGGCAGCACCACGGCGCTCTGCACCGTGCTCACCGGCGCGTCGGGCGAGTTCGTCTGCACCGCGTCGGGTCTCACCGAAGGTGCGCACAGCGTGAACGCCACCGCGACGCTCGACGGCAACACCAGCGCGGCGTCGACCACGGTGAACTTCACCGTCGACACCACGGCTCCGAACGCGCCGGTCATCACCGCGCCGGTCGCGGGTACTGAAACCAACCGCACGCCCGCCATCACCGGCACCGCGGTCGCGGGTTCGAACGTCGAGGTGCGCATCGATGGTCAGGTCGTCTGCACCGCGCGCGCTGACAACACCGGCGCCTGGAGCTGCACGCCATCGCAGCCGCTGCCCGCCGGTTCGCACACCGCCGTCGCCACCGCGACTGACGCGGCCGGCAACCGCAGCCCGAGCTCGACGCCCGTCACCTTCATCGTGATGGAGGTGCCCGTGAAGCCGGTCATCACCGCGCCGACGGCTGGTGGCGAAGTCACCGACACGACGCCGGCGGTCAGCGGCACCGGTGAACCGAACGCCACCGTCACCGTCACCGTCGATGGCCAGCCGTATTGCACGGCGACCGCTGACGCGACGGGCGCGTGGTCGTGCTCGGGTACGGCCGACCTCTCCACCGGCACGCACACCGTCGTCGCCAGCACCACCACCGCGGGCGGCACCTCGACCTCGACGGCGGTCAGCTTCTCGGTGAACGACGCGCCTCCGGTGAAGCCCACCGCGCCGGTCGTCACTTCACCGACCGAAGGTTCGACCACCTTCGACACCTCGCCCACGTTCAGCGGCACCGCGCAGCCCGGCACCAGCGTCTCGGTGCGCGTCGATGGCACCGAGGTCTGCAGCGCGACCACTGACTCGACGGGCCACTGGAGCTGCACGCCCGGCTCGGCGCTCACCGACGGCGCGCACACGGTCACGGCGGTCGCCACCAACAACGGCGTCGCGTCCGATGCGTCTGCCGCGGTGCACTTCAACACCGGCGGCACGAAGCCCACGCTGACTTCACCGGCGGCGGGCGGCACCGCGAGCGGCAACGTGACGCTCACCGGCACCGCGCCGGCGGGCAGCAGCGTGACGGTCACCTCGAACGGCAAAGAGGTGTGCACCACGGTCGCCGACAGCACCGGTCACTGGAGCTGCGAGCCTTCCACCTCGCTCACGCCTGGCGACAACAGCATCGTCGTCACCGCGAAGGACGATGACGGCAACACGTTGAGCAGCGACCCGGTCGTGGTGCACGTCCTCCTTGGCCGCGTGTCGGGTGGTGGCTGCAGCTCGACGCCGGTTGGCGGCTCACTGTGGCTCGCCGCGCTGGCGCTCGTGGCCTTCACGTTCCGCAAGCGCGGGGCGTCTCAACGTGCAGCCGTGCAGGCGGCACCTGTCTCGGTGTCGCGACAGCGGGAAGCCATGCAGGTGGCACCTGCCTCGGTGTCGGGACAGCGGGAAGCCATGCAGGTGGCACCTGTCTCGGTGTCGGGACAGCGGGAAGCCATGCAGGTGGCACCTGCCTCGCTGTCGGGTCAGCGGAAAGCCGTGCAGGTGGCACCCGGCTCGCTCCTGAGGCTCGCGGCGGTCGGCGGTGCACTCGTCTCGACGTTGGCGAGCGCGCAGGTGACGGTCGCTCCGTTCGACCTCGAGAAGGTGCGCCTCAACCCGGGCGCGGCCGACGGTCTGCTGCAGGAAGGCGGCAAGCTGATGGACCCGATGACGCTCCGGGTGTCGCTTCTGGGGCACTACGAGAACACGCCGCTCGTGATTCGTGACGGCGACGGGAAAATCACGCCGCTGGTGCAGGGCCGCGTCACCGCGCACCTCGCCGGAGCCTTCGGCATCACCGACTGGCTCGAAGCGGGTCTGCAGATCCCCGTCGTGCTGGCGCAGCCGAGGGGCACCGACGGCACGGGCTACGCGCAGGTCGCGACCGGTGCTGCGCTGGGCACGCCGTGGCTGCAGCTCCGTGCCGCGCCGCTGCGTGAGAGCGCCGGCCACGTCATGGACCTGTCGGTCGGCGTGGCGGTCGGTTTTCCGTTCGGTTCGAAGAACGCGCTCTCGCGCGACAACACGGTGACCGCGGTGCCGACGGTGGGCTTCGGTCACACGTTGGGCAAGTGGCTGCGCCTCGGCGGCAACATCAGCGTCAGCATTCGCCCGGCGACCAGCTTGAGCGACGGCAGCTCCACGCGCGTCGGCAGCTACGCCACCATCGGCGCGGTGCTCTCGACGGCGGAGTGGAACAAGTTCCGCTTCGAGCTCTCCGGCCGCGCCGACATTCCCTTCACCGTTTCAGCGGCGGGTGGCGAGGCGTACCTCGGGGCGCGCTGGGCTCCGATTCCACAGCTCGAGGTGATGCTCATCGGCGGGCCCGGCTTCGGTCAGATGCCCGGTACGCCGTCGTTCCGCGTGCTCGCGGGTGTCGCGTACGTGCAGAACTTCAAGGCGGCGCCCGCGCCGGTCGTGCTTGCGCCGCGCTGTGTGCAGGGTGAAGCGCACGACCCGAAGGCCTGCCCGGAGCTCGATCTCGATGGCGATGGCGTGAAGAACGCGGTCGACGCGTGTGTCGACGTGATGGGTCTCACCAGCAACAAGGGCTGCCCCGACCAGGACACCGATGGCGACGGCGTGCTCGACCTCGCGGACAAGTGCGTGAAGGAGCCCGGCGTGCGCGAGCTCGACGGTTGCCCGGAACCCGACGCCGACAAAGATGGTGTCGCCGATGCGCGCGACGCGTGCCCGAACGCGGCCGGCCCGGCGACGGCTGATGGTTGCCCCGACACCGACGGCGACGGCTTCCATGACGGCGTCGATGCGTGCGTGAACGAAGCCGGCGTCGAAGCGCTGAAGGGTTGCCCCGACAAGGACACCGACGGCGACAACGTCGTCGACCGCCTCGACAACTGCCCGAAGGACAAGGGCGTGCCCGAGAACCAGGGGTGCCCCGCCAGGGTGAAGCAGCTCGTCGTCATCACCAAGGAGAAGTTCCTCATCCTCGACAAGATTCAGTTCGCGAGCGGCAAGGCGACGATTCTGCCGAAGAGCCAGCCGCTGATGCAGCAGCTCGCCAAGGTGATGATCGATCACCCCGAGGTCGCGCACATCCGCGTCGAGGGCCACACCGACAACGTCGGCAAACCGGAGAAGAACCTCGTGCTCAGCCAGCAACGCGCGGACGCGGTGGTGAACGGGCTCGTCAAGCTCGGCGTCGACGCCGCGCGCCTCCAGGCGAAGGGCTACGGAGACACGCTGCCAATCGCGAGCAACTCGAACGCGAAGGGCAAGGAGCAGAACCGCCGCGTCGAGTTCACCATCGAGCAGTGAGCGCGAAGTCGAACCTCCCTCTCACTCCCGCGGGAGAGAGTCGCAGCGCGGGGGGAGGGCCGACACCTGCCTCGTTCGTGCTCGCGACTCCGGCTGAACGCCGGGGCGCGAAGGCTTTCGCGGAAACTCCTGACTGACGCGTACGAGAATCACTCGCACGCAGCACCGGCCAGGAGGCTTCATGGGGTTGATCGGCGACCTGAAGAACCGTGTTTCCACGACCTTGTCGAACGCGGTCGATGCCGTGGAACAGAAGGCCACCGACGCGGTCGACGCCGTGAAGAAGGAAGCCGTCGAGGCCTACAACAAGGCCGACAGCTTCGTGAGCGACACGAAGAAGAGCCTCAGCGAGCAGTACGACACCGCGTCGAAGCTCTACGACTCGCCCAACAAGGGCGCGACGATTTCGACCAACTACGAAATCGACAAGCTGCGCCTGACGCAGCCGTTGGGCAGCCGGCTCACTCCCGACATTCAGAAGGCGCTCGCTGATGGCGTCGCCGTGCCGCGCAGCACCGACACCGATCGCGGCGCGCGGGGAATTCTCGGGAAGGAACAGGCGACGCGCGCGGCCGAGACCATCACGCAGATGGACGGCGGTGACTACGAGACGACGAAGCAGTTGCTCGCGCAGGCCGGGCAGGGCGCTGATGGGAAGCCCGCCGCGGGCGCTGATGCCGGAGCGGAAAAGGCGCTCATCTTGAAAGCGATGGCCGCGCGCAGTGACCGCTTGAAAGACCCGTCGCAACACGAGGCGGCGTTCAAGGAGGTCGAAGACTTCGCGAAGGACATTCGCGGCATGAAGCGCGACGAGCTCGTTCGCACCACCACCGCGACCGACGTGCAGGGCGCGAGCAACGCGGAGTCGCTCAAGCAGGCTTACGAGAACACCTGCGCGCCGACGGTTTCACAGCTCACCCGCGCGGAGATTGACCCGGTGTACGCGCGCGACCTCGCGACGAAGGGCGCTGACAAGGTCGATGCCGAACAGAAGTGGCTCTACGACAACACCAATGATCACGTGGCGGGCCCCAACGAGGCTGATCACGTTCCCAGGGCGCGCATCGACCCGCAGGCGCGCGAGAAGTTCAGCGGCGTGCTGCTCGCGAACCTGCAGGCGCAGCAGGGCCCGATTCCTCCGCCGGTCGCGATCTCGCCGCTCGAGACGCGCGCCTTGAGCGACTACGCGGCGGGCAAGACGTTGACGCCCGCGCAGGCGAAGTTGCTGCCTGCGGCGAAGAACAAACTCGATCAGCTCGGCAACTCCGACGCGAACTCGGCGGCGGTCGAATCGCTGCGCTCAGCGGCGCGCGCGCAGGGCGTGAACGAAGAGTCGGCGCTGAAGCTCAACGGCAACCTCGAGATGAATCCGCACGCGGTCGCGAAGGGCGGCGAGAAGGAAGCGCTCAAGGCGATGAAGGAGCGGCTCGAGGCGGGTGAACCGGTGCCGTTCTCCATCGAGTACGAAGGTCAGGCGACGGGCCACGCGCTCATCGCGACCGACTACCGGAGCGGCAAGTACCTCGTGGCCGACCCGTACAGCGGCAAGACCGAATGGGTGAACGAGGCCGACCTGCGCAGCGGTGAGTTCGCGCAGAAGACCTTCCAGCTCGGTGGCAAGGCGCGCATCGACGGCTATTACGCGCCCTGAAATACAAGGGCGTAGGCGCGCACTACTCTCACTCAGAGTTTTCTGATGATTCCGTCGGGGGCGTCGTAGAAATCATTGTTTCGTTCGACGAGCAGAGTCACCAGTTGGTCGAATGCATCCGAAAGAGCAATTGGTGTTATGTGATTTCCAACTTCGTACGCTGTTAGCTTTGGACCAAACTTATTAGCATCTATGAGCAGGAGAACCAAAAGTTCATATTGCTCATCTCGCCCTTGAGGGTCAGTTCGACCCGTGAACATTTTGAATCGGTGATGCGCATTTCGAAAAGTAGAAAGACGCTTCTTGGTCCCGTCCGTATTTGCGTCTTTGTCTAAGAATATCAGGCCGGCCAGAACTGAATATGGGAATCGACGATGCAACGTGACCGCTTCAAACAGCATGTCACCTCGACGATTCGTGAGATTCTTCTGAAAGTTCTTCGTCTTCCCATCTCGAAAATTGATCGACTTGATGGAAACTCCTAGCAAGAGCCCGGATTCTTCAGTCGACCAACTAACGTCAACCTTTTTTGCACCGATACCACCAGCCAGTCGCCGTTCAGCACCCGAAAGTCCCACCACATTGGGGCCAGCGGGTCTGCATTCCTTCATCCCTCGCTTGCGTAGCTCTTCGGCGATTGATTCAGCAACGACCCGAGAGACCTGTTCGGAGTAGGCTTTTTTTGCCGATTGATTCGCGGTGTCAGGTGGCTTCTCTGGAAGCGACTTCAGGGCTTCTGCGAGTAACTGCTCAATGGTTGTCGCCAAGGGCTGGTCCTTTTCCTCTAGCGGTGCGGCGAGAGAATAGTGCCGCCCGAGCTTGTCTTATTTTGTTGATAAGTGGTTCGCTGATTTTGAGGTGTTTCACTAGAACTACGCGATCGATCAGCGAAACAGCTTTGGCAAGATCATTTCGTCGAAGTGCGAGCCCAATTTGAGGACGAATAGCGTCTAGATTGTCTGCGATTTCTTTGACTGTGTTTAGTGAAGGAATCGGAAGCCGATCTGCCTCGCGAGGCTCTATCTTAAGAACTCCTCCACCGTACGAGCGACCGATTAGTTCCGCTCCCAGCAGCGATACGCTATTTAAGCATGCAAGTGGGAGGTACTCGCGACCCAGTTCTTTTCGTCCATGCGACAGCGAGATGCCATACAGTGAATTCAGAACGTGAACCCCAGCCTCATTTGTTACAATGCGTGGACGCTCCTGGTCCATGTAGGTCATCAGTAGATCAGGTTTTTTTACCAGGGGAACTCGAAACCATGGACGCCTGTTTCGGCACTTAAATCCGTTTGCTACGCCAGCTCGCTCTCCTTCGGCAATCAGCTGACTCGCGGCAGAAGAAGGCTCATCGCTAGGGTAAAAAAGAAGCCCACGAGCACCTTCGGCAATCTGCTCTTTCCAGGTTTCGTTCGAAAACGTCAACCCGCGAAGATGCCGTGAGCCCGGTGGAGAGATTCGCAATAGCTCGTGATCGGGGATTTTGAGGGTTTTGGCTTCTGTCGCGGTCAGCGCAAAAAACTTATTCGCGCCGGTTACTGCGCCGAGATACGGCGTCCCCCAATCAACTAGCTGTTCAAAGTGAGTGGAGCTAGCAAGTTCTCGATATGCAGCTTCCCCATCTTGAGACACGAGAGCGCGAGTCCATTTCTCGTCACTGATCGGAATTTCCGAAGAGGAAATTGTATCGAGATCTAGATTGGTAAGTTCGTCAAGTGTTCGAAGCTGGACAATTTCGATCTTGTTGGTCGGACCTTGTCCTTCCGCAAGAAGCAGCACGACTTCAGCGAGTACTCCCGGAAATACGAGTTCTTCGAATACAATTAAGCGAACGCGGTGAAATCGCTTGAGAAGAAAGCGTCTCACGCTGGCTGCATAGGAAACCGCCAACAGCTCGGCAGGTAGAACAAGTCCGAGGCGACCGTTAGCGGTGAGAAATTGAGAGGCGTGAACTGTAAATGCTGCCCAAGAACTCGATAGGCCATTAAGCCGAACTCCGTGAGCTAGGGCCGCTTCAATACTCTTGGCGCGGGCGGCTCCTGTAAATTGCTGGTAGCGAATGTAGGGAGGGTTTCCAACAACCGCATCGAAAGTCGGTGTCGGTTCTACGTCGAAGAAATCCGCTGCCGTAATCGTCGCGGTGCCGCCGCTTTCAGCGACAAGTTGGCGCGCAGTATCCGCTGACGCAGCGTGCAGCTCGACACCGTGGATTTGGTTAGGGCTAACTTGATGGCTCATCGCATGGAAGCGCTCGATGGCTTCGACGAGGAATGCTGCTTCTCCACAAGATGGTTCAAGGACTCGATCGTTTGGGTTCCGAATCGCCCAGTTTGTGACGAAGCGGCTCATTCGAGGTGGGGTAAAGAACGCACCGCGCTCTTTGCGTAACATTGGGGAATCTGACGCGGTCACAATCTGTGCTCCACCAAGTGAGTCAAGCTTCATACGCCAACTCTTGGTCGGAAATATGTGGAGTTGACTGGCGCTCTCGTGACTGTTCATCCGTTCAGTATAGTGCGGACCACCGACATCCGAGCGACGGTCACACGCCGTGGGAGAAAGTCAAAGCGAGTCGAGCGAGCACTTCAGCTGCGCCTGTGCTCAACGCTCACTCGTCTTCTTCTTCATCGTCGTAATCAGGCATCACCTGCTTACGGGGAATCACGGTGAGCTTCTCCGGCGTGACGGTGACCCGGCGCCAGTGCCCTTCACCTTCGGCCTTCGCGTGCTGACCCTTCACGGCATCGGCGGCCTGCAGCATCAACGCGCGCTGATCATTCGAGAGGCCCATCACCGCGTAGACGCGGCCGTGCTTCACCGCTTTCTCCGCGAGCAACTTGCCCGCCGCGCTCATCGCGGCATCGGCAGCCGGCTTCAGCGTGCGCTCGTCGACGTGCCTGTTCGAATGCCGAGGCGGAGGCGGCGCCGACGCGACCGGCGCGGGTTTCTTCTCTTTCTCGGCCTTCGGTTCACGAGCGGGTTTCGGCGCGGCGACCGGCGCGGGCGTCTCACCCTGCTGCTGTGGCTGGCCCTGCGGCGGGCGCGGAGCGGGGAACTCACCGTTGCCCAGATTCACCCAGCGCCGCGGCGCGTTCGGCCGGTTCACGACCTTGTTCAGCCAGAACTGCACCGAGTCCAACACCGGGCTGCGCTTGCCGGGCGCGATGCCGGGCAGCTCACCGTCAAAGTGCACCGCGACTCCCAATGCACCATCAGCCAGGTCCTTGAACTCCAGCTTCGCGGGGTACTCCATGAGCGCGAAGACCTCCTTCAGCAGGGTCTCGCTCTCGGTGCGCTTGTCGGCGTTGGGGCTCGTCATGCGGCGGCCACCTTCTTCTCCTTGCCCGCGAGGTAGCGGCGCAGCGCGTACTGCTGCACGATCGACAGGATGTTGTTGGTGAAGATGTAGAGCGCGAGGCCCGACGGGTAGTTCATCATGATGGCGGTGAAGAACACCGGCATCACCCAGGTCATGAGGAACGCCTGCTGCTTGTCCATCATCTGGGGCTGCAGCCGCTGCGTCATGATCATCGTGACGCCCAACATCATCGGCAGAATGTAGGTGACGTCCTTGGTGGTCAGGTTGCTCCACACGCCCCAGAAGGGCTCACCGTAGAGCTCGTACGACGTGCGCAGCGTGGTGAAGAGCGCGCCCCAGATGGGGAGCTGCAGAATCAGCGGCAGGCACCCACCGAGCGGGTTCACCTTGGCCTCCTGATACAGCTTCATCATCTCGAGGTTCTGCTTCTCGCGATCGTCCGGGTACTTCTTGCGCAGCGCCTCCATCTGCGGCTGCAGCTTCTTCATCGATTCAGCCGAGACCATCGCGCGGTGCGTGAGCGGCAACAGCAGCAGCTTCACGCAGATGGTCAGGAGGATGATGGCCAGGCCCCAGTTGCCGATGAGCGAATGGAAGAAGCGCAGACAGACGATGAGCACGCGGCAGATGACGGTCCACCAGCCGAAGTCGACGGTCTTCTCGAGCATCGGCGCGTACGAGCCGGAGGCGTCGAGCGTCTGCAGCATCGCGAGGTCCTTCGGCCCCAGGAACGCGCCGAAGTTCTTCGTCACGCTCTCACCGGGCGCGAGCGACATCGTCGTGTAGAGCGCGGCTTCCCGCGACGCCGGCTTCGCGGTCACCACGCAGCGGCCGTTGAGCGCGCCGTCTTTGGGCCAGATCGCCGTGAGGAAGTACTGCTGGTCGATGCCCACGAAGGTCACCGGGCCGGTCTTCTCGTCGGCCCACTTGGGCTCCGATGACGAGAACCAGCTCTTGCCCGGAGGCGTCTTGCGCACGACGCTGTCGTCAGCACGGCAGAGCACCGAGGCCTGATTGCCGATGCCGCCGAACATCGAGGGCGCTTCTTCGAATTCGGTCTCGATCTCGCGCACCGCGTGCAGGCCCAGCTCACCCGACTGCGGCGCCGACGACACGTTCTTCACCGTCACCGCCAGGTCGATGACGTACGCGAACGGGTCTTTGCCGTCGGGCTGCGTGGGCGACCAGGTGTACGTGCGCGTCACCTCCCACGAGCCTTCCCGCGCGACGAACACCACCTTCGAATCGGTCTGCTCGGTGATGGCGTAGCGCTGCGTGCGCGAAATGGGGCTCGCTCCGTCGATCGACAGCGCGAGGTTCGGCAGGTGATTCACGCGCGCGAGGTTCACGTGCGGAGGCGCGTCGAACTTCTTGCCGAACAACCGCTGCCAGCCTTCGACGATGGTGAGGTGCTGCTCTTCGCGTTCACGCTCGCCGAGCAGCTCCGCGAAGGTCAGGCCCGCGCCTTCAGACGTGAACATCAGCCTGGTGCTCGGCCGCGTGACCGTGATTTCCCTGAACGGCACCACCGGCTTCGCTTCGCCCACCACGCCACCATCGGCGTCGACGACGGGCTCGGCGTTGGCCACCGGCGTGCCTTCGACGTTCGCGAGCTTCGGAGCGATGCCGGCATCGGCGACTCCGGCATCGAGCGCGGCGGCTTCGGCCTCTGCCTGCGGCTTGATGACGAACTGGGTCCACACCAGCGTCAGCCCGAAGGACAGCGCGATGGCGATGAGGAGACGCTTTTGTTGATCCATTTCAGTCTCTGCGGTTCGCGGGGAGCGAAGGGTGGGGAGCCGCGGTCAGGCGCGCGGCAATATCAGGGTGTGAGGTCTTCAGAAGCTCAATCGCGTCGACGCCGTCGCGCGGCGGCACCGGGTCGAAACCCCCGGGGTTGAACGGGTGGCAGCGCGAGATGCGGCGCGCCGCCAGATAGCTGCCCTTGATGGGGCCGTGCACTGAAATCGCCCCCATCGCGTAGACGCTGCACGACGGGTGAAACCGGCACATCGGCGGGAGCAACGGGCTGATGAACCACTTGTAGAAGCGGATCGGCAGCACCAGCAGCCAGGCGAAGAGCGCGCTCATGGTGACCGGGGAACGGACTTCTTGTGCAACTCTTGCGTGGCCCGCTCGAAAGCGCGGGTCAGACGGGGCGTCTCGGCGTTGGCGGCGCTCGGGCGCGCGATGAACACCACGTCGAAGCCGGGAGGCATCTCAGACCGGCGCACGCGGAAGACCTCGCGCAGACACCGGCGAATGCGGTTTCTCACCACGGCGTTGCCGACCTTGCTCGACACGGTGAGCCCCAACCGCGTGAGGCCATCGGCTCTTCCATTCGGGAGCGCCAGGCACAACAGGCAGTCAGCGGTGATTTTGGCGCCCCGGTCCTGCACGCGCAGGAACTCGGAGCGGCGGCGCAGGCGCACTTCCTTGGGGAAGGTGAAGCGCGCCTGCACGCCGGTACTCATGCGACTCGCTCGCTTACTTCTCGTACGCGCGGGTCACGAGGCGCTTACGGCCCTTCGCACGGCGCGCCTGGAGAATGGCCTTGCCGGCCTTGGTGCTGTTGCGCTTACGGAAGCCGTGCGCACGGTTACGCTTCACCTTGCTCGGCTGGTACGTCGGAACTCGCTTGGCCACGATGTGGCTCCTTCCATTGAACTGTTACGTGAATCCCCGGGAGACCCGGCAGAGGGGAGCGCCCTTATTCCCTGCTGTCCCACCCCGTCAACTTTGATCAGCGGAATGACCGGGCTCCCCCGGGAGTCAGCGGCGGGCTGGATCGCAGGTGGCGGCGGCGCCGCCGAGCTTCACGCACTGGTCCCGGTACTCTTTTTCTTTCTTCGGCTGCTTGAGCGCGCGGGCGGCGGCGGCGCGCCAACCCCACGCGATGAGGTTGTATTTCGAGCGGCTGGTGAGCGCTTCGAAGCGGCGCGAGGCCTCGGCGTTCTTGCCCTGACACAGCTCGGTGCGCCCGTGGAGCAGCTCCAAACCGTCGTCGGCCGCTGAAGCCGTGCCCCGGGTGTCGAGCACCTCCTTCGCGTCGTCGCACCTGCCCGCGGCGAGCGCGTCGTTCACCCGGCGAAGGTCGTCGAGGCTGAGGCTGCCTTTCGGGAGCACGTCAGCGAGCCCGAACGGCCTCCCGTCGAGCTCGACGACCCCCTGAGAATCTTCACTCGAGAGGAATTGGATCGACCCGCGCGCGACGCCTCCGTCGGTGTTCGCCAGCGCGATCAAGAGGAGGAGCGCGTTCATGCGTCAGACAGCGTAGAGCGTTTCGGGCGTCTGCGGACCGAACTGCGGCGTGAAGCGCGTCTCGAGCGGCTTCGACTGCGGCCAGTGCCTCAGCACCTCGTCGGGGCTGATGGAGAACGGCGGACCATTGCGGACTCCCAGCGCGTACTCGATGGTGATCAGCAGCCCGCGCGTGGCGAACGTCTTGAGGTGCGCGATGTATTTCTCACGCAGCTCCGGCGGGAGCGCGATGAGCGCCGCGCGGTCGTAGAACGCGTCGATGGGCCCGGTGAGCGCGCTCGTCACGCTGAAGAAATCGCCGCTGATCAGATGGAACGGGCCCGAACGGAAGGACGTGAGCGCTCCGTGCTTCTCGATGGTCGGCGTCAGTTCGTGTTCAGCGAAGAACGCGCGCACGGCGTCTTCGACGAGCTCGATGCCGATGACCTCGAAGCCGTTGGCCGCGAGAAACGCCATGTCTTCGGTCTTGCCGCAGAGAGGCACGAGCACTCGCTTCGCGGGCTTGAGTTGCTCCACGTGCTTCGCGAGGAAGCCGTTGGGTGAACCTTCGTGAAAGGCGATTTGTTTGTTGGCCCAGCGAGTGCGCCAGAAATCAGGATCCATGATCGCGCGATGTAATGCGCGTCCCTCTCTCCCGCACGAGGGAAGGTGACGTCGACTTCACGCGGTCAGTTCGAGACCGACGTTGTTCAGATGCAGATCATCGTTCGTCATCTGCTTGAACGAAATGCTCTGCCCATCGATCGTCTTCGAATCACCGGGCTTGATGATCATCCCGTCGACCAGCATCGCGGAGACCACGCGAACGAGCCCCGCGACCGCGTCCCACCGGTCGCCGGGCACGTCGCGCACCACGAGGTCGGGCCGCCCGAACTTCTGCAGCCCGCGCGTGTGAATGTTGGCGGTGGGCGACGTCGGCTCCGCCTCGACCACGATGTTCACGTCGCTCGTCAACGTGAACGGCCGGCCTGCGGGCCATGCGGCCACATCCGCTCCGCGCCAGAAGCGATTGGTCTGCGCGTCGAGCACCACCGTCGCTCCGCGCGCGAGGAGCCACTGCGTCACCGCCCAGCCCGCCTGCAGATGCGTCAGGTCATCGGCGTCAGCGCGCGCGACCATCACCGCCGTCAACTGCGTCGCGGCGTCGAGCAACGCGATGTCGCCATGCAGCGCCTCCGTCGCCAGCGCGCGCAATGACCCCGAACGAAAGCCGTCGAACCACGCTGAATCGACCTCGCGCGGCAGTTCGCGCACCTCGACGAACGCCATTGCGTCTTTCGAAGGCAGCCCGAACCGCGAGGCGGAGAAGTCGACGTCGGCCTTCAACGAGCCGGGGGAAAAGACGAACAGTTGAAAGACGTTCTGCGCGCCGCCGCTCTGAAAAGACGTACGCCGCCAGGGTTCGATGGAGGTCACGCGGGCGCCTATATGCCAGCGTCTGTTTGGTTGCCGCATCGAGAGTCGCGGGCTACACGGCAACGCATGGAATTTCGCATCGCTGCCGACGAGCTGAAGAAGGCGCTGCACCGTGCGCAGGGCATCGTGGAACGCAAGGCGACCATGCCCATTCTCTCGAACGTGCTGATCACCGCCGCGAAGTCGGGCGTCACGGTCACCGCGTTCGACCTCGACATCGGCATCGTCAGTGAACACCCGGCGGAGGTCGCCAAGCCCGGCGCCATCACCGTGTCGGCCAAGACGCTGCTCGACATCGTCAGCCTCACGCCCGACGCCAACGTCACCATCAAGAAGCTGCCGAACAACTACGCGGAGCTCATCTCCGGCGCGGCGCACTACAAGATCGTCGGCATGGCGCCGGAGGAGTTCCCCAAACTCCCGAAGGAAGACGCCAGCCACCTCGTGAAGCTCACCGGCTCGGCGATCCTCGAGATGATCAAGAAGACCCAGTACGCCATCTCGAACGACGAGACGCGCTACATCTTGAACGGCGTCTTCTTCGAGCCCCGTGAAGGCGGCAAGGTGCGCATGGTGGCCACCGACGGTCACCGCCTCGCGCTCATCGAGCGTGAGCTGGCCGGCGACTTCAAGCTGAAGAGCGGCGTCATCATTCCGCGCAAGGGTCTGTTCGAGCTGAAGCGTCTGCTCGACGAAGCGCCTGAAGCCGAAGTGCAGTTGGGCTTCGCCGACAACTCCGCGCTGTTCAAGAAGGCCGGTCTGTCGATGGTGATGCGGCTCATCGACGGCCAGTTCCCCGAGTACCAGCGCGTGATACCGAAGGAAGGGGAGAAGCAGGTGATGGTGAAGCGCTCCGCCTTCTTCGATGCGCTCAAGCGCATCGCGCTGCTCTCGGCCGAGAAGTCGAGCGCGGTGAAGATTTCGCTGTCTGAGAACCTGCTGCGCATCACCGCCAACAACCCGGAGCTCGGTGAAGCGAAGGACGACCTCGAGGTCGCGTACCGCGGCGGCAGCCTGACCATCGGCTTCAACGCGCGCTACATCATCGACGTGCTGTCGGCGCTGGAGACCGACGAAATCACGCTGGAGCTCGGTGACGAGCACTCGCCTGGCGTCATCCACGCGCCCGGTGACAAGTCGTACACCGCGGTCGTGATGCCGATGCGCGTGTGAACGAAATCGAGCACTGAATCACCGATGCCGGGCCGGCTCGCTGTTGCCGCCCGGCATTCGTGTTTCTAACGCACGACGCGCACCTGAACTCCCGGCGGGAGTTGCTGGGCTTTCACGATGTGCTCCGGGTTCTCGACGCTGGTGAAGAACTCGAACGCGTCTTGCGCGTCGATGCGCAGGAGCGATTCAGGCGCTTGCTCGAGCTGAATCGTCACGTGCGCCGAGAGCGGCGAACCATCGGCGAGCTGCGCCTCCATGAAGTCGTCGCCGGTCTGCACAACGATGGGCGTGCGGTCGGCGAGCCAGCCGGCGCGGTCGTTCAGCAGCTTCGCGACGAGTCTCGCGGCGTCGGAGCGGTCGGCCTTCAGGCGCTTCACCGGCAACCGCAGGTCGGGCACGACGCCGGTCCACCCTGATTCCTTCGCGAGCGCTTCGCGCAACTTCATCGCCGCGTCTCTCGCCACTTCGCGCGGGCCGAGCACCTGAACCGCGACGCCTCCGTTGCGGCGAAGCAGCGCGAGCCCCGGTGGTGCGTCGAGTGGCGCGAACGCGGTGATGCGATGGCCACGCTGCAACACGAGGCCTGAAAGGCGCGGCGCTTTCTCATCGAGAGAAACCCATTCCTCGACGGGCGCTTCGACGCGCTCGAGTTTGAACATCGGAGGCAGCGGCGGAATCGTGAGCGGCGAGTCTCTGTGATGACGCACGGTCGCGACGAGCACCGCGCGCCCGTCACGGAACGCGACACAGTCAGGCGTCGATGACGCGCTCTCGACCGTCGCCACGTCGCGCACCTGCTTCATGACCGCTTCAATGTCGCGCGCGGCCGACAGCGAGTTGATCACGTCGTCGGTTTTCTGACCGAGCGCGCGCACGCGTTGCAGGTCGAGCTGCACGTGAACTTCCCGGTCCACCAGCCCGCACCATTCGATGCCGCGCGTGCCTTTCTGTCGCGTCACAACCATCTCGAAGGTTTCTCGCGCGAGTCGCGACGCCTCGACGAGCGGCAGTTCGTCTGACGTGAACACGAAGCGCTCTTCGACGGTGTCAGGCCACTGATGCGAGAGGACCGGCGGCAACATGTCGGACGGCAGCATTCGCTGCACACCACTCAAGCCTTCGTAGATTTCAGAGTCCGGCGCGGTTTCGACACGGAACTCCGAGATGCCGTTGCGAGTCGTCTCACGCACCGAGCGCAAACCCGGGAGCATCAACAACGCATGCTCCGCGGGGCTCACCGCTGACTGCAGCTCGCTCGCATTGCTGCCGGCCTGCGCGAACGTCACCAGCCACGTCTCCGTCGGAGGCGGGCGCGTGTGCAGCCACCAACCGGCCGCTCCAGCGCCCGCGAGCAGCAACAAGGCACTGATCGCGAGCGCCCACTTCATTCAGACCGCCCGCACCAGGCAGTAGTCCTTCTTGCCCTTCTGCAGGAGCAGGAAGCGGTCGTTGATCAACGCGGCCGTCGAGACGTTCGCCTTCGGGTCAGCCACCTTCTCCTTGTTGATGGAGAGCGCGTTCGACTGCTGCAGCTTGCGCGCTTCGCCCTTCGACGCGACGAGCTGCGATTTCTCGGTGAAGAGGTCGATGACGTTGATGCCCGCGGTCAGCGCGTCACGGGGAACGTCCGCGACGGGCACTCCCGCGCCGACGAACACCTGGGTGAAGCGCTCTTCAGAGAGCGAGCGGAGTTGATCAATCGTGCCCTTGCCGAACAGCACCTCGGTCGCCGCGAGCGCGACGTCGAGCTCTTCCTGCCCGTGCACGCGAACGGTGATGTCACGCGCCAGCGCCTTCTGCAGCGCGCGCTGATGCGGAGCCGCCGCGTGTTCCGCCTCCAGGCCCTCGACCTTCGCGCGATCGAACAGCGTGAACACGCGGATGTACTGGGCCACGTCTTCATCGGACGCGTTGAGCCAGAACTGGAAGAACTCGTACGGCGAGGTGCGCTTCGGGTCGAGCCAGAGGTTGCCCTTCTCGGTCTTGCCGAACTTGGTGCCGTCGGCCTTCTTGATCAGCGGCGTCGTCAGCGCGAACGCTTCACCGCCGGCCTTGCGGCGGATCAACTCCGTGCCGGTGGTGATGTTGCCCCATTGATCAGACCCGCCCATCTGCAGCTTCACGCCGCGGTGTTTCCACAGCCAATAGAAGTCCCAACCCTGAATCAGTTGGTACGTGAACTCGGTGAAGCTCATGCCCTCGCGGTCATCACCGGAGATGCGCTTCTTCACCGAGTCTTTCGCCATCATGTAGTTGACGGTGAGGTGCTTGCCCGCGTCGCGGATGAACTCGAGGAAGCCGATGTCCTTGAACCAGTCGTAGTTGTTCACCAGCTCCGCGCCGTCGCCGGAGAAGTCGAGCAGCTTTTCCAACTGCTTCTTCTGCCCCGCGAGGTTGGCGCTCAGCGCGTCTGAACCGAGCAACGAGCGCTCCTCAGATTTGCCCGACGGGTCGCCGATCATCCCCGTGGCTCCGCCCATGAGCACGAACGGTTTGTGACCCGCCTGCTGAAAGTGCAGCAACGTCATCACCTGCGCGAGGTTGCCCACGCCGAGCGAGTCGGCCGTCGGGTCGAACCCGATGTAGCCCGACACCCGTTCTTTCTTGAGCAACGCGTCGGTGCCGGGGATCGAGTCGTGCAGCAGCCGCCGCCAGGTCAGTTCTTCGAAGAAGTCAGTCGTCACGACGCCTCGCTACCGCAAAGAAACGCTTTGAGCGAAGGCTTGTGCGGAAAAGCGATTCGTCAGGATCCGAGGGGTCGGCCTGTGCATTCGGCGTGAAGTCGCGGCGCTGACGAATAGTGTCGGGCCGTGGCTCAGAAAACACCGTTGCCCGCGAAGCTGCTGCGGGAACACACCGAGAAAGACGCGCCGCTCCGCGAGGGCACCGTCGCGCGCTTCATGTCGGGCATCTGCGCGGTGTCGGGCGTGCTCGCGCTCGCGTTGATCCCGATGATTGGCGTGACGCTCGGCGCCGGCCTCGGCGTGCTGCTGCTGACGCTCGCCGGCTACTACTTCGCGATGATGCGGCTCATCGGGCGCGGCTGGTTCCGCCCGTGGGTCGCGTGGCTCAACGTCGCCATCGAGGTGTCGGCTCCGTCGCTCATCTTCGTGCTCGATTGGAAGCAACACGGGAGCGAGTACGCGCTGACGGCTCCGCCGTTGATCATCTGGGGCACCTTGATTGCGTTGTCGGGCCTGCGCGGCAGCCGGCAATTGGCGCTCGCCGCCGGTGCGCTGGCCGCCGTCGAGTATTCGTTGCTGTACGCGTTTCTCGCGTTGCCGACGATGCCCGCCGACGCGCCGGTGACGTTGATGCCCGCGCTGTTCATTCCGCGCGTGGTGCTGCTGTTCGGCTCGTCGGTGTTCACCGCGGCCTTCGTTGGAATCTTGAATCGCCGCGCTGAAGAAGCGCTCGCCGCGGTTCGCGCGAAGGACGTCTTTGGAAAATATCTGCTGCACGAGCGCCTCGGCGCGGGCGGCATGGCCGAGGTGTTTCGCGCGACCTACAACCCGGAAGGCGGCTTCGAGAAGACGGTGGCGCTCAAGCGCGTGCTCCCGCAGTTCGCGGCCGACGAGAAGTTCATCGCGATGTTCCGTGACGAAGCCGCGCTGTGCAGCCAGTTCAGTCACCCGAGCGTCGTGCAGGTGTTCGACTTCGGCCGCTTCGGCGACACGTACTTTCTCGCGATGGAGTTCCTCGACGGAGCGCCGCTCAACCGCCTGCTGCGCCGGTACCACGGGCGCGGCTTGCCGATCGGCGCCGTGGTGCACCTCGCGGTGTCGCTGTGTGAAGCGCTGCACTACCTGCACGAGCGCCGTTCACCCGATGGCACGCGCTTGAACCTGATTCATCGCGACCTGAACCCTCCGAACATTCTGGTGTCGCGGCTGGGCGAGGTGAAGCTCACCGACTTCGGCATCGCGCGCGCCGCGAGCCAGGTGGAGCTGACGCAGATCGGCCAGGTGAAGGGCAAGCCCGGTTACCTCGCTCCGGAACAGGCGGCCGGTGAAGCCATCGATGGCCGCGTCGACCTCTTCGCGCTCGGCGTCACGCTGTGGGAATGCACCGTCGGCCTGCCGCTGCTCACCGGTGGAACCGTCGATGACGTGATTCGCGCCAGCTTCGACAAGCCCATCAATTCACCGCTGAGCCGCCGCGCTGACGTGCCGCCGGAGCTCGACGCGGTCATCATGGGCCTGCTCGAGCGCGACCTGCCCAATCGCACGCCGAGCGCGTGGCTCGCGTTGAAGCAGTTACGCGGGTTGGAAGCGAAGTTCGCGACCGGCGCTCAAGAGCTCGCGCGTGCCGTCGACGACACCCTCAAGAACGTGCAGCCGTCGGCGGTCGCGCTCGAGAAGGTCGACCTGCGCGAAGCGGCGACGGTCGTCGCGACGCCTCCGCCGTCACGCCGACACACCTGAACTTCACGGGCCGGTTTCGGTCTCGAGCCGCGTGCGCAACGTCGCGTCGGCGGCATCCATCGTCACGCTGTAGGGCCGCGACCAGTTCGCCGCGGTGCACCCGACGTTGAACTGCAACGGCGCGGTGCTGTCTGACGTCACGACCAGTCCAACTCCATCGAGCAACCCCTGCGATTCGCATCGCGTCGCATCATCAGCCTGCGAGAGCGCGTCTTTCGAATGCGTGGTGCGGCGGAACAACGAGTTCTCGACGCGCACACGCGCAGAGTCCTGCGACTGTGCGCCGAAGCTCTCGCGATACGGCGCGAGATAGAACCAGTCGTACATGTGCCAATCGTCGAAGAAGCAGTTCCACAGGTCGATCTGCCCGTAGCGCGCCTGCGGGTGACGACGGCCCGTGTTCTTGAAGTACGAATGATGCATCGACACGGTGATGGCCGAATCGACGCTCTGAGGCGCGTCACCGTTGCCGATGAGAATCACCTTTTCCCAGTTCTCGACGCGCACCCACTGCACGGTGATGTCTTTGCTGCCGAAGATGACCGACATCGCCTCGTCGACATTCGCGGAGTCGCCGTTGTTGCCCGTCGCGCGGAAGGTGACGTGGTCGATGACCACGCGCTCCGAGGGGCCCAGCGTCGGGTCGCCGATGCGCAAGCCGTCTTCTGAATCGGGCCCGACATCCTGCACGGTGAGGTGCGTGATGATCACGTCGTCGCTCCCGACGAGGATCAACCCCTTGCCCTGCAGCGTGATGGAGCGGCCGCGACCGTCGATGGTGAGGTTCGAAGGAACGAGCAGCGAGTTGGTGAGGGCAATCGTACCGTCGACCTGAAAGCGGATGATGCGTGGCCCCGTCGCCGAATCGAGCGCGTCCCGCAGCGAACCGGGCCCGGAGTCGTTCAGCGTGGTGACGAAGACTTCGTCGAACCCGGGCTGCCAACCGCCACGCGTCGCGGCGCCGAAGCCTTCGATGACGAAGTCGGGCTGGAGACCTGCGTCGATGCCCGCATCGAAGTCGGCGCCTGCGTCAAACTCGGAGCCCGCATCGAAGTCGGAGCCCGCATCGAAGTCGGAGCCCGCATCGAAGTCGGAGCCCGCATCGAAGTCGGAACCTGCATCGAAGTCGGAGCCTGCGTCGAAGTCGGAACCTGCGTCGAAGTCGGAGCCCGCGTCGAAGTCGGAGCCCGCGTCGAAGTCGGAACCTGCGTCGAACTCGGTGCCCGCATCGGGAATCCCAGCGTCGACGTCACCTGCATCAACGGAGCCCGCGTCAGTGCCCGCATCAACTCCCGCGTCGAACTCACCGGCGTCCTTCAGATCAGTTCCCACGACGACGCTGCCGCAGCCGAACGACGTGATGATCACGAGAAAGAGGAGCGCGCGCACGGGCGCGCGTGAATCACGAACGAGCCGCGCGCCGCAAGGCCACGTGCCCACTTCGCAGAAACCTAGAGTTCCTTGAGCAGCTCCAGGTCGCCGGCGCTGTCGAGGTTCTGCAGCAACTCCAGCTCGCGAATCACTTCGTCATCGGGCGTTCCCGCATCGACTGCCGCAGTTCCACCATCGAGCGCCAACACCAGCAGCAACCAGAGCGTCATCGACGGCGCTCCCGCAGGCGTTCACGGAGTTGCTCCTTCTGCTGCTCATTCAAGCTGCGCCAGCGCTGCAGATTTTCGCGCAGTTGCTCGCGCCGCTCGGGGTTCTCACGCAGCCACGCGCGCATGCGCGAACGCATCGCTTCACGCTTCTCGGGGTCGAGCTTCCGCCATTCCTGATACCGCTCGCGCAACTGCGCACGTTCATCAGGCGACAGCGTCTTGAAGCGCTCGAGGTTCTCGCGAATGCGCGCCTGCTCATCGCTGGGCAGCGCCTTGAACTTCTGAAAATTCTCACGCAGCCGCGCCTGCTCTTCGGGCGACAGCTTCTTGAACGCCGCGAGCTTGTCGCGCAGCGCCTGCTTCTCGGCCTCCGGGAGCGCGTTGAAGCGCTCCGAGGGTGACTGCGCGAACGCCGGCAGCGCGAGCAGCATCAAGAGAAGAACGTGTTTCATGGCGTCGTCTCCAATTCGTTCATCGCCGCGATGACCTCGAGGTCGTCGGGGTTCGTCACCGCCATCGCGTCGTAGTCCTGAAGCAGCTCCAGATTCTGCGCGAGCATCAATCGTTCTTCGTCGAACGCCGGTTCTCTCGGCCACCAGAGGAGCGCGGCGAGCCCGGCAGCGGCGGCGAACCCCAGGAACAACGCGGGCCAGAACGGCTTCTTCTCCGGCTGCTTCGCGGTTTCGCTCAACACCAGCGCGCGCAACCGCGGCGACGGCTCGGGCGTCGCCAGCGTCGCCATCAGCGCGCGGCTCTTCTTGAGTGAGTCAGCGAGCTTCGTCAGGCGCGGATCAGCGGCGACCGCCGCCGCGACCTCCTGCGCGCGCGCCTCACTCAGTTCGCCGTCGAGCCACGCGCTCAGATCTTCTTCGATGTCACTCATGCTGCTTCCTCCAGCCGCGCCTGCACCTGCAACGACGCGCGGTGAATGAGACTCTTGACGGCAGACTCGCTCGCTTCGAGTGCCTCCGCGATGTCGCGGTACGCGAGCCCTTCGAAACGCGCCATGGCGAACGCCGCGCGCTCACGTTCGTTCATGCCCGCGAGCGCACGACGCACCGCCGCCTCGAGGTCTTTCGCGGAGAGCGTGTCTTCCGGCGTGTTCACGTCGGGTGTGTTCGGCATTTCTTCCACAGCGGTATCAACCCGCGACGCCGCACCACGTTTCGCGTTGAGACAGAGGTTGGTCGCGATGTGAAAGAGGAAGGTCTGGAACTTCGCGCGCTTTTCGTAGCGCGCCGCAGAACGGAAGAGCCGCACGAAGACGTCTTGCGAGAGCTCCTCGGCGCGCGCCGCGTCACCCGTGAAGCGGTAGCAGAAACGGAAGACGCGCTTGCTGTGCCTGTCGAAGAGCTGCGCGAAGGCCTGGCGGTCGCCGTTCGCCACCCTGGTCATCAGCTCGGCGTCTTCGTCGCTCACGTGCAGCTCAGTAAACCCGGGTCGAAGCGGTTGGTTTCAAAGAAAATCACCGGGAAATCGGGGTGGTTGTGAGGGCGAAAAAAATCGAACCCCGCAACCGATTTTCAGGCGCCGGGTTGAACCCTTCGAACCCGAACAAAGGAGCTTCACCATGCGCCGAATCCTCACCTCACTTCTGATCATCTCTCTCGCTGCGTGTGGCGGCACCGACGACAGCGACGCCCTCGACGCCGACGAGAACACGGCGGTCTCGTCGAACGAAGGCGCGCTGACCGCGGAGCTCACCGACGAGTCTGACGCGGCGGCGGCCACGTCGACCGCTGAAGACGTCGCGCAGGCGGCGGTCGCGCGCATCGGTTCGCACCTCTCGCCGGCGGGCTGCTTCACCACCACCGTGAATGGCGCCGCCGTCGATTACACCTTCGTCGACTGCACCGGCCCGCGCGGCCTCGCGACGCTCAACGGCACCGTGCACGCGGTGTATTCGACGACCGGCGTCAACGCGGTGCACGCGGTCCTCACCAGCACCGACTTCCACGTGAATCAGACGACGCTGAACCTCAACGCCACCATCGACGCGACGAAGCAGGGCACGGTGAAGCGCGCGGAGATCGCTTCGCAGACCACCGGCACCGGCCCGCGCGGCAACACCGTCTCGCGCGCCGGCGACTACACCGTGTCGTGGGACAGCGCGACGAGCTGCTTCACGCTCGATGGCACCACCGGCAGCTCGCGGCTCAACTCGACCACCGTCACCGACTTCAAGCGCTGCGAAGCGAAGTGCCCTGAGAGCGGCACCGTGGTGCACACCGGCGCGCGCGGCAACAGCGTGACCCTCGTGTACGACGGCAGCGCGACCGCCGCGTGGAGCACCAGCACCGGCAAGTCGGGCACGCTGAACCTCAAGTGCTCCGCGAACTGAAGTGACTCAGCGAAAGACGTGACGGAGTGAGGGGCGAGCGCCTCTCACTCTTTTGCTTTCAGCTTGCTGTCGTTGTCGGCGATGAACCGGCGAATGTCGTCGCTCATGTCGAGCAGCTTGAGCCACTGTTCCTTGTAGAGCGTCACCGGGAAGCGGCCCATGCCGTAGACGGAAACGCCGCCTTTCTCAGACACCTTGAAGGAGATGCCCTTGCTGGTGCGCGCCTTGAGCGCCTCGTTCTCGGCCTTCAACTTCGCGAGTTCTGCCTTCAGTTCTTCTTCGGTCGACATGCGCGCGACTTTACGCAGTTTGCGCAACCCTGCTACGGGCGCGGTGCCGTGGAGCGCGTCAACCTCAAGAACTTCGATTTCGACGGTTTCGGTCAGGCGCTGAGCGCCACGGGGTTGAATCGCACCGAGCAGCTCAAGCTCTTCGCGTCGGTCTTCAACCACGGCGCGCAGGAGCTCGCCGACCTGAAGCGAGCGCCGCAGGTGCGCGCGGCGACGCGTGACTGGGTGCAGGCGAACGGGGAGCTCCCGAAGCTGAAGGTCATCGAGCGCCGGCAGGCCGATGACGGGTTCGTGAAGTACCTCTTCGAGTCACCGCTCGGCGGGCGCTTCGAGGCCGTGCGCATTCCGCTGTTCGACACGAAGTACGTGGTCTGCATCTCGAGTCAGGTGGGCTGCGCGTTGGCGTGCGATTTCTGCATGACGGGGAAGATGGGTTTCCAGCGCAACCTCGAGACCTGGGAGATCGTCGATCAAGTGCTCCAGGTTCGCGCGGAAGGGCAACTTCCGGTGCGCGGAGTGGTCTTCATGGGCATGGGCGAGCCGCTGCTCAACTACGCGAACACCACGCGCGCGGCGCGCATCATGTGCCACCCGGCGGGCATGGCGATCTCGGGCAAGAGCATCACGTTCTCGACCGCGGGCTGGGTGCCAGGCATTCGCAAATACCGCGCTGACAGGTTGCCGTACCGGCTCGCGTTCAGCGTGACGTCGGCGATCCCCGAGAAGCGCGCGCAGGTGTTGCCGGTCGAGAAGACGTGGCCGCTGACCGAGCTGGTGAAGGAGATCCGCGCGTACGCCGAAGAGAGCGGTTCGCGGGCGATGGTGGCGTACGTGATGATCTCCGGGTTCAACCTCGGGCGTGAAGACGCGGAGGCGCTGCGCGACACGTTCGACGGCGTGCCGGTGACGATCGACCTCATCGACGTGACGGACCCGACCGGCAAGTACCAGCCGCCGACTGAAGCGGAGCTGCTCGCGTTTCGTGATCACCTGCAGA
>JBEHYH010000016.1:0-27502 GCA_048498275.1 Myxococcota bacterium | reverse complement strand
CCGCTTCTACTTCATGCTCTTGAGCTGATTACAGACCGGTGCCCGAGGCGCCGACCGGCGGGTCGAACGCGGCGCCCATCGAGTCGATGAGCGCGGCCGAGATCGTCTTGCCGGTGCAGCCGGCGAGCACGTACTTGACCGCGTTCGAGCCGGCCTCCGTCTCGCTGTCACCCGTGGGCAGGTTCGGCGTCGCGGTGCAGCCCGTCTCGGTGGTCAGAACGACCTTGCTCTTGCCCGCGGCGATCGAGGCGCCCTTCACCTCGACGGTGAGCGCGGTGGCCGAGCCGAAGCTCAACGAAACCGAGGGAGCCGAGAACGCCTGCAGCGAGAACGCCGTCAGGTAGTGCGTGGTGTCGGTCTGGATGCCGGTCGAGAGATCGGCGTAGCCATTGAGGTCGATCGCCGTGCCGGTGCCCTTGCCATCGGACGTCAGGCGGAACGCCTGCACCGTCATCGCCGCACGCTTCAGGTCGGCGTTCGCCGCGCCCGGGTTCGTGTAGAGGCGATCAGTCACCCCCGCGGGGATGTTTGCGGCGAACACCGCGGCCAGCGTCGGCAGCTTGAACGTCGCGCCCTTCGCACCGGAGGCGACGATGACGTCCCAACGGCGCTCCTTCTCACCCGAGAACGACACACGGAGGATGCCCGTGTTCGCGACCTGGTCGACGGTGAACGTGCGGCCCGCCGTGGCGGTCGGGCTGTAGTTGAACACCGCGCCTTCGGGGAACGAGGGGAACGTGTTGGCGCTGATGTCGACCGCCGTCTTGGTGAACTCCAGCTTGTCGACGCGGGGGAAGATCGCCGAGATGCCGATGCCCGCCGACGGGTCGGTGATGGCCGCCGCCGAGATGCCCAGCACGAGCAGGCCGTAGTCGCTGCCTTCCAGACCGTGGTGGTTCGGCGCCATGCGCACGCCGACGTTGCCGGCCGCGACGTAGCCATCGTCACCATCGGTGCCGATCGCGTCGATCACGGCGTCCTTCGGCTCCTTGGTGTTCACGCCGACGCCGAGACCGAGCGGCACGACGCCACGGCCGACCGCATTCGCACCACCGAGCACCGCGACGGCGTCGATGTACTGGCCACCGAACTGCGGCAGCTGCGGGAGCTTGACGGGGAACGCGAAGCCCAGCGGCAACTGGCCGAACTCGATGTCCTGCGCGGTGAAGTTGGCGCCGTCGACGTTGCTGAAGTCGGCGTCACCACCGGCGGTCCACGTCGTGTCGATGAGCGAGAACTGCACGTCGCGCACGAGCGACGACTTGAAGTTCTTGAGGAGCGGAACGACGCTGCCCAGCAGGCTGCCGATCTGGCTCAGGTCGAAGCCACCACCGGTGACCGCGCCCGCGAGCGAGACGATCTTGGTGAGCTCGACCGCGCCGGTGAGGGCCCAGGCCGAACGCGTACCGCACGCGCCGTTCTTCTCGTTGGTCGCATCGCCGCAGGTGCCCGCGAGGCCCAGGCCGACGACCTTGCCGTCCGGAGGCGTGCCGTGACCGGTCAACACCTTGTTGAAGTACAGGAAGATGCCCGACGGCAGCGGCACGTCTTCGACCTTGATGGTGTCGGAGAGCGTGATGTCGGTGGAGACCGACGGCCCGAGCAGCTGCGTGATGTTCAGGTTGGTGATGTTTCCGGCGACCGACATGCCCGCGATCGCAGCCTTGATGGTGTTGTCGGTGGGCAGGTTGGTGATGCCGCCCTTGAAGCCGCCGAACTTGTCGACCTGATTGCGGCGAACGACCGCGGCGATCAGCTTCGTCGCCGGCGCGACGTTCACGATCGAGAGGTACGAGTAGTCCTTGTGGAAGACGGTGACCGTCTGGTTCGCGGCGATGGTCACGTCGGCGTGGCCGTCAGCCGTGGTGGTGGCGACCGCGCCCTGAAGCGCGCCCGCGCTGTCGGTCACCGCGACCGCGGCGCCTTCGATGGGGCGGCCCGAGAGCTCGTCGATCGCGACGACGGTGTTGCCCGCGGCCGGAGCGGTGATGACGATCGCCTGCGCCTTGCAGGTCACCGTGCCGAAGGTCGCGGTCACCGCGTCGGCGGCGGCGAACGACGCGCTGCCGGCGGTGAGCTCGGCCTTGTTGCCCGAACCGACGACCGTGCCCGCGCCGGCAGTCGCCGTCCACGTGGCGCCCGCGGTGATGACCACAGGCTCCGTACCGGCCCACGCCGAGACGTGGAAGGTCTGCTTCGCCCCCGCGGCGAGCACCGCGAAGCTGGGCACCACTTCACACTTGGTGACGGTCGCGACGTCCGGAGGCGTCACGCAGTTACCGCTGCGGCACACGCTGGTGCCGTCGGTGCTGCACTGCGAATCGTCGGAGCACAGCGAACCGATGCACTTGCCTTCGTCGCACACGCAGCCGAGGGCGCCGGCGCACTGGGCCAGGTCGTCAGACTCGCGGGTCGCGGGGTTGCAGTTTTCGTTCGTGCGGCACGCGGGCTCACACAACGCGGTCGAGGTGTTGCAATACCACTCGGCCGCGGTGCCGCCCTTGAGCGCCACACAGTCAGCCGCTTCACCACATTCATCTTCACCACCGCCGCCGCCGGTGCCGCCGTCGTTCGTGACAGGCGCCGGGCACGCCATGAGCGTCAGCGCGCTCAGCGCCAGCAGCTTCGCCGCCAGCGACTTGTTGATTACATCGTTCATTCGTCCTGCTCCTTGGTGGGGGAAATCGGCCAAACTTGCTTCTGGGAATCGCGGCCGTTCTTGCTATCGCGTGACTCAATGGTCAACCGTTTCATGAGAGATTTCGCCATGTTGCGCTGCGTCATCGCGACACGTTTGTCACGTGTAAAACCGGCGAACGACGCCCGCGCCGGTATCTCGGCTCCGGAGCGATTGTGAAGTCACTGGCAGACGTTCTTGGAGCGGCGTTGAAACGCACCGGCTCGCCCGGCGCGTTGAAATCGATCTGGGAGCGCGCGGTGGGCGATCTCATCGCGAAGCACTCGACGCCAGCGCGTTGGGAAGGAGAACGGCTCGTCATCAGGGTCGACGCGTCGTGGAAAGCGGCGCTCGAATCGCAGTTGCCGCAGTTGTCGCGCAAGATGAGCGAAGCGATGGGAGAATCGAAGCCGGTGCCGCTGGTCCTCGAAGTGTCATGACGCCGCTTCTTCTTCTCGCTCTCGCCGCGACGCCGCCTGATCGCCCCACGCTGGAGCGCACCGTGCGCGCGCGCTTCGAAGCCGTCGGCCGCAGCGCGCCCGAATTCGACCCCAACCTCACGCGCGCCGCGAACGAGCTGGCCGCGCGCGCGTTGAGCAGCGGCGTCGATGACGCGGCGAGCCTGCTCCGGGTGACGGCGGCGGTCTCGAAGCACGGCGGGTGGGACGCGAACCCCGTGGTCGTCGCGGTGCGCGCGTCGAATCAGGTGCTCAACGACGAGCTCAAGAAACAGGACTTCACGACCGAGCCGTCGTCGCAGGTCGGCCTCGGTGTCGCGACCAGCGCCGAACGCAGCGCGGTGATCGTGCTGCTCGCGAAGCGCCGCGTGGAGCTCGAGAACTTCAGACGCACGTTCGAGGCGCCGGTCGGCGCGCAGACGTTGTGCATGCGCTTCGTGACCGACGAGCTCACCGGCGCCGAGCTGTTCATCACGCGGCCACACGGGAGCGTCGAACGCAGCCCGCTCAAGAACGAAAAAGGCGGCCGGCTCTGCGGCGCGATCGCGTTCTCCGAGAAGGGCCGCCACACCGTCGAAGTGCTGGCGAGCGGCCCGCGCGGGCCCGAGGTGGTGTCGCTCTTCTTCGTCGACGTAGGTGAAGTGAAGCCCGACGCCGCCGAAGCGATGATGGAGCCTGCGAATGACTCCGACGCGCGCGCGGAGCTGCTGGTGCGCATCAACGCGCTGCGAATTCAGCATGGCGCCATGCCGCTGACGCCCGACCCGGCGTTGCAGGCGGTGGCGCAGACGTGGGCCGAACGGCTCGGCCGCGAGAACTTCTTCAGTCACGTCGCGCCCGATGGCAGCACGCTGCGTCAGCGGCTCACGGAGTCGGGGTACCCGTTTCAATCAGCCGGCGAGAACCTCGGGCTCTCGACCGGGCCCCTCGCCGCGCACTTCGGCATCGAACATTCGCCGGGCCATCGCAAGAACCTGCTCGATGGCGGCCATCGGCGCGCGGGCTTCGGGCTCGCCGTCACCGCCGATGGGCGTCACGTGCTCGTGGAGCTCTTCGCGAGCCCCCGGGAAGACGAGAAGGACCCGCTCGGCGCGGTCTACGCATCAATTGATGCGGAGCGCGACCGCCGGAAGCTCAAGCGTCTGACGCACTCGCGCGCGCTCGAGCAACTCGCGGTTGCCCACGCACAGGCCGCGCTCAAACTCGACGTTCCCAAAGCGCAACTGCCGGGGCAGACGCCGCTTCAGGAGCGCGCGTTCGAGGCGGCGACGGAGCTGGGGTCGGTGGCCGTCGACTTCTTCGTCGCTGACACCCCGAAGGTCGGCGCCGCGTCGAAGAACCTCGCGGAGGTGAAGAACACGGTGGTCGGCGTCGGGGTCGCAAAAGGCGACTCCGAGAAGTACGGCAAAGGCCGCTATTGGATCGTCGTCATCTACGGTGTACCTCTCGAACCATGAGCGCTTCGAGCGGCCCGACGATTCTGGGCATCGACGAGAATCGTGACGCGCAGCAGGCCATCGCGACCGCCTTCAACGCGCGCGGCGTCTTCTACCGCTTTGTTTCTGATCGCCGGCAGATCGCCGCCGGGCTGACGCAGCTCAAGCCCAACCTGTTGGTGCTGCACGCGGAGCTCTCGAGCAATTTCGCGATCCAGGTGCTCGACACCTTGAGCGCCGACGTGGCGAGCGCGCGAATCCCCGTCATCGTGATCGTCAAGGACGTCAGCGACGCGGCCTTCGTGCAGGGCTTCCGCACGGGCGTCACCGCGTTGCTGCAGGCGCCCTTCTCCGACGATCACATCGCGGCCATTCAAGCGCTGTGGAACGAGCTGCCCTCTCGCAATGGCGTGAGCTCCGGGCAGGTCGATGCGTCGGGCCTCGCGCGGCTCGTCGATCACCTTCGCCGCACGCGCCGCAACGGCGTGTTGCGCACCAACCCGCGCACCAGCACCGAAGGCAAGGCGAGCTTCGTGTACGGCAAGCTCGATCAGGCCTCCTTCCTCGCGGCGCACGGGCAGCCGGCGCTCGACGCGATGCTCAAGCAGGGGCAGGTGCGCTGGAGCTTCACCGAGGTCGACGGCGCGCAGAGCGACGGCGCCGGCGTGGTGATCGAGGTCGGCGAGGTCATCACCGGTGAGCAGCCGGTCGGTGAGGTGATCGACGTCGCGCCGCCCGCGCCTCCGCCGCCGATGGGCACGCGCATTCTGCTGGTCGACGACGACGCGGCGATCCTCACCATGTTCAGCCGGCTCTTCACCAAGCACGGCTTCACGGTGTCCATCGCCGCCGATGGCGATCAAGGCCGCGATCTCGCCGCGACCGAACCGTTCGACGTGGTGCTCGCCGACCTCAACATGCCGCACCTCGACGGCTGGGGAATGCTGCGGGCGCTGCGCGACGACTTCCGCACGCGCGAGCTGCCGCTGGCGTTCCTTTCGGCGCATGACGACTACCGTGAATCGCTCAAGGCCGCCGACGCGGGCGCGCAGGCGTACCTGTCGAAGGGCACCAAGCTCGACGCGATCGTCTCGCACATCCAGAAGCTGCTGGAGCCGCGCCGCTCGGCGCTCGCCGCGCTGGAGCTCAAGCAGGCCGACAACCTCGCCATTCACGCCGTCGGGCCGCAGTGGCTGATTCGCGAGCTCGCCGCGCACCGCAAGACGGGCGTGCTCACCGCGAAAGACGGCTGGGCGGCGTACACGCTCGGCTTCGAGAACGGCGTGCTCACGTCGGCCAGCGGTGTCGCCGGCCAATACACCGCGCAGAGCGATCGCGCGCTCAACGCCTTCATCGCCAGCCGCGCCGCGCAGGGTGCGTTCGATGAACGCGCGAAGCCGCCTCCGGCCAACCTGAGCGGCGGCGACACCGAGGCGGTGCTCGCGCGCGCGGTCGAAACGCTCAACGACAACGAGCGCCGCATTCGCGACAACGTGATGCTGTCGGCGACGCAGATCACCGTCAACGAAGCGCTCTACAAGGTGTATCGGGACGTCGGCCCCAAGGACACGCTCGAGCTGGTGCGGCTGGTCTGCGAAGAGAAGCTCACGCCGCGCGAGATCATCTCGCGGCTCGACACCTCACCTTTGGAGATCGAGGCGTGCCTCAAGGATCTCCTCCGCCGCGGCGTGGTGACGCTCAACAAGAGCGCGTAAAACAAAACGCCCCCCGGCGAGAGCCGAGAGGCGTTTCCCTTTTCGAAAAGACGACGCTGCGACTTCAGACCACGCGGCGCTGAGTCGCGAACGACTCGATGCCCGCCTGCTGCGCAGAAGGCAGCGCGTACAACGGGCACTTGATGCAGGTGAATGACTGCCACCCACGACGGACGGCCTCATCGAGGCAGTTGTCATAGTGGGCACAATCGAGGTTGCGGTGGTGCTCGACCCCAAGACGTTTAGGGCCAGCTTCAGGATTGATACTCTGTGGAAGTTCGGTCGGACACGGCTTCATGTGCGGTTTCGGCCTCCCGGCGGCGCGGTGTTCCCCGAGTGAGAAACGACGGGACTACGAGTGGGACTACTTGCGTTAAGCGGGCAGCGATGTACGGCACTGGCTCCACGAATGTCAAACCGGGGTGAGACAGCGATGTTGCGGTTTGCGCTGCTGGGTTGCCTGATCAGCTCGTTCGCGTGGGCCCAATCGCCCGCACTTCTTGAGTCAGTGCGCGTTCAACGCGCCTCGGCGCTCGAACAATCCCGAGCTGAATTGACGGCCTGTGAGGCAGCCAAATGCGCCTCGTTAGAAAAGCTCACGTTCCTGACCGGAGTGCTGGAGTTGTCGTCGGGTGACGCCGCCGGCGCGCTGCGCAGGCTGACGAGCGCGAAGTCGCCGAAGGGTCTCGAGGCGTTTCACGACTGGTATCTGGGCGAAGCGCAGGCGTGGTCGGGCGACAAGACGACCGCGCTGAAGACGCTGATGAAGGCGCGGAAGACGGCGACGCCGTGGCTGGCGACGAAGATCGATCGCCGCCTCGCGGAGCTCTCGCTCGATCTGAATCAGCCGGCGCGCGCGAGGGCATTGCTCGACAAAGACCCCGGCGTCTCCACGTCTCCGGAGCTGTTGCTGACGCGCGCGTTGACGCGAGAAGCGCTCAAGCTGACCGCGCTCGCCCGCGCAGATTGGAAGACCCTGGCGCTGCAGTACCCGTCGCACCCGCATGGCGTACTGGCGAAGAAGAAGCTCGAAGACGCAGGGGTGTGGGCGCTGACCTTCGATGAACAGTTCGCGCGCGCGACGGCGCTGTTGAACGCGGGCGACGCGAAGAGCTGTCTCCAGGCGTTGGAGGCGCTGCCGATCACCAAAGGAAAAGAGGCGCAGGTGTCGCTGCTGCGCGGGCAGGCGTTGCTCACGCGCGGCCGCGAGAAAGACACCGACGCGCTCGCGGCGCTCGATGCGGCGGCGCTGGGGCCTCCGACCATCGCGGCGCAGGCGTTGCTCGCGAAGGCGAAGCGGTTGATGCGCTTGAACGACAACGCCGGAGCGCGGCTCGCGTTTCACACGCTCGACGACAAGTACCCCGACGATGCGAACGCCGACGAAGCGGCCTACCTCGCCGCGTGGCTCGCGATGAGCGCGGGTGAATTGCCGGTGGCGGTGAAGGAGTTCGAAGCGTTCGAGACCAAACACGAACGCTCGAAGAAGCGTGATGAAGCGCGCTGGTTCCGCGCGTTCTCGTTCATTCGTGGCGCGGAGTACCTGAAGGCGCGCGAGGTGTTGCAGTCGCTGATCATCGACTTCCCCAGGTCGGCGCTGGTTGCGCAGGCGTCGTACTGGGCGGCGCGCGCGGGTGAGTTGAGCGTGGTGCCTGCCGACGCCGGAGTTGCCGCGATCGACACCGAGGCCGAGTATCGAAACGTGATCGCGCAGTTCCCGGGCACGTTCTACGGCCTGCTCGCGCAGGAGCGGCTCGCGTCGCGGGGGTCGGATGTCGCCCTGCCCTTCGCGGTGACTCCCAGGTCGCTCGACGTGAAACGCCCGGCGGCGCTGCAGCTCGCGGCCCTGCTCGCGGAGAACGGGTTGTTCCGTGATGCCGCGCAGGAGGTGTCACGCGCGCTGTCGTCGGTCGGCGCGGCCGACGCGATGACGTGGGGCCACGCGTTGCAATCGCTCGGGGAGTTCAACGCCGCGCACGTGCTCGCCGCGCGCTACCTCTGGGGCCCGGTGTATTCGCAGCGTTCTCCCGAAGCGCTGGCGCTCATGTACCCGCGGGCGTTTCGCGAGAGCGTCGAGAGCTGGAGCACGCAGAACGGCATCGAACCCGCGCTGGCGTGGGCGATCATGCGGCGCGAAAGTGCGTTCGCTCCGCAGGTGACCTCGGCGGCTGATGCGCGCGGGTTGATGCAGATCATTCCACCGACGGCGCGCAGCATCGCGACTGAACTCAAAGTGCCCGCCGCGGAAGACGCGGAGCTGTACTTGCCCGAATGGAACATCCGCCTCGGTACCTGGTACCTGAACGCGTTGATGAAGCGGTTGCACCACCCGACGCTGGTCGCGGGTGCGTACAACGGAGGGCCGACGGCGGTCGCGCGTTGGGCGCGTGAGCGCGGTGAGCAGCCGCTCGATGAGTGGGTCGAGCAGATTCCGTACAAGGAAACGTGCGGCTACGTGAAGCAGGTGACCGCCGACTTGTTCATCTACCGGCAGCTCTACGGGTACGAGGTAAAGCGCCTCTCGCTCCAGGTTCCGCAACCGGGTGATGGTGTGAACTTCTGAACCTCAGACGAGGAGTTCCACGATGCAGAAGAGTCTGTGTGTGTTGCTCCTCGCGCTCTGTGGCTGCACCGACGCCCGCTGGGCTCAGCTCTCGGGTACCGCGACGCGCACGTACCTGAGCCGTGAGAACGTCGGGGCCTTCGGCCTCTCAGACTGCGAAACGAAGTCGATCGGTGACTGGGCGTACGAGGTGCGCTGCGCAGACAACGTCACCTACGTACGCTGCGGGTACCATCGCAACAGCAGTTGCTGCTGGCGTGTCGAGAGCGCGAATGCCGCGACCGCGTTGTTCGGCAAGAGCGGGTACCTGCAACGCGATCGCGTGTGCGAAACGCATTGGGCGGGCGCCAACTAGCTAGCCGATGAGCGCTTCGTGCAACGCCTTCGTGAGCGACTTCACCTGTTCGCGCTTCACGACCAACGTGAGCTGCAGCGCGCTCGCGTAGCTCGCGATCACTTCCGCGCCGCTTGAACGCGCGACGCTCAACGCCTTCCGCGAAATCGACCAGTCGGCGTTCAACCCGGTGCCGACACAGGTCACGGTGCCGACGCCGTCGAGCACTGACACCTCCACCGGCAACTTCGCGCGCAAGGCATCAGGCCCGTGCACGTCTTGCAGCGGCACCACCACCAACGTTCCACCTTCGTGCCAGAGCAGATTGCGGCCCTTCACCTGTTGCGCGTCGAGCAACTCCAACAACGCGTCGGGTGAGTTCTTCGCGGCGAACACCCAGACCTCGGCGTCACCCGTCACGCCCTTCACACGGCTCGGAGCGCTGTGCGCCTGAATCGCGGTTCCGGTTCCCGCTGAGTGCGTCGAGCGCGCATGAATCACGATGCCCTTCTCGCGCGCGAACTCGACCGCCTGCGCGTTCAAGACCTTCGCGCCCGCCGCCGCCAATTCCTGCATCTCCTCGAAGCTCAGCGACTCCAGCTTCGCGGCGCTCGGCACCACGCGGGGATCTGCGGAGAACACGCCGTCGACGTCAGAATAAATTTCACAGTCGGCGCCGAGCGCGGCGGCGAGCGCGACGGCGGTCGTATCGGAACCTCCGCGGCCGAGCGTCGTCACTTCACGCGCCTTCGAGACCCCTTGATACCCGGCGACGATCACCACTTTGTTCTTCTCGAGCTCTTCCTCGATGCGCGCGCACTTCACTTCGATGATGCGCGCCTGCGAGTGCGAGGTGTCGGTGATGATGCCGCTCTGACTGCCGGTGAAGCTGATCGCCGCGACGTCGAGCTCGTGGAGCGCCATCGACAACAACGCCATCGAGATGCGCTCACCGCAACTGAGCAACATGTCCAGCTCGCGCCGCGGCGGGTCGGCGCTGATCTGTTTCGCGAGCCCGAGCAATTCATCGGTGGTGTCGCCCATCGCGCTCACCACCACGACCAGCTTCCACCCTTCATCGCGGCGGGCTTTGACGCGCGCAGCGACCTTGCGGAGCTTGTCCGCGCTCGCGACCGACGACCCACCGAATTTCTGAACGACGATGCGTGACATGCGGCTCCTTGCCCGCGGGCGAATAGCTCACTTGCACATGCGCGGCCATGCTGTATCCCCGCGCTCTTCGGAGGCTCCATGGCGATGATCGAGGTCGAGAACCTCACCAAGAAGTACCGCGACCGTGTCGCAATTGACGCGCTGAACTTCAGCGTCAAGGAAGGACAGATCGTCGGTTTCCTCGGGCCCAACGGCGCGGGGAAGTCGACGACCATGAAGATCCTCACGGGGTTCATGCCGCCGACCACGGGCAAGGCGCGCGTCGCCGGGTTCGATCTGTTCGAGAAGCCGCTCGAGGCGAAGCGTCGCATCGGCTACCTGCCCGAGACTCCGCCGCTGTACCCGGAGCTCACGGTGCGCGGGTACCTCAAGTTCGTTTCGGAGCTCAAAGGCGTCGCGTCGCCGAAGATCAAAACCGAAATCGAACGCGTCGCGCAGGGCACGGGTCTGCTCCCCGAGCTCGGGCGGCTCACCGGCACGCTCTCGAAGGGCTACCGGCAACGCGTCGGCATCGCGCAGGCGATGCTGGGCAACCCGGCGCTCCTGATTCTCGACGAGCCGACCGAAGGTCTCGACCCGCGTCAGCGCCGCGAGGTGCTCGAGCTCATCAAGTCGCTCAAGGGCCAGCACACCGTCGTGCTCTCGACGCACATCCTCGCGGAGGTGAAAGCCATCTGCGAACAGGTGCTGATCATCCACCGGGGGAAGATCGTGGCCGACGACACCATGGCGAACATCACCGGCGGCCGCGAAACCGGCCTCGAAGACAAATTCATTCAACTCACCGCGGAGTGACCGATGCGCACCATCTTCGCCATCTTCAAGAAAGAGCTCGTCTCGTACCTGACGACGCCGTGGGCCTGGGTCGTCTTCACGGGCATGACCTTCATCAGCTCCGCGTTCTTCCTCGGGCTGCTGGCCAACTTCAAACAGGCGCACGACGTCGCGCGCGCGGCGCAACTCGGGTGGACACAACTGCCCCCCGAGTATCAGGCCTTCCGCAATCTCACCGACGGCGTGGTGATCAACCTCTGGAGCTCGGTGTTGATCCTCACGTTGTTCATCGCGCCGTTCCTCTCGATGCGGCTGTTCGCCGAGGAGCGCCGTAACAAGACGTTCGAGCTGCTGATGACCACGCCGGTGCGCCCGTTCGAGATCGTCGCCGGCAAGTACCTCGGAGCGCTCGGCATCATCGGCATGACGCTCGGCCTGACCATCATCTTCCCGCTGATCCTCGCCGGGTTCGGCTCGTCTGAATCGGGCTCCGCGCTCGAATGGAACACGGTGCTGCTCGGCTACGCGGGCCTGCTGCTGTGGGGCGCGACCAACATGGCGATCGGCATGTTCATCAGCTCGCTCACCGAATCGCAGATGGTCGCCGCGTTCGTGTCGTTCGCCATCGCCCTGGTGTGGATGTTGATCCGCTCCGTCGCCTCAGACGTCGACGAACCCGCGCGCTCGATTCTCAACTACCTGTCGTTCGATTCGCAGTTGCAGAACCTGATCAAGGGCGTGCTCGACCTGCGGCCGTTCGTGTTCTTCGGCTCGGTGATCGCGCTGTGTCTGTTGCTCACGCACCGCTCCATCGAAGCCCAGAGGTGGACATGAAAAAGACACTCGGCACGGTGGCGGGCGCGATCGGCCTGTTGCTGGTTCTCACTTCGCTGATCACCCTGTTCGTCACCATCGGCTCGCTGACGCTGTTCGTGACCAAGCTGTCGCTCGGCGTCGCGCTGCTGATCTTCTGGGCCTTCACCGCGCGCGGCAGCGACAGCACGGTGGTGCGTTCGGCGTTCTTCTTCTCGTCGTCGATCGGCCTGCTGCTCGCGTTCATCGCGCTGCTCGCCGCCGCGAACTACATCGTCGCGAAGAAGGCTCCCACGTGGGACCTGACGGCGAAGAAGGTCTATTCGCTCGCTCCGCAGACGCAGAAGACGGTCGAAAACCTGCGCGCGCCGGTGAAGGTCATCGCGTTCGTCGAAGGCCCGATCCCCGAAGCCGTCGAGGCGCTCTTTCAGCGCTACGCGCAGCTCTCGGACAAGTTCACCTACGAGTTCAAAGACCCGCGTCGCGCGCCCGATCTCACCGCGCGGTACCAGATTCATCAGGGCCAGCCGGCGGCGGTGCTGATCGAAGGCGAGCAGTACACGATGCTCAACCTCGAACGTCTGCAACTGCCGCAGATCGCGGAGCAGGAGCTGACCAACGGGCTGCTCAAGCTCGAAGCGGTCGGCGCGCAGAAGCTCTACCTCGTCGAAGGCCACGGCGAGATCCCGCTCGAGCCACAGGGTGACAGCGAAGAAGCCGTCGCCGCGTCGCTCGCCACGCTGAAGCGGTTGCTCGGTGACGAAGGGTATTCGCCGTCGCCGCTCAACCTCATCAAGACCGGCGAGATCCCCCGTGATGCGTCGGCGATCATCATCGCGGGCGCGCGCACGAAGTTCTCCGAGGGCGAACAGAAGCTGATCTCCACGTATCTCGAAGAAGGCGGCCGCCTCATCTACTTCGCCGAAGCACAGGCCGAGTCGGGGCTGGAGCCTTTGCTCGCGCAGTACGGCGTGCAGATCGAACCGGGCATCGTCGCCGACGCGAAGGTGAACCCCAAGCAGCCGTACCTCGTCTACACGCCCTTCTTCAGCGACCACGAGATCGCGCGGGCGCTCAAGGCGCAGCAGATGAACGCGATGTTCGCCACCACCCGCGCGCTGACGTTGCTGCGTGAAGACACCCTGCCCGACCTGAAGGTCGAGCCGCTGGTGCTGACGACGCCCTACGCCTGGGCCGATCTCAACCCCGGCGAGAACCCGGAGCCCGAAGAAGGCGAACGCAACGGGCAACTCACGCTCGCCGCTGCCGTTTCGCGGCCCGCCGTCGCGCAGACCCATCGCGCCGAAGAGACGCGCCTCGTGGTGTTCGGCGACAGCGATCTCCTCGCGGGCACGCTCGGCCACCCGCCGAACCTGAACCTGGTCTTCAATTCCATCGCGTGGGCCACGCAGCAGATTCAGAAGATCACCATTCGCCCGCCCGACCGCGACATCAGCACGATGGATCTGACGAACGCGCAGCTCGACACCATTCGACTCCTGTCGATGGACGTCCTGCCCACCGCGCTGCTCGCCATCGGCCTTTCCATCTGGCTCACCCGGCGGTCGCGATGAATCAATCGAGCAAGCTGTTGCTGCAGTTGGGCGTGTTCCTCGTGCTCGCGATCGGCATCGGCAGCTACGCGTACTTCGGAGTCTTCAAGAAAGATCAGGCGGCCACGCGGCAGAAAGATCACGAGCTGCGGCTGTTCGCTCCGCAGAAGCTCGACGAGAAGGTCGACGGAGGCTCGCCTCCCGCGAACTTCACGCGCGTGGTCGTGAACTTCGACGGCGAGACCACCGAGCTCGAACGCGAAGAAGGCGTGTGGAAGGTCGTCAAGCCGGTGCACGTGAAGGCCGACGCGCTGGTGATGGACGCGCTGGTCAGCCAACTCCAGACCGCGAAGTTCAAGGACACGCTCGACGAGAACCCCGACGCGAAGACGCTCAAGACGTACGGCCTCGATGCGCCGCGCTTCACGGTCACCGCGACCGCCGTCGTGAATGGCGAGGCGCGCAGCGTGAAGCTGGTCGGCGGTCTCGAGAACACGTTCGACGGTTCGGTCTTCGTCCGCCGTGATGATCAGCCCGCCGTCTACTCGGCGCCGGGCGGTGTCCGGTATGCGCTCTCGAAGACCACCTTCGACCTGCGCGACAAGCAGACGTTCTTCCTCGAGCAGAAACAGCTCCAGAAGCTCAGCGTGAAGTCGCCCAACGCGAACTACGAGCTGACCCGCGACGGCAAGAACTGGAACCTCAACGCCGAACCCGCAGACCCCAACGCGATCGCCGGAATGATCGGCAGCGTGTCCGGCGTGCGCGCCGTGAGGTTCTTCGACGACACGCCCGAGAATCGCGCGCAGTACCTCGGCAAACCCGAGGTCACCGCGCTCGCGACCTACGACGGCGGCACGACCATCAAGCTCACCGCGTCGCGCGTCATCTTCGACGGCGGCGTCACGTATTACGGCCTGCGCGAAGACGACGAGGGCAACGTGCTCGCCGAGCTCGGCTCCGATGCGCTCACGCTCGAGCGCCCCATCACCACGCTGCGCGATCAACGCGTGCTCCGCTTCGCGCCCGAGGCGGTGACCAGGGTGGTGTTCCACAACTCCGACGGCGTCGAGGTGATCGTCGAGAAGGAATCAGTCGACGCGTCGAACGACAGTTGGCGCGTGACGGCTCCGCGCGCGGGCAAGGCGAAGATCTTCAAGGTCAGCGGCGCGTTGTGGATGCTGGGGAACTTCAAGGCGCTGGGCCCCGGCGAAGAGCACCCGAAAGACTGGGCGAACTACGGCATCGACGCGAAGTCGCGCTTCATCGCGCTCTACACCGACGGCGATCGGGAGCTCGCGCGCCTCACCATCGGCAAGCTCGTGGAAGGCACGCCGAGCGCGTACTGGGTGCGCGGTTCGCGCGATCAGGTGCTGCAGAGCGACGGCAGCCGCTTCACCGAACTGCCGTTCAGCGTGGCCGATCTGCTCGACGAGCCCGACGCGGGCCGCTGATCATTCTTCGAAGCACCACTCGAGACACTCGTGCGCGTTGCCGGGCTTCAGGCACTTCGCGCGCGCCTCGGGTGAGTCCTTCATGCGATCCCACAGGCACTGGTTGATGGCGTCGCAGTCGGGGCACTGCTGCTTCACGCGCTCTTCGCCGAGGTCGCCGCACACTTCGCCTTCCTTGAAGCACGCCGAGCGGCACGCGCTCTGGCCATAGAGACATTCGTTGCGGCACTCGAAGCGCGCCTTCGCGCAGTCATTCGCGCACGCGCCGCCGTCACAGCCGCCTTTGCACGCGTCACAGACCTCGGCGCACGCGTCCTGACAGGCTCCACATGGCTGCGCGCAGCTCGCGACGCACGCCTCCTGTTTCTCCCAGCAGCCGAAGAGATCGGGAGCGCAGTTCTGATCCATCGCGATCGCCTGGCAGTCGGCCAGCTCCTTCTCGCCGTCCATGTCGTCGAAGGTGACGAGGATCTCCGCGTGACAATCGGCGGCGTACTTGGCGATCAGCTCCGCGTCGGGCTTCGCGTTCGCCGTCACCTCGTACGGCAGCTCGCGCCCTGCATCGGCGTCGGCCCTGGCCACCGAAGCGTCCATCACCTGCGGAGCCGGCGGCTCGGGTTTCCTGTCGCAGCCCGCGCACGTACACCCATTCGCCAGCATCACCGACAGCGACACCACGAGAAAACGCGCGTTCATGAAACCCCTCGGGCGGGAAAGACTACTGCTGCTTCGCGAGCCGCGCGCGCACCGCGCCGATGAGCATCTCGATCGCGGTCTCATTGTTGCCACCGTGCGGCACGATGATGTCGGCGTAGCGCTTCGACGGCTCGACGAACGCCATGTGCATCGGGCGCACGTACTGGAAGTACTGGTGAATCACGTGATCGAAGTCGCGGCCGCGCTCTTTGATGTCGCGCGTGAGCCGGCGGATGATGCGCACGTCGTCTTCGGTCTCCACGAAGATGCGCACGTCCATCTGGTCGCGGAGCGCGTCCATGTGCATCACGAGGATTCCCTCGATGAGGATCAGCTCCGCGGGCTTCACGGTGACGGTGCGCGCTTCACGCGTGGAGGTCACGAAGTCGTAGACCGGCTTCTCCACCGCCTCGCCCGACTTGAGCTTCTTCACGTGCGAGACCAGCAGGTCTTGATCGAACGCGTCGGGGTGGTCGAAGTTCACCTCGCGGCGCTCGTCGAGCGTCAGGTGATCGAGCCGTTTGTAATACGAGTCTTGATCGATGAACGCGACGCGGGAGCTGAACGCTTCGTGCAGCTTACGCGCGACCGTCGTCTTGCCCGATGCCGTACCACCGGCGATTCCGAGAACGAGTGGAGCCGTCACGGGCGAAAGCGACTATCAGACCCGGAGAAGCGCGCAGTCAGAAATCGAACTCTTCGCCGAGCTCCGCGACGTGTACGGGCAGGTGCTTCACTTCTTTCTTCAGCTGCGCCACGAATGCGGGCTTCAGGTGGTACAGCACCACCTCGCAATCGCGGCGATCGAACTTCTCGAGCTCTTTTTCGAGCGTCTGCGGCGTGAAGTGCCCCGAGATGTCGGCGAGCGACTGCAGCGCGTTGGGGAAGCTGCACTCGACCAGCAGCAGCTTCAGGTCATCGGTCTTGTTGAGCACCTTCCACAGTTGCTCCGTGGGGCCGGTGTCGCCGGAGATGGCCATCGTCGAGTCGCCGTCTGAGATCACATAGCCGCACGACTCGACCGGGTGCGAGACCAGCACCGACTTCACGCTGTACGCGCCGACCTTCACCTTCGCGCCGGCCTTGAACGAGCGCAGCTTGAAGACGGGGTTCTTCGCGTTGGGGATCTTCGTGAAGTCGGGCCACAGCTCGTTGTCGAAGATGTTCGTCTGGAGCGTCTTGATGCAGTCGGTGTTGCTGTGGATGACCACCGGCTTCTCGCGCCGCCCGACGATGACGTCAGACATCATCGGCAGGTCTTTGATGTGATCGAAGTGCGAGTGGGTCAGCAGAATGTCGTCGACCTTCGCGAGCTCCGGCAATTCGAGCATCGAGGTCAGCGAACCCGCGTCGAGCGCGAGACGGCCGTCGAGCAGGAAGCACGTGCTCTTGCAGCCCGGCAGCTCACCACCATGTGGCCCGAGAACCTTGAGTTTCAAGTTTCAGATTTCCCCGAACTTCCACTTCATTTCCAGGAACCGCAGGAAATCGAAGAGTCGCGCCGTGTCGCGCACCACCACCCGATCACCCGAGACCTCGATCAACCCGCCGCGCTCGAGCCGGTGGAGAAAGAAGCGGATGGCCGGTTCACCGACCGCGAGTTCACGCGTGAGCTCACGCGCGGAGAAGTCGATCTCGATGCCGTCTTCACCCTGGCGGCCGCGCGTCTGGCACTGCTGAAGGATGTGATGCACCACGCGGCTGTGCGGGTCGGCCAGCAGCAGCGTTTCGATCTGCGCGTCGGCGTCGGCGAGCCGGTCGGCGAGCTTCTTGATCATGCGCACCGCGATCTCCGCGTTGCCACGAATCATGCTCTCGAAGGTGCGCGGGTCGATGACCAGCAGGCGCGCTTCTTCTTCGATGGTCGCCGACGCGTTGCGCGGCTTGTTGGAGATGATCGCCATCTCGCCGAAGAACTCGCCGGGGCCGAGCAGCGCCAGCACCTTCTCGACGTCGCGGACCTTCTTGCTGATCGCGACCTTGCCGGACTGGATGACGTACATCTCCTTGCCGGGGTCGCCTTCACGGAAGAGGACGGTTCCTTTCGGAATGTCCTTACCAAATCGCTGGAACAGGGCCTCTTCCGCACTCATGAAAGTCCCACGACTCTCACCCGCAAATCAGGGGGCGTCAATTTGAAGATCACTTGGTTTTCATGGTGACGACGCCGTCCCAGTCTGACGGAGGAGGTGTGTCGCGAAAACCATCGAGCTCCGCCAGGTAGTCGCGCGTCGGAGAATCGTTGGGCCAGAGCTGGAGCACCGCCTCGAAATGCGCGCGCGCCGCGTCGAAGTTGCGCCCCACCAGCTCCTTGAGGCCCGCTTCGAACGCGGCGATGGCCCTCGCGTCGGTGTCGCCCGGTGTGCCGATGCCGCGCAGCTCGAAGATGCCGACCGGCACCTTCTTGCCCTTCACGCGGACGGCGCCGAGGCGGCGGGCGACGATTCCTCCCTTCGCGGCGGTGTACGTCGATTCAGAGATGATGATGCGGGTGTCGTATTCCTTGTTGGTGCCCTCGAGCCGGCTGCCGAGGTTCACCGAGTCACCGAGCACCGTGTAGTCGACGCGCACGTCGGAGCCCATGTTGCCCACCACCATCGGCCCGGTGTTGATGCCGATGCCGATCTCGAGCTCCGGATAGCCCGCTTTGCGCCAGCCGGCCTTGAGTTCCTCGAGGCGCGTCAGCATGGTGACCGCCGCGCGGCACGCCCGGAGCGCATGGTCAGGCACGTCGAGCGGCGCGTTCCAGAACGCCATCACCGCGTCACCGATGTACTTGTCGAGCGTGCCCTTCTCTTCGAACACGATCTGCGTCATCGGCGAGAGGTACTGATTGATGAAGTGGGCGAGCTTCTCCGGCGACATGTGCTCGCTGAGCGACGTGAACCCGCGGATGTCTGAGAACAGCACCGTCATCTCGCGCTTCTCACCGCGATTGAGGCGCTCGGGGTCGGCGAGCGCCGCGTCCATCACGTCTTCGCCGAGGTAGCGGGAGAACGTGCCGCGCATCTTGAGCTTCTCGCGATCGACCGAGAGGTAGCCGAGGAACACGCAGCCGAACGCGGTGACCACCAGATACAGCGTAGGCACCACGACGTTGAGCTTCACGCCGTGCGTGAAGAACAGGTAGAGCGCCGCGAAGTAGCTGGCGATGAGCGCGCTCAGCACCGCGAGCTTCCACGTGAACGAACGCAGCTTCGAGGTGAACAGCGCGATCGCCAGCCCGAGCGCCAGCATCAGCGCCAACTCGGTCCACACGCCGCCACCGGGCCGCGAGAGGAAGTCACCCGAGAGGATGTTCGAGAGCACCGCCGCGTGCGTGTAGATGCCGGGCGAGAATTCAGAGAACGGCGTCACGCGCTGGTCGCCCATGCTCCCCGTGATGGTGACGCCGGTGAGCAGCGCCTTCCCCGCGACCTGCGCCTTGTCGAAGGTGTTGTCGTACGCGTCGACGATGCTCAGCCGTTTGAACGCGCTCGCCGGGCCCGGGTAATTGATGAGCATGAACGGCGATTCGTTCTCGATGGGAATGATGACGCTCTTCGCGCCGCGCAGCTCGACCGCGAGCAGCTCCTTCTGATCGACGATCGGGACAATCGACGCGTCCAACTGCTTCGCGGCGGTCTGCAGCGCGAGTGATGGGTACAGACCCGGCGGTTCGACGAGGCGAATCAGCAACGGCGAACGGCGAATGGTGCTGTCGAGATCGGTCTCCGTGCCGAAGTGGCCGAACAGCGTGCCCGACTCGGCGAAGCGCGCGAGCGGCGTCTGCACGCCGTAATACTGGTCCCACGCCTCCACGTCGTTGAGCGGCATCGACGAGCCCTTCACCTTGCCCGGCGCCGACGTCATCACCGTGTTCACCGCCTGCTTCGCGTACGCCGCGCGTTGCTCCGCGGGGAACGAACCGAGCTCGCTCTTTCGAAACGGAATCACGCCTTGAACGATGCGCGTGCCACCCTTCTTGAACGCTGCTTCGAGCGCTTCATCGGGCCCGTTCTTGATGCGCGCTTCGAGCTCGTCACGCAGCGGCTGCAACGACGCGGGCAGCGCGGGTTCGGCGTTCAGCGCAGCCAGCCATTCGCGATCGCGCGGGTTCTGCGGAGCGGGGTCGATGAAGTCGATATCGAGGCCGATCACCTTCACGTCGGCGTCGAGCAGATTGTTGAGCGCCTGCGCGAGCACGTTGCGCGGCCACGGCCAGAGCCCGAACCGCTGCGCGCCGCGCTCGTCGATCTCCAGCACCACGACGTCGGGGTGCGCCGGCTTCTCGCCACGCCATGAAAAGAAGACCGTCGAGATGCGGCCTTCGAACGTCTGCACGAAGCGGTGAAGCGCGCCGCCCTGCTGCGTGAGCCCCATCACCGGCCGCGTCGTCGCTCCGTGGAGCACGGCGAAGATCACGAAAAGGATCAGCGCCAGCGCTTCGTACCTTCTCCGCGAGAGGAGATTTCCCATGTGCGACAGCGGAGCCTACGCCGCACGTCAGCGCCCGCGTGCGCGTTTCTTTTGCGACGCAGCGCGACGGCATTGGGTATGAGCCCAGAACGTGGGCACCACGTACAAGCAGGCCGGAGTCGATATCGAAGCAGGCGACGCGCTGGTCGAGCGGATCAAACCGCACGCGGCGAAGACACGGCGACCCGAGGTCGTCAGCGGCGTCGGCGGTTTCGGCGGGCTCTTCGCGATCCCCCCCGGCAAGTACAAGGAGCCGATTCTCGTCTCGGGCACCGACGGCGTCGGCACCAAGTTGAAGCTCGCGTTCGCGCTCGACCGGCACGAGACCGTCGGCATCGACCTCGTCGCGATGAGCGTGAATGACGTGCTCACCAGCGGTGCGGAGCCGTTGTTTTTCCTCGATTACTTCGCGACCGCGCGGCTCGACGTCGAACGCGCTGAAAAAGTGATCGCCGGTGTCGCGAAGGGCTGCGAGTTGTCGGGCTGCACGCTGCTCGGCGGCGAGACGGCGGAGCTCCCCGGCTTCTACACGCCGGGCGAATACGAGCTCGCGGGCTTCGCGGTCGGCATCGTCGAGAAGTCGAAGATCATCAGCGGCAAGACCATCGTGCCCGGCGATCGCGTGATCGGCATCGGCTCGTCGGGGCTGCACAGCAACGGCTACTCGCTCGCGCGGCGCATTCTCGAAGACAAGCAGCTCAAGCTCACCGACACGTACGAAGGTCTGAACCTCGGCGACGCGCTGCTCCAGCCGACGCGCATCTACGTGAAAGACATTCTCGCGCTGATCGAGAAGGTCACCGTCAAGGGCCTCGCGCACATCACGGGCTCCGGTCTGCCGGGCAACGTGCCGCGCTGTCTGCCTGATGGCACGCGCGCGGTGCTCCGCGAATCGAGCTGGAAGCGGGCACCGATCTTCGACGTGTTGCAGAAGCTGGGCGAGGTCGAACGCACCGAGATGTTCAACACCTTCAACATGGGCCTCGGCATGACGGTGGTGCTCGCCCCCGCCGAGATCGCGCCCGCGCTCGAGTTGCTCAAGTCGCGCGGCCTCGACGCGTGGGACGTGGGCGTCATCGAAGCGGGCACTCCCGGAGCTGAAGCCGAGGCGCGCGTCGACCCATGATGCGTGTCGCGGTGCTCGCATCAGGCAGCGGGTCGAACTTTCAGGCGCTGGCCGACGCGCTCAACGTGCCCGGCTCGCCCGCGCGCGTGGAGCTCGTGCTCTGCAACGTGCCCGGCGCAAAGGTGCTCGACCGCGCGGCGAACGCGGGCATTCCCACCGTGGTGGTCGACCACAAACAGTTCGCCTCACGTGAAGCGTTCGATTTGCGCGTTGCACAGGAGCTGACTGCGGCGAAAATCGACCTCGTGGCGCTCGCGGGCTACATGCGGTTGGTGACTCCGGCGTTCTTGCGCGCGTTTCCCGGTCGCGTGATCAATCTGCACCCCGCGCTGCTCCCGTCGTTCCCCGGCATGCACGCGATTCGTCAGGCGATCGACGCCGGCGTTCGCGTGACGGGCATCACCGTGCACTTCGTCGACGAAGGCACCGACACCGGCCCCATCATCGCGCAGTCGGCGGTGCCCGTTCTCCCCGGCGACACCGAAGCCACCCTGGGCAAGCGCGTGCACGCCGAAGAACACGCGCTGTACCCGCGCGTGGTGAAGGCGATCGCGACCGGCGTGGTGACGCTCGAGGGCCGCCGCGTGACCTTGAAAGAGAGCATCTGAAGTGGCGCCTCCTTCTTCTACGCGCAAAGGCGGAGCGCCCGGCCGGCACGTCTACGACGCGATCGTCATCGGCGGTCAGCTCGGCGGCATTCTGTCGACCGCCCTGCTCGCCCGCCGCGGGCTGCAGGTGCTGCACGTGCCGCACGACGGGCTCACCGAGCAGTACACGCACGGCGAAGTCTCGCTGCCGAACGCGCCGTTGTTGATGCCGCCGGTGAAGTCGCTCCCCGCGCTCGAGGAGCTGCTCAATGAGATCGGCGTCGTCGCGGCGCTGTCGCGTTCGGTGCAGGTGACGCCGCTGCAGTTGCTCGAGAAGAACCGCTGGTACGAGCTCTCACACGACGAAAAGCGTCGCGGCCCGGAGCTCGCGCGTGCGTTCGGTGACGCCGCGGAAGCGTTCGATGAGCGCACACGCAGGGCGCAGGCCGCGGGCGATACGAGCGATGCCTTCTTCGCCGCGAAGCCCGACCTGCCGCCCGACGGCCTCTTCGCGCGGTGGAAGTTCAAGCGCATGCTCTCGCGCTTCTCGACGCTCGACACCGACACGCCGCTGAAAAGCGACGAGCTGCTCCGCAAGTTGCTCCCGTTCACCGGAGCGGCCGACGTCGCGCTCGGGCGCGCTCGCACGCTGGGGCGCACGCTCGTCGGGCCCGCGATCTTCCCCGGTGGGCGTGAAGGGCTCTGGCAGGCGCTCGCGACGCGCGCGCGGGAGCTCGGCGCTGAAATTCTCACGCCCAACGAGCCCATCGAACGGCTGACGCCGGAAGGCGGCGGCGTCGGCGTGCGGCTCGCGCATCACGACGCCGTGTACCGCGCGGGCGTGCTGCTCGCCGCGATGGATCTCGACGTGCTCTCGGCCCTGGTGCCCGACAAGCAGCGCAAGGCCGCCGACAAGATCGCGCCCGCGGTGCAGAGCTCGCGCGCGTTGTTCACGTTGAATCTGGTGCTGCCCGAGAGCGCCCTGCCCCGCGGGCTGGGAACGTTGGCGTTGCTCGACGCTCCGTCGCTCGGCGGCGCGATGTTGTTGCAGGTGCTGCCGGCGTCGAAGCCCGAGCAGCGCGTGTTGTCCGTCTCCGTTCCCGCGAACGCGTCGATTCGCACGCAGGGCGAGACCGCGATCAACGCGCTCAAGCAGCAGGTGCACGCCGAACTGGCGCGCGTGATGCCGTTCACCAAGGCGCACGTGACGCTCGAATCGACCCCGTGGCTCGATGCGCCGCGCGTCGTCGCCGGAGCCGGTGAGCCCGCGCCGCTCTTCGAGCTCCCCGACACCGCGTGGCTCGGCGTCGCCGGCTTCACCACCCAGTCGCCGTGGAAGCGGATTCTGCTCGCGAGCCGCCAGGTGCTCCCCGGCCTCGGCCTCGAAGGTGAAGTGATGGCGGCGCTGCGCGCGGTGCGCACGACGGAAGCGGTGTTGAAGAAGAACGACCCCCTCAAGGCGAGGAAGTCAGCATGAGCACCGTGAACGTGATGGCGCGGGAGATCGCCGCGAAGATCGTCTTCTACGGCCCCGGCCTCTCGGGCAAGACGACCACGCTCAAGCGCATCTACGAATCGGTGAAGCCGTCGCTCCGCGGCGAGCTGATGACGCTGCCGACCGAAGCCGATCGCACGCTGTTCTTCGACTTTCTGCCCGTGCGCGTCGAGAAGGTCGGCGACTACGCGCTGCGCCTCGCGCTGTACACGGTGCCCGGGCAGGTCTTCTACAACGCGACCCGCAAGCTGGTGCTCCAGGGCGCCGACGGCGTGGTCTTCGTCGCCGATTCGAACCCCGGCGCCGAAGACGCGAACCGCGAGTCGATGGCGAACCTCGAGGAGAACCTGTCGGAGCAAGGCATCTCGCTCGACTCGTTCCCCCTCGTGATTCAGTACAACAAGCGCGACCTCAAGAACGCGGCGCCGATCGAGCAGATGAGCGCGCTGTTGAACCGCCGCAACGTGCCCGACTTCGAGAGCGTCGCGATGAGCGGCGACGGCGTGCTGGACGTGATGAAGGCCATGATCCGCCTGGTCATCAAGGACCTGCGCGCGAAGAAGATCGTGCCGGGCGCGCCGAAGCCGAAGCCGTCTGCGCCCACGATGTCGAAAGACACCGGCTCGTCGCTCACCTCGCAACTGCAGCACCACATCACGCAGAGCGAACTGCCGGTGGTGCCGCCGCCTCCGGTGCCTCCGAAACTCGGAGCCGTCGCGGCGCTCGCGCCCGCCGCGTTGATCGACCCCGCGCGCGTCGCGGAGCTCGCGTTCGAGAGCGGCGACTTCGACGGGTGTGTGCGCGCGTGCATCGAGGCGGTGCAGCGTGGGCTCGCGTTCGCCGGTGACGCGTCGATCGCGCATCAGGCGTTCCTGCTCGGCGTGAACGGCCGCGACGTGCTCGACCTCTACACGCGCACGCAGCGCGGAGCCGCGCGCATCGACGACGCGGCGTTCTCACTCTTCGTGCTGGCGCAGGTGTTTCTGCGGCTCTCTCAAGCCGGGCTCCCGACGCCGGAGCAGTGAGTCAGAAGTAGTACCGCAGCGCGAACGCCGAGGTGACGATGTCCCACGGGTTGCCCATGAGCGACGTGGAGACGCGCGTCAGGTGCGTGGTGTCGGTGATGTTGTCGAGCGCGGCCGGCGTCGTCAGCGTGCGGATCTCGTGCGTGACGCCGATGCGCGCGGCGATCTCGAGCGAAAGGCGATCGATGCCGATGAACCCGAAGAAGATCTCGATGCCCGCCCGCAGCCCTGCGTCGATGGTCCACGCGACGTCGGGCTTCGTACCCATTTGAGCCGTGCGCGAGGAATTGCCGAGCCGGAACTCGGGCGACGCGAAGACGATCACGTGCTCGGTGCTGACGATGGAGAGCGGCAGCGCGACGTGGCCGACGAACTCAGCGGTCGTCGGGTACTGCGACACCGTGACGGAGCTCGACGACGACGTGTCGCGCCGGCCCTCCGAATACATGAAGCCCAGGCCGAGCTCGACGCCGACGAGCGCGCCGTATGACCACCACCGCACGCCGATCATCGGCACGGTCACGCGCGTATCGGTGATGGTGATCGGGCCGGGCGCCGTGCCCTCCGTCGTGCTGTCGACCGCGCGGAGCACCGGAACGGTGCCGAGAAACCCGACGCCGAACGCTCCGGCCCGGCGCTGGCGTGCGGTCAGCACCGGCGCGGGCGCCTTCGCGGGAGGCGGCGCAAGCACGCCCGCATCGATGTCTTGTGCAGCCGCCAGCGACGCCCACGCCAGCACCACGCAGCTCAGCGCTCTCATGGAAACGTCTCCTCCCAGGTGGTGTCTGCCGGCTGCTGAACCGCGGTGAACACGTGCGCCACCCCGAGCTGATCGACGTACATGAAGTTGGGAGCCACCGAGCCGCTCAAACTCCGGTTCGCGACGCCCACCGGTGCGCCGGCTGAGAACTCCGTCGTGGTGAACGAGAACGTGTTCATCGTGAACAGCGAGGGCGACGGCAGCCCGCGCGCCACCACCCACTCGTTCATACCGTCGCCAGGCACGGCCAACGCCACCGGCACGCCGTCTTCGAGCGCACCTGCCGTGAGCAACCCTGCATCGGTGATCTCCGAGAGCGTGCCGCAGCCCGTGAGCACCGTGCGCGCCATCGGCGTGGCGAAGACGCCATCGCAACAACTGTTGAACGCGCCCCTCAACATGATGCCGCCGTCGGCGATCACGGTGGCCGACATCAGATCTCCCGACGCGCACAGCGCCGCCGTCCGCTCGTCGACATTCAGCACCGCGTTGGCCGTCGACTGCGCGGTCGCGATCATGGTGCGAATCTCACCGGTGGACAGATCGATTCGGCTCGGCGCGACGCTGACTTCACGATCCAACGCCCATGCCCAACCTGCCGACAGCCACACCAGGGGCGCCTGCAACGGCACCGGCCACGAGAACCGCGACGTGAATGACGTCGTGTCGTAGCCCTCGAGAACGGCGTCTTGCGCGACCAGGAGCGATGAACGGTCGGCGCTGAGCGTGAGCGACGAGATCGTCCGCGAAACTTCGAGGAGCTCCGTGGCACCTCCGTCGAGTTCGAGGCGCAACACGCGCGGTGGATTTCTCGCCGAGACGAACGGCCGTTGATTCGCGTCGCAGCACACGCCGTGCGAGAGCTCGAACGGCAGCCGTCGAAGCGCCACGACTTCGATCGGATACGCCTGATGATCACCGCCGCACAGCGACTCCACCTCGACAGCGACGGTGTACAGCCCGGGAGCGACACCCTCGAGCCGCGCTGAACGTCCATCACCCTGCAAAGGCGTGACGGAGCTCCCCGCGCGCAACGAATACGAGAGCGACCAGACCCCGGGCTCGTTCGACGACTCCACGACGCCCGAAAAATCGAGCGCGCCACCGACGGGCACGCGCAACACGGCGCTCAACGGTGGCGGCAGGCGCGGCCGGGAGCGGTTCAGATTGCACACCGGCCCAGCATCGAGGTCGGGACCGCCCGCATCTGAAGAAGGGCCGGCGTCAGGCGGCGCGGGCGGGGCATCGCACGAGCACGCCGCGAAAGTGCCATTCGCGCGACAGAGCGCGGCGCCTCGCCAGCCGTTCGCGCACGCGCATGATTCACTTTCACCCGGCACGCAGCGGGTGACGCAGGCGGCTCCCGACCACGCGACGGCGATGCACACCAGCCACTTCATGGCGCGCGCTCCAGCCAGGTGACGTCGTCTGCTTCTGATGACGTCACGAGCCACACGCCGCCGTCCTTCGCGGGGAACGACGCGAGATACGGGAGCACGCGGGTTCTGTCGGAGAGTCCGCAGCGCCACGTGCCGATCGGCTCCAGCGTGGCACCCGACGCGCGTCCGCACGTCTCCTGGTCGGCGGCGTAGAAGAGATCGCCGTTGCCGAACGCGCCGGCGAGCAGGCTCACCGCACCGCCACTGGTCGAGGCGAACGAACCGCGATACGCGAAACCACCGTCGGCGCTCACGTCGAACAACGCATTGCACGCGGTGACGACTTGATTCTGCTGCGGGCCCGCCCAGACACCGCCGCACGTCGACACCTCGGCCGGCGTGGTGAGCCAGCCGCCGTCTGCGAGCGCCGTGCCCAGGGACAGCGTCTGTTCTTCTCTCAACGCCCACAGCCCGGGGCCGACCGGCAGGGCCGCGCTGAGCTGTTGAGCACGATTCACGACGAATGAAACGCCACCGTCGAGCGGCTGCGAAACCCAGCTCGACGAGCCGAAGAGCCACACGTTCGAATCATCACCCGCGACCGCGTTGGCGTTGATGCCGACCGGCATGTCGAGCACCGGTTCGAGCCCCGGCACCGAGAACGCGAGCACCCGCCCGTTCTGCGCCGCGAAGAGCGTGCGCCTGCTGATGCTCAACGCGAGGTGCTTCGTCGCCCCGCCGACGATGGTGGTGCTGCTCGAAATCTGCTCCCCGTCGAACCGCGCGATCACCCCGAGCGCGCTCGCAAGATACGCGCCGCCCTGCTCGTCACAACACGCGACGTCGTCCGCCGCGAACGGCAGATTCACCGTGCGCACCGACTCGACCATCAACTGCACCGTGTCCGCGGGGGTCGCGACCTCGTCGCAGACCGCGGTGACCACACCGTTGACCAACACCATTCCCGCATCGGCTGCGGAGAAGACAGATCACCGCGCGCCGGCGTCGCCTGCTCCAGCTGTCCCG
>JBEHYH010000015.1:0-27996 GCA_048498275.1 Myxococcota bacterium | reverse complement strand
GACAGCCACCGAATCGAAGGAGGGAGACGACTACGGGATCGACCGAGGCCGGCGAGGTCCGGCAGCTCCTGCCACGCCTCGAGCACGCCATTGTTGGGCACGGTGACGAACAGCGGCCCCAGCATGCGGAGATTCACCGCTTCGCGCACGCCGCCCTGAATCGAGCGGACCCCGATGTCAGGCAGCCCCGCGCCACCGGAGATCGGCACCGCCTGCTGCAGCGCCGGCTCGAGGCCCACCATCATTCCGCTCATGATGCCGCCGAGTGAGCCGCCCATGATGCTCAGCTTCGCGTCGGGGCCGCCGACGTCGATCTTGCCGTCGCCGTCGAAGTCACCCGCGAGATCCTTCTCGCCGTCGTGATTCGAGTCGTAGTTGGTGCGCTGCACGCCATCGAACCCGCGCAGCAGCTTCACCAGCTGCATGTAGTCGAGCGCCGACTGCTTCACGACCTCGCGGGTGTGAATGATGTACGCGGTCCAGAAATCGGCTCCGGAGTCGTCGATGCCGTCGTTGTTCTGATCGAACGCGCGGCCATTGCGCGCGACCGAATTGAACATGTTGCCCAGCTTCTTCTGCGCGAAGAGCCCTTCGGCGAGATCCATGGTGATGGGGTCGAAGTCGATGCCGTGGCTCACGTTCTCGAGCGCGATGGTGGCGATGCCGAAGCGCGCGAGGAAGCCGGCGTAGAACAGCGCCTCCATCTTGTTCGAGCCGTACCCGTGCCCGAGGATCACCGCGGGCGGCGGGCTGCCATCAGCCGGGCGGATTTTGGGGATCACGACCCACACGGTGATCGTCTCCGGCCGCGTGAACGCCGCGCCGGTCACCGGGTCGACCTGAATCAACTGCTTGTAGAGCGGCAGCAGCTTTCCTTCGGAATCGTTGCGCGGAAAGAACTGCGGCGAGTCGAACTGAAACACCGCGTGGAAGTCGACGTACTGATGGCTGTCGGCGATCGCCTGGTACGAAGGCGTCAGCGTTCCGTCACCCTCGAGCTGCTGGAGCAGTTGCATCGCGACATCGAAGAACTCCTCGGTCTTCACGATGCGGATGTTAACGGTGCCGCCTTTGTCGTCGTCCTTCATCGGCATGATCTTCTTGATGACCGCCGGGTACTCGGTGGCGAGCCGCTGCATCGGGCCGATGCCGTACATGCCGTCGCGGATGGCGACGTAGTCGGCGGTGACGTTCTGGGTCGTGTAGCTCCAGGTGAAGGCGATGTCGTCGAGGCCCAGGCCGAACATCGGCAGGCACTGCTCGAGCGGTTTGAGCGCCGGCGTCTGCGACGCGTGATTCACGTAGGGGAACGGAGAGGTCACCGGCTTGCCCTCGGCGTCGGTCAGCCGCTTGGTGAGCACCACCGCGTACGTCGTCTTCTCGCGCAGCGGCATCACCGGCTTCATCAACAGCGTGTTCGTCTCGCGCTCGTAGAAGTTCAGCACGTTGAACGGCGAGTCACCGGAGTTGAGCACGTTCGGGTGATCGAGCACGCCGTCCATGTCGAGGTCTTCACCGAGATCGAGCGTGCCGTTGCCGTTGAGATCTTCTTCGCGGTCTTCGAACAACAGGTTGTCGCCGTCGCGATCGTTGTCGAAGTACTTCGGCGACTCGAGCACCACGGGGAAGTTGCCCTCGCCCATGTCGAGCGGCGTGCGCGAGCAGAACTCGGGCGAATCAGGCGTGACGTCGATGAGCAGCACCGCGTCGTTCGCCGGGTCGTAGTCGTCGTTCTGATGGCGGGCGATGATGTTGCGCACGTCGAGCGGCTTCTCGAAGCTCACCGCGATCGTCTGGTACGTGCCCCAGCCGTCGAGGTTGTCGAGCTCGGCGCGCGTCGCGGTTTCCCACGTCGTCGGCGCCTGCATCGACGCGTTGATGCGCCGCTTGGTGGGCGTGGTCGCGTCGAAGCGCGTGGCGAAGTCGTTGGGGAGAGGAATCTCCGGCAACGGCTTGGCGTAGATGTCGAAGGTCACCTTCGAGCCCGAACCTTCGGTGCGCGCGAGCCCCGTGGCCTCCGGCTGGAGACAACCGGTGGCCACCACCACGATCGCGAGAGTCAGCAAGCGGTTCATGGCTGTTCCTTTCAATTGAATGCGACGGTGAGACGGAGTCTGCCGAAGCCGACCGGCAACATGTAGCCACCGTCGGCATATTTGTAGGCGTTGCCGGGGGCGAAAATGCCGCCTTCACCGGTGAGCGAGAACAGCAGCTCGTTGATCGGCTTGAAGCGGATCTGCAGACCGACATCGACCTCGGTGCCGAGGAACAGACCCGAATGCCCACCGAGCGGGTTCACCGAAACGCCGCCTCCGACGCGCGAGTTGTACGGGTCGGTCAGCCGCGCGGTCGAGAACGCGAACAACGGGCCGCCGTACAGGTCCATGAAGTCGGCGAGCGCCAACTTGATGCGGGGGAAGATGTACCAGGCGCCGGTGATCGAGCCGCCCGTGCCGAGGAGGTCGACGCCTTCAGGCGGCTTGCCGGTGAGGCTCGGGTCGCTCGCACGAACCGCGCTGCGGCCCGATTGGTACGCCATCACCTGGTCGAACAGAATCAGACCGACCTTGTAGTCGCGATCGAAGCGCAGGTTGTCGATGTGATCGTCTGACGAGTTCTGATCGCCCGACGCGTAGCCGCCATCGAAGAGCACCGAGAACCACCCGGTGCGGTACTTCGCCTTCATCGCGAAGCCGAGCTGGCTGACCTTGAGAATGTCGGCGTTCTCGTTGCGCGCCTGCGTCGTCGAGCCGGTGATGCCCACGAGCTCGAAGCCCGCCTTGAACTCGCGATCGTTCTCGGTGTCTTTGTAGAGCTGCCACTTCCCGGCGAAGTCGAGGATGAACGCGTCGGTCGCCTTGCCGCCGTCGGTGATGTGGATGTTCCGCTGGTTCCGGTACACGCCGTAGAAGCCGACGTTGTTCTCGTCGTCTTTCACGAAGCGCGCGGCGATCACGGCCTGGAACGCGCGGTCGCCCTTGCTGAACTCCGCGAGGTTGTCGCGCACGATGAGATCGCCGGCGACGATGGTCTCGACGCCGCGCCACGCACCGCCAAGCCCGAAGAACGGCCGCGCCGCGAGCAGCGCGCGATACGTGAGGTTGCCGAAGTTCTTCTGACCGAAGTCGCCGGCTTCAGCGTCTTTCGCGCCGTCGTTCGCGAGCAGCCCGAGCCCCCATTGCGAGGTCTGCTGACCGACGCGCAGCACGCCGGTGCTCCATTTGTATTCGAGGTACACCTTGCGCAACTCGACGGGCCGAATCGCGGGAGTCGGCTGGCGATCACTCACCACGTCGTCGCCGGGAATGCCCAGAATCGCGCCCGTCGCGGCGTCGGCTTCGGCGATGAGGCCGAGGCGCCCGAAACGAATCTCCGGCGACACACGAAGACGCGTCTGCAACGGAGCGACCGCGAACGTCGTGCCCTGATCGTCGAAGGGAAAGAGCGTCGCTCCGCCGTAGTTGAGTCGGAATGACGCCGCGAGGCTCGCCGTGAGCCGCCATTCAGACGTCGATGGCTTCTCGTCGATCTTCCCGGCAGGCGTCACCGTGACGACACCCGCATCGGCGACCGTCGCGACGCCTGCATCTTCCTCAGGCAGCGCAACATCGCGGATCACCCCGGTCGGCACCGACGCGTCACCATTCGCGGCTGCTGTATTTCGCACCGGATCCACAGGTGCGTCGCCCGCGTCGACGTTCTGAGCGAAGGCTGAAAATGAGAGTACGAGCAGTGCCCCGGCAAGCCTGTCCATTCGGGCCGCAATACCCCGGAAGGTGCGAAGCGCCACGTGTGATCTCGCAACGCACCATGTCACCCGGTTTGTTTCGAACGCGCGTGCTGCGCTCGTCACGCGGGTGGTCCAAAACTTGGCGGTTTGGGTGCAACAGGTACGTTGCCCGGGCCCATGTTTGCGACTCTCGCGGTGATGATTCTGGCGGCCTCCGAGCCGCGAATTCCTGGAGCGGCGGCGGCGCCCGCCTCACTCCCCGCCGGTTCGAACGCGCTCTACGGCTACGTCGGCGTGCCCGACGTCGCGGCCGGCTACCGGCAGGGCTTCGGCCTCGTGGAGCTCGATGGGCGCATCAGCTTCAACCTGCTGAAGGTGTCCTTCATCGGAGAGGTCGCGCTGAAGTTCGCGGCGTTCACGCAAGATCGCTTTCGTCTCGCGCCGTTGATCGACCTCGGCGTCGAGTTCAACAGCGGCGCGTACTACTTCTACCCGCACAACTTCGGGTACGTGGGCCTGCGCCCGAAGGCCGGCGCGATCGCGACGTACCAGTTCTCAGACATCGTGACCGGCGTGGCGCAGCTCGAGGTGCCCTTCTCGATCGCGCTGAACGTTTCGGGCTTTCAGATCACGCCGACGGTGGGCGCGGGCGCCGAGTTTCACCTCGGCGAACGCTTCTCGCTGCTCGTCGCCGGCCTCATCGGCTTCGACGCCACGCGCACGCCGGCTTCGAACACGTATTACAGCGTCGCGTGGGGCGCGCGCCTCGGCATCGGCTACCGGATCTTCTGAATCACCAGGTTCCGCGGAAAAACTGCATCTGCGCACCGACCGACAGCCCCGCCTGTGTGCGTGAGAGCACCGGCGCGGGCATCGGCAGACCCACCGAGAAACCATTCTTGTCGGGAGGCCCGCCCAGCTTCGCGAGAATGCCGGTCTTCGGCGCCTTGAAGAGGTTGATGGCCACCATCTGCAGCAGCGGCACCACGCCGAGCGAGCCGATGAAGAGCCAGATCACCGCGCTTTGATCTCTCGGCGCCGCGCCGCTCGACGCGTACGGCGACGGAGGGATGAAGGTCTTGCCGTTCGCGAAGTAATACGTGGTGAGCACGATGCCTTCGCTCGCGAGGCCGACGATCAACGGAATCCACGCGTCGGTCTTGTAATACGCGCTCCCGTTGGCGATGCCGACCTGTGTCTGGGAAACGACCACCGGCGTCAGCGCGAAGAGCGCGACGGTGAGAATGCCCATGATGTCGCCCTGCACGCCGCTGCCGAGCCCCAGCAGGAAGTACGGAAGAATCGTGACGCCCGCGGCGCTCAACATGCCGAACAGCGATTCGCTCACCATCAACCCGACCTCAGGCCCCGGCGGCTTCCGCGGCGTCGCGTTCCGGCCCTGGCCGTAGGGTGAATACGTGTACCCGCTGCCCGGCTGGCCCGGCACGTAGCCGGGTTGCGCTGGAGTCCCCGTCGTCGAAGGGGTCAACCCCGGCGGCGGCGTCATCGGAGGCGCGGACGGATCAGCCGGAGGCTCCGGCGGAGGCGTCGCGGGGACCAGCGGCGGCGGTGAAAAATCAGGCGTGGTGGTGGGCGCCACGACCGGCGCCGGCGTCGCCGTCTGCGCGAGCGCGGCGGCGCTCAGCAACAGCGCGATGATGAGGGTTGAACGTGCTGACATCTCTCCACTCGTGTCTTCGGCCCGATCAGAAATTCACTTCACGGCGATGCAATCGATCTCCACCTTGGCGCCCTTCGGCAAGGCTGAGACCTGCACGGTCGCCCGGGCAGGAGGATTGCTCGGGAAATACCTCCCGTAGACCTCGTTCACCTTCGCGAAGTCGCCGAGGTTCGTCAGAAAAATGCCGCAGCGGGCGACGTCTGCAAAACCGGCTCCAGCGGCCTTCAAAACCGCCTCGAGGTTCTTCATCACCTGCTCGGTCTGCGCGGTGATGTCGCCGTCGATCAACTGACCCGCGGCGGTCAGCGGAATCTGGCCTGAAAGAAAGATGGTGCGCGTGCCGGTCGCCGCAACCGCTTGAGAATACGGCCCGATGGCCTGGGGAGCGGAGTCGGTCTGGATGATCTCGCGAGACATGCGCGCACCGTAGAGGAACTCGCCGTGTCTGCGAAGCGGTGAAACGCGCGCTTCACACGCGTTCGACCGAGAAGACGCCCGTCAGTTTTTCGATGCTCCGCATCACATCGGTGAGCTGTTTCAGATCGGCGATCGTCACTTCGAAGGTGTTCACCGCGCGATCGTCGCCAGTGGCGCGGCAGTTCGCCTGCGAGATGTTGACGCCCTTGGTGCTGAACACCTGAGACATGTCGGCGAGCAGACCGGGGCGGTCGGTGGTCAACACCCGCAGCGTCACCGGCCGGCGGAAGTCGCCGCGCACGTCCCACGCGACGTCGATCTTGCGCTCGGGGTCGGTGGCCTTCGCCTTTTCGCAGCCGGCGGTGTGAACGGTGACGCCGCGGCCGCGCGTGATGAAGCCGACGATCGCGTCGCCCGGCACCGGGTTGCAGCAACGGCCGAAACGCACCAGCACGTCGTCGATACCGCCGATGGTGACCCCGCCCGTCGGCTTGCGACCGACGAGCTTCCGCGCCGCGTCGGTGACGGTCTGAAAAATGCCCGACGTGCTCGTCGGCGCCGGAGCTTCCTTCTCCACCTTCTCGAGCTTGCGAACCTCTTCGGCCTTTTCCCTGGGCACGAGAATGTCGACCAGTTGGCTCGGCTGAATCTTGCCGTAGCCGACGCCGACGAGGAGATCGTCTTCGTTGCGGTAGCCGTACCCTTCAGCCGGCTTCTTGAGATCGCCGGCCTTGATCAGCTTGTTGAGGTTGAGCCCGAAGCGCTTGAACTCACGGTCGGTGAGCTCGCGGCCGAGGATGAGGCTCTTCTCGCGCTGCTGTTCCTTGATGAACCCGCGGATCTTCTGCTGCGCGCGGCTGGTGCGCGCGAAGGTCAGCCAGTCTTTGCTCGGGTGCGCCTGCGGTGAGGTCAACACTTCGACCTGATCACCGTTCTTCAGCTTGTACCGGAGCGGAACGATCTTGCCGTTCACCTTCGCGCCGACCGTCTTCTCGCCGACGCCGGAGTGGATCGCGTACGCGAAGTCGACCGGCGTCGCTCCACGTGGCAGCGACTTCACGTCGCCCTTCGGGGTGAACACGAAGACCTCGTCGGTGAAGAGATCGACCTTCACCGTGTCGAGGAATTCCTTCGGGTCTTTCAGATCCTGCTGCCACTCGAGCAACTGCCGCAGCCAGGCGAACTTCTCGTCGTCGCCCTTCATCTGCGCCTTGCCTTCTTTGTAGGCCCAGTGCGCGGCGATGCCTTCTTCGGCGATGCGGTGCATCTCCTCGGTGCGGATCTGAATCTCGATGCGTTCAGACAACGGGCCGATCACCGTGGTGTGCAGTGACTGGTACATGTTCGCTTTGGGGATCGCGATGAAGTCCTTGAAGCGCCCCGGCACCGGCTTCCACATCTGGTGCATCAGCCCGAGCGCGCCGTAACAGTTGCTCAGTTCGGGAGTGATCACGCGGAAGGCGATCACGTCGGGCACCTGCTCGAAGTCGATGCCCTGCGACCGCATCTTCTTGTAGATGGAATAGAAGTGCTTGAAGCGCCCGCTGACCTTCGCGGGGATGTTCGCTTCCTTCAGCTTCCCTTCGATCACCGCGACGACGTCATCGATGTACTTCTCGCGTTCCTTCTTCTTGCGCGAGATGCGCGTCTCGAGATCGAAGTAGTCCTTCGGGCGCGTGTAGCGGAACGAGAGATCTTCGAGCTCCGTCTTGATCCACGAGATGCCGAGGCGATTGGCGAGCGGCGCGTAGATGTCGAGCGTCTCCTGCGCGATGCGCGCCTGTTTCTCTTCGCTCATGTGATCGAGCGTGCGCATGTTGTGCGTGCGATCGGCGAGTTTCACCAGGATCACGCGGATGTCCTGCGCCATCGCCACCAGCATCTTGCGGAAGTTCTCGGCCTGTTTCTCTTCCTGCGACAACTGCTGCGAAGCGCTGAACTTGCCGAGCTTGGTGACGCCGTCGACGATCAGCGCGACCTCTTCACCGAAGAGCTCCTTGATCTCCTCGATGGTGGCGAGCGTGTCTTCGACGGTGTCATGGAGCAGCCCCGCGACGATCGACGCTTCATCGAGCCGCAGTTGCGCGAGAATGCCGGCCACTTCGAGCGGGTGAATCAGGTACGGCTCGCCGCTCTTGCGCACCTGCCCTTGATGGACCCGCGCCGAATACACGTAGGCCTTCTTGATGATGTCGAGGTCGGGGTCCGGGTGATAGCTGGAGACGCGCTGCAGAATGTCGTTGAGGCGAATCAAACGCAGTGAAGCGTAACACCCCGCACTGCTGTCGCAACGAGACGCCCCTGAGCGCCTGAGCGGTGTAACTCAACGCGAGTGTTGCGGAATGTGGCCGCTTGATTGACTATCCGCGGCGTCCATGGCTGCGCTGTTGACCAAGACCCTCGCTGTCATCTGCCCTTCCTGCGACTTCCTCAACGTGGTCGGGGCGGTGCGCTGCATGGCCTGCGGCGCCGCGACTGACGGGAGCGCTCCCGCGACGCGCCCGCCTTCGCAGCCGTTGCCTGTGTCTTCTTCGCCGTCGGGCATCGCCGCGAAAGAACCTCCGGGCCTCAAGCGCTCCAGCCCGACGCCGCCTCCGCAGCCCGCGGCGCGTGGAGTGCCGGCGCGCCCGACCTTCGAAGCGCCTCCTGCCCAGCCGCAGGGGCCGCGCCTCGGGCTCACCGTTCTCGCAGGGCCCGCGCGGGGTCAGCGCTTCCGCATCGCCTCGACCGGCGCGCAGTTGGGCCGGGTGAAGGGCGCGATTCTCTTCCCCGACGACCCGTTCATCTCGCCGTTGCACGCGACGTTGAGCGTGCGCGACGGCAAGTTGTTCGTGCGCGATGAAGGGTCGACCTCAGGCGTGTACGCGAGCGTGAACAACACCGAGACCGTTCAAGTCGGCGGCATGTTCTCGACGGGTCTGCGTCTGTTCCGCTTCGTGGGCGCGGTCGAACCGTCGCCTCCGTGGAATCGCAGAGACGTGCTGGTGTACGGCTTCGCGGTGCCGAACGCGCAGGTGCACTACCTCGTCGAAGAAGTGCTGCTCGGCGAACGCGCGGGTCGTTGCGTGTTGAGCCCCGGCCCCGCCCTCACCTTCGGTCAGAGCCGCTGCGACTTCAGCTTCCCGAATGATGAAGGCCTGGCTCCGCGGCACTGTGAGCTGTCGCCGTTGCCCGATGGCGCGCTGCTGAAGGATCTCTCCGGTGGTCTCGGCACGTTCATCCGCATCTCCGATGAGCGCGCGTTGAAGCCGGGTGATCGTCTGCGCGTCGGTCAGCAGACGTTGCTCGTCGAATCGCTCTGAATGACCCGCGCTGCCCTCGCCCGCCTGCGGGCCGAACACAATCGCGCGCACGCCGTTCTGACGATGGCTTAAAAACGTGCGGGGAATGTCGAGCGGGCTACTGAGCCAGGCGCGCGTCGATGTACGGGAGCGACGCTCCAGCCGGCGCATCGCGGCGGTATCTCGCCCACCAGTTGCGCGCGTCGTTCGGCTGATCTTTCTGGAAGTACAACTCACCGATGCGCAGCGCGAGCTCAGGTGACGGGCTGGCCTGCCACGCACCGAGGTAGTGCTGCAGCGCGAGGTCGGCTCCGCCCATGCGCATCGCGGAATCACCCAGCGAGCTCAACCGCGCGGCTTCTTCGGGGTTGCGCGACTCCTGCGCGACCTCGAGCTCATGCAACCGCGCGAGGCCCGCGAGCGGCGCGTTCGGCGGAGGCACGTAGACCTCCTTCTGCACCTGCTTGAACGAGTTCCACGCGTACAGACCCGCGAGCGCCGCGGCGAGCACCACGAGTCCCGCGGTCGCGACCTTGAAGATCAACGCCGCGCTGCGCGCTCCGCCACCTGACGTGCCGCGCGGCTGCACCGGCATCGTCAACGGCGCCGCGTTCTTCACCGTATCTTCGGGCGCGCGCCACATCGCCGCGGCCTGCGCGGGAGGCGGGCTGACCTGCGTGTCCTTCTGATCGATCGGCGTCACCTTGCGCGCCAGCCCCGACATGCTCTGCCCGGTGCGGCGGCCGGTGGTGGCGACGCCCGCGCGACGCTCCTTCTCGATCGCGAGCAGCTCGGCGCGGAACTGCTCGGCGGTCTGCGGGCGATCGTCGGGGTTCTTCGCGAGCGCCTTCATGATCAGCCGCTCCATCGCGGGGCTGATCTTCGCGTCGGGCCGGCGGCGCGTCGGAGGCGGCGGCACTTCAGTCAGATGCTTCGTCGCGAAGCCGATCGGCGAATCAGAGTCGAACGGCAGCAGCCCCGACGTCAGTTGGTACAGGATCACGCCGACCGCGTAGAGATCGCTGCGGTGATCGAGCTGCGCGCCACGCGCCTGCTCCGGCGACATGTACTCAGGCGTGCCGCACACGAACCCGGCGCGCGTGAGCGACGGGCCATCGTCATTCGAGCCGTCGACGATCTTCGCGATGCCGAAGTCGAGCACCTTCACGAAGTCGGCCTCACCACGGCGCTGCTCCACCATGATGTTCTCGGGCTTGAGATCGCGGTGGATCACCGAGGCCGAGTGCGCATCGGCGAGCGCCGACAGCACCTGGCTCATCACGCGAATCACCCGCGCCTCAGGCAACGGCCATTCACGCGAGAGGATGTGGTGCAGGTCTTTGCCCTGCACGTACTCCATGGCGATGTACATCGCGCCGTCGTCGGCCTGACCGAAGTCGAGCACCGAGATGGAGTTGGGGTGGTTCAGCCGGCTCGCGGCCTTCGCTTCACGCTGGAAGCGCGCCACCGTGCGCTCATCGGACAGCAGCGCCGGGCGCAGCACCTTGAGCACCACCGGCTTGTCGAGGGCGATCTGGTTGGCCTTGTAGACCTTGCCCATGCCGCCCTCGCCGATCATCTGCTCGACGAGGTACTTGTTGGCGAAAGTCTTGCCGATGTTCTCGTCGGTCGCTGCCACGGGGGTCCCTTAATGTTCCACGCAACGAAGCTCCTCGCCACAGCAACATTTGCTAAGCAGGTTGACCATGCCTGCCGCCAACCGCCCTCGTGTCGCCATTCGCGTCGTTCGCGCCGATGGAGGCCCGGAATCGGTGATCCCCATGCGTGGTGACGTGATGCTGTGCGGTCGTCAGGGCGATCTGACGATCCCCGACGACCCGTTCGTGGCCGACACCCAGATGCGCCTCTTCTTTTCGGGAGCGCGGCTGGCGGTCGAAGACGTCGGCGGCGGCAACGGCATCTTCACGCGCCTGCGTGCGGAGCGCGAAGTGACTCCCGGCGGCGAGATTCGTGTCGGCCGTCAGCGCCTGGTGGTCGAACCCATCTCGCCGTTGACCGCGGCAGATGACGGAGCGACCGCGTGGGGCTCGCCCGATCCCGGTCATCGGTTCCGTCTGATTCAGTTGCTCGAAGGCGGCATCCGCGGCGGCGCGTTTCCGCTGAAAGACGGCGAGAACCAGATCGGCCGTGAGAACGGTGACATCACCTTCCCGTCTGATGGGTTCGTTTCAGGCCGTCACGCGACGCTTGCGGTCGCCGCTGACCATCTGGTGCTGAAAGATCTGGGGTCGTCGAACGGAACGTTCCTGCGGCTGGGCGCTCCATCGTTCGTCGACAACGGAGATCAGTTCTTGATCGGCCGTCAGCTGGTGCGCGTCGAGCTGAGCTGAGCTCAGTCATCAACGCTCAGCCGCTTCCGACTCGAGTGATAGAGCCGGAGAAAAAGCACTCGCTGCGTCTCTTCGTCGTATTCGTACCAGATGACGAACGGCGTCTTCCGCAGCGAGAGCCGGCGAATCGGTTTGCGCCATTCGACGCCGATTTGGGGAAGAGCTCGAGGAACCGGCGTGCCTCTCCGAGTTCACCTTCGAGAAGATCAATCCACGAGAGCGGCCCTTCCGCTTCGAGTCGTGAGACAACTCCCGAGAGATCTTCGACGTACCGCCGTGTAACGACGACCGTGGCTTTCGGCGTCACGTCAGCCACGCTTGCGGTTTTTGAAGACCTCCATCGACTCGTCGAACGAAACCACCGGCTCCAGACCCGCTTTCACACGCTCCCACGTCGCCCACGCCTCGTCTCCTTGCTGCTCGGTTTCAAACGTCGAAGGCAAACTCTCGAAAAGCTGCGCCGCGAGCTTCGCGCGCTCGTCATCGGGGAGCTTGAGCGCTTCATCGAGCAGTCGTTGCGCGGCTGACATGCCCGAAAGATACAACGCATGACTTGAAGTTGTCAGGGCGGCGCCCCCAACCGTTGGAGCACCTGTTTCGCGATGCCGTAGTTGAAGCCTCCGCGCATCAGCACCGCGAGGTCTTTCTGTTTTCGTTCGGGGTCGCGGCCGAGCTTCTTCTTTTTCCCGAGCGTCATCGCCGCTTCGAGCTCGTTCTCTGCGTCTGACGGCACCTTCGACGTGTCGAGCCCGTGCTGGCGGAGCTTGAGTTTGATGACCCGCGCGCTCTTCCCCGCGCGATGGAGTGACGCCGTTCTCGCTTCAGCCAACCGCGCGTCGTCGACGTAGCCGGCCTTCACCATGCGCTCGACGACCTTCTCGATCATCGGAGCCGCGTCGACCGGCTCTCCGCCCTTTCGCCGAATGTGATTCTTCACTCGTCGCGTGAGCACTTCACGCAGCCGCCTAGTGCTCGAGGAGTAGCGCTGCAGATAGTGCAGCGCCACGTTCGCCAGCGACTCTTCCGAAACCCGTCTCATTGGCCAAGATCCTTACTCTCGACGACCGACATCTTGCGGCGCCGTTGGAGCCAGCGCGTGAGTGAACCCAACGCCAGAATGCTCACGGCTGAGATCAACACCCGCAGCGCCGCCGTCTCTTTCGCTCCCGCAGCGCCCTCGACGATCGCCGACGCCAGCGATGAATAGATGAGGCACGCCGGCAGCAGCCCGATGAAGTTCCCGAAGATCCAATCTCTCCACGAGAGCGCCGTCAGCCCCGCCGAGACGTTCACCGCCACGAACGGCAACGGAATCTGACGCAGCATCACCGTCGACAGCACGCCTCCGTCTTTCAATTCGCGCGCGACGATGCCGCCTCCCCGCTTGTCGAGCCACGCCTGCAGCCGCCCATCGCGAACCGATCGCCCCACGCCGAAGCCGATCGTCGTCCACACGTTCGAGGCGACCCAGACGATCACCCAGCCGGGAAAGAAGCCCCACGTGGCGCCGGCGACCGCGACCATCACCACGCCGGGCACGAAGACCGTCGTCACCACTCCGAAGAGCACGATGAACACCGGCACCGCGAACCCGCGCTCGCCCGCCTCACGGAGCATCGCGAGGAGGCGCGACGCCTCGAAGTGCTCGCCCAACACGACCTTCCCCGCGACGAACAACGCAAGGAGCACGAGTAGCAACGCTGCAAGCTTCCATCTGCCAGACACGCGGGCGCGGTTTTTACGCTCTTTTGAGTTGAATCTGACGGGTGCCGATGAGAATTCATCGCCATGGCCAAGGACTCACTCAGCGTCACCGACAATCGCACCGGCAAGGCTTACGAATTGCCCATCGAGAATGGCTGCATCAAGGCCATCGACCTCCGCAAGATCAAGACCGACGAGAAGGACTTCGGGTTGATGTCGTACGACCCCGCGTTCCTGAACACGGCCAACACGAAGTCTTCGATCACCTTCATCGACGGCGACGTGGGCATCCTCGAGTACCGCGGGTACCCGATCGATCAGCTCGCCGAGAAGTCGACGCACCTCGAGGTGAGCTACCTGCTGCTGAACGGCGAGCTCCCCACCAAGGCGCAGCTCGACGAGTTCACCTCGAAGATCACGATCCACACGTACGTTCACGAGAACATCAAGTCGTTCATGGACGGCTTCCGCTACGACGCGCACCCGATGTCGATGCTCGCGTCGACCGTCGCCGCGCTCAGCTCGTTCTACCCGGAAGCCAAGAACGTCAAGAACAAGGAAGTTCGCCGGGCGCAGATGACGCGCTTGATCGCGAAGATGCCGACCCTCGCGGCGTTCTCGTACCGCCACAGCCAGGGGCTGCCGTACGTCTACCCGAACAACGATCTGTCCTACACCGAGAACTTCCTCACGATGGTGAAGTCGATCGGCAAGCCGAACTGGCGCCCGCACCCGGCGCTGGTGAAGGCGCTCGATCTGCTCTTCATCCTCCACGCGGACCACGAGCAGAACTGCTCGACCACCGCGACGCGCGTCGTCGGTTCGTCTGAAGTCGACCCGTACTCGGCGGTCGCGGCCGGCATCACGGCGCTCTACGGCCCGCTGCACGGCGGCGCGAACGAAGCGGTGCTCCGTATGCTCCGCGAAATCGGCGACGTGAAGAACGTGCCGGAGTTCATCGCCCGCGTGAAGGGCGGCGACGGCACCAAGCTCATGGGCTTCGGTCACCGCGTGTACAAGAACTACGACCCGCGCGCGAAGGTCATCAAGAAGGCGTGCGACGAGGTGTTCGAAGTGACGGGCAAGAACCCGCTGCTCGAGATCGCCACCGAGCTGGAGCGCATCGCGTTGCAGGACGAGTACTTCGTGAAGCGCAAGCTGTACCCGAACGTCGATTTCTACTCGGGCCTCATCTACGAAGCGATGGGCTTCCCGGCGGACTTCTTCACCAACCTCTTCGCGATCCCCCGCACGGTGGGTTGGGTCTCGCAGTGGGAAGAGATGATCACCGACGACGAGCAGAAGATCGCTCGCCCGCGCCAGGTGTTCACCGGCAAGCGCCAGCGCAACTACGTCGCGATCGACAAGCGCTGAGCCACTGAACGTTCTTGAAGTTCAAAGCCGCTCCCAGCCTCGCGTTGGGAGCGGCTTTTCATTGCCCGCGGCTCACTCGGCGTAGAGCTTCTCGATCTGCGCGGCGTACTTCTGCTCGACGACCTTGCGCTTGAGCTTGAGCGTCGACGTCATCTCGCCGCCTTCGATCGAGAACTCGTTCGGCAGCACGTCGAACTGCTTGATGCTCTCGAAGCGCGACACGCGCGGGTTCACTTCCTTCTCGATCGCGTCACGCAGATACGTGCGGAAGCCCGCATCGTTCGCGAGCTCGGCCGCCGTCGTCGGCATGGAGTGCGTCTTCGCGAACTTCGCCAGCCGATCAGGGTCGATGGTGAGCAACGCGACGAGGTATTTTCGGCGTTCACCGATGACCAGCGTCGGCCCGAGCGGCTCGATGTTCCGCAGCAGCCCCTCGATGTTCGCCGGCGACGTCTTCTTGCCGCCGGAGGTCACGATGATCTCTTTCTTACGCCCGGTGATCTCGAGGAAGCCGTCTTCATCGAACCGGCCCACGTCACCGGAGTGCAGCCAGCCGTCTTGCAGCAGCTCCGCGGTGGCTTCGGGGTTCTTGTAATACCCGAGGCAGACGTTGCCGCCCTTCACCAGAATTTCGCCGTCTTCGTCGATGCGCACTTCGACGCCGGGCATCGGGCGGCCGAGCTTGCCGAGCTTCATCGCGCCGGGCACGGACACCGAGGTCGGTCCGGTGACCTCCGACTGCCCGTAGATCTCGCAGATCGGCAGGTCGACGGAGGCAAAGAACTCCAACACCTCGCGCGAGATGGGCGCGGCGCTGGTGATGAGAATGCGCGCGCGGTCCAACCCGATGCGTGCCTTGAGCGGCGCGAACACCAGCTTGCGCGCCAACGCGTATTCCGCCTGCAGCGTGAACGACGACTGCTTGTGCGCGAACTGTTCATCGTGAAAACGGAACGCGATGCCGCGCGCCCACTTCACCAGCCGCTGACGCATCGCCGGCTGGTTCGCGATGCCGTCTTCGGCCTTCGCCTTGAACTTCTCCCAGACGCGCGGCACGCCGACGAACACCGTGGGCCGCACCTCTTTCAAATCTTCGCCGAGCTTGTCGAAGCTGCGCGCGAAGTAGAGCTGCGCGCCGGCGCCGATGGGCCCGTAGATGCTCGTGATCTGCTCCGCGATGTGTGACAGCGGCAGGTACGAGATGACGACGTCGTCGTCCTTGAACTCCGCGCAGCTCAACAACTGCGTCGCGGTCCACACGATGTTGTGGTGCGAGAGCATCACGCCCTTCGGAGCGCCGGTCGTGCCCGAGGTGTAGATCATCTGCGCGATCTCGTTGGGCTCCAGCGCGTTCAAGCGCGCGTAGAAATCGCCTTCGTCACCGCTCGCGCCCTTCTGCAGCACTTCGGCGAACGTGAGCACGCCTTCGATGGGCGTCGCGGGCGCGTCCATGATGATGATGTGCTTCAGCTTCGGGAGCTTCGGCTTGAGCGCGAGCAGCGTGCGCAGGTAACTCTCATTCTCGACCACGGCGATCGGCGCTTCGCAGTGCTCGGTGATGTACTGAACCTGATCGGGCGACGACGTCGTGTACACGCCGACCGACGTGCCGCCTGAAGCGATGGCTCCGAGACATGCGACGAGCCACTCTTCGCGATTGAACCCGATGATGGTCAGAGACTGACCGCGCTCGAAGCCCAGCGAATGCAGGCCCAGCGCGAAGTCGCGCACGCGCGCGGCGTATTGCTTCCACGACGTGGGCACCCACGCGTCACCGCGCTTCGTCCACAACGCCGGTGCGTCTTTCAACCGCCCCGCCTGCGCCAACAACGCATGCACGATCGTCTTCGGAAGTTCAGCGCCCATGGGCCGCACTCTTCTTTTCCATCGTTGACAGGTCAACAACGACGCCGCTACGCAGCGGCGTCATGGCGACCATCGACTTCACGTGTCAAAAGTGCGAGGGGACTTTCGAACTCGACGCGCAGGACCTCATTGACGGCTCCGAAAAGCTGGAGTGTCCGCACTGCGAGAACAAGCTCACCAAGACTGCCAACGAAGACTTCACCGCGGCGCTGGGTGAGCTCGTGGCGCAGCTTGCGGCGATCTCCAAGAAGTTCTCCGCGGCGATGGAGCTCGACTCCGAGGAGGCCACCTCGGCGGTCGCCGACGAGGAGGACGACGACGATGACGAGGATGATGACGACGACAGCGACGATGAAGATGATGACGACGACGATGACGACCTCGACGATGAAGACGAGGACGAAGAAGAAGACAAAGATCGCTGAATGAACAAGAAGCCCGGCCCCCCTCCCAGGAACGCCGGGCTTCTCGCTTTCTGCCTGCTGCTATTTAGAACTTCGAGGCGAGATCGGTGACGACGGGGATGTTCCAGCGTTCGCCCTTGAGCGCCTTCATGATCGCCATCACGTCGACGACGAGCAACGCGGGCCAGAGCACGCACGTCACGAGGTTCACGAGCGGAATGACGCTGAGAATCGTGAGCGCGATGAAGCCGATCGCGTTGAGCACCAGGCCCTGCTTCGCGTGGTAGCTGACGAAGGGGCTGTCTTTCACGGTGAGCATCGGAATCAGCGCGAGGATGCCGAGGTACGAGAGCACGAGGTGAATCTTGTCCTGGTCTCGAACCTGCTCAGCACCGATCGACTGCAACTGTTGCTGCTGTTGATCCTGTGGAGTCATGGAGCGCGAATGTTGCTCAGGAGTGATCGTTCAAATCAAGGCTCGTTCGAGCGCCGTCTTCGATGATGAACGACTCCAGCAGGCCAGAACGTCTCGCCGCTGCGCGCAAGGCGTCCCGCTCCGAGGCACGAAGGCGCGCACCTGTCGCAAGTTGCACCCGAACGGTGCGCAAGCGCGCCGGCGCGAGCTGAACCAGCACGCCTGCAGCCGCCGCGAGCCGGCGTTCGAACACGCTCACTGAATCGCTCGCTTCCTTTTCACCCGCGAGGCTCTCCGGGAGCGAGAGGTCGATGTGCAGCGCGCGAAAGGCGCCTTCGCGAATGCGGGTGAACGCGACCTCGGAGACCTCGACGCTCCAGCGCTCGACCTCGGGGAGCACGCCATCGGTCGCCTGCTCAGCCGCGAGCAGCCAGGCCGCCGCGCCTTCCATCACGCCGTAGCGGCAGAAGAGCTTCACCTCTTCGAAGCGATGCACGGCTTCCTGCTGTTCGCGCACCTGCCGAACGATCTCGCGCACCACGAGCGGGTTGACGAACTCGGTGCTCGACAGGCCCAGGGCCGGAGCGCTCGTGAATGCGTCGACCAGCTCGAGGCCGGAGAGTTCTTTCGAGAAGACGCCCCAACTGGCGACGACCGCGCGCTCCAGCTTCAACGCAGAGAGCCGCGCGAGGCCTTTCCAGTCCGCGGCGCCGAGCTCCAGCCGCTTGAGTTGACGCAGCGTGGGCGAAGAAAGGAATGCAGCGAGCGGTGACGCAGCTTGTTTTGGCGGCGAAGCGAGCGTGCGCACGGTCGCGAGGCGCGGATCTCCAGCGACCGACGCCCAGAGGTCTGTCGGCGCGTTGCCGTTGCAGACCAGCTCATCGAGAAACCCGCCGAGGAAGCGCGTGCGATGCGGGTCGGCGAGCGGCGCCAGCGGCCCCAACCAGTTTCGCGAGTGTTGCGCCGTCAACCGCGCGACCTTGCGGCGTTCGGTGAGAGAAAGATGCCCGCGCTCACTCAGCGCGATGACTTCACCGCGTGGGTCGCCCTGCTCCTGCAACCAATCGGCGTAGACGAGGCGCAGATCGCGATCGAAGGGCCGCTCCGCGAGCTGTTGAAGAATGTCTGCCTCGCGAATCATTCGGGTGATCGCAGCATACCGGTAACGCGCTATGGCCGATGCGTGCGCTCACTGCCCTTCGTGACGATTGCCCTGTTTCTCGCGTGCGCCGTGGTGTTCGTGCTCGCGGAGGCCGCCGGTTCGACGCGGGAAACCGCGACGCTCATCGCGTTCGGCGCCGTCGAACGGCAGCTCGTGTGGCGCGGCGAATGGTGGCGGCTCTTCACGTCGATGTTCCTGCACATCGGCCTCATTCACATCGCGGTGAACCTGTATTTCGGCTGGTCGTGGGCGGTGCCGATGGAGCGCCTGCTCGGCCACTCGCGGTTTCTGATCGTCTACCTGCTCAGCGGCGTTGCTGGAGCCGCGGCGAGCGTGCTGGGTCACGATGTGGTGAGCGCCGGCGCCTCGGGGGCGCTGTTTGGGCTCATGGGCGCGACGCTGGTCGCGATTCGGCTGCGCCTCGGGAGCTGGCAGGCGGTCTGGGCGCACCCTCCGATTCGACAGGTGATCATCACGGGCGTGCTGTGGCTCGTGGCCGGCCCGTTCATGGGCTTCGACAGCTTCGCGCACGGTGGCGGTCTGCTCGCGGGCGGCGCGGTGACGTGGGGGCTGCTGACGAAGAACCGGCTGGCGCTGATCGGCGCGTATGTGGGCATCGCAGCGCTGGTCGCGCTTTCGCTCGTGCCGCTCCCCGGCTTGCCGTCGTGACGCTAGAAGCGCGCGGGTGAATCCACTCGCTCGGCTTCGCGCTGCACCAGTCACCTGCGTGCTGTTTGCGGTCTGCATCGCCGTCTTCATCGCCGCAGAGCGCACCGGGCGCACGACCGAGGTCGCCACGCTGCTTCGTTTCGGCGCGACCTGGCGAAAACTGGTGTGGGACGGTGAGTACTGGCGCCTGTTCACCTCGATGTTCCTGCACATCGGCGTGATGCACCTCGTGTGGAACGTGTTCTTCGGGTTCCGCTGGGCCGCGCCGATCGAGAAGGAGCTCGGCTCGTGGAAATACCTCGCGATGTATCTGGCGAGCGGCGTCACCGGCGCCGCGCTGAGCGTGATCGGGCACGACGCGGTGTCTGCAGGCGCGTCTGGATCGCTGTTCGGCGTGATCGGCGCCGACTTGATCATCTCGCACGCGCGTCTCGGCAGCTGGCAGGCGATGATCAACGACCCGAAGGAGCGCCCGAAGCTCACGTCGACCGGTTTGTGGTTCTTGATCGGCGCGTGGGCGGGCTTCGACAATTTTGCGCATTTCGGTGGGCTGCTTGCGGGCGTCGCGCTCACGTGGGGCTTCCGCAGTCGCAGTGAAACGAAGATCGCGATGGCTGCCGCGCTGGTTCTCGGCATCACGCTGGCTGCGCTCCGGCCGATACCTGGGTTGCACCGGCTGGCGATCGCGCAAATGCAGGCGCAACAGGCACTCGAGGCTCACGATCTGGAGCAGATGCTCGAGGCCACGCGCGACGCTGAACAGAATCGCGACCCGTTGCTCGTGTGGTACCGCGCCGAGGCGCTGGAGCAGCTCAATCGCTTCGACGAGATCACTCCGTTGCTGCCGTTGATCGACAATTCACAGGGCGAACGTTCTCGTTTTCTCGCCGCCACGCAGTTCGCGAAGCATGACTTCGAAACCGCGCGCCGCACGATTCAGAGCGAGCTGAATCTCGGCGCGAACACTCCGATGCTGCGGCTCGCGCTGGTTCGCGTGCTGATCGAACAGGAAGAATTTCAGCAGGCGATCACTTCAGCGCAACAGTTGCTGCACGACGGCGCGGGAGACCAGACCGCCTTCGCGCTGCAGCTCATCGGCAACGCGTACTGGCGTCAGCAGAACACCGACGCAGCGCTCGAAGCCTTCGAGCGTGCAGATGAAGCCGAGGGCGCCACGTCGTCATGGCATGTGCAGTTGCTGATCGCCCTTTCGCGCGCCGATGATGCGCGTGCGTTGTTGCCGACGTTGAAGACGAGCGACGCCGAACGTCGCTCGATTCTCTGTGGCATCGAGTTGGTGTCTCCCACGCCGGCGAACGAGCACCCCTGCGACGGCGTGACGAACGAGTCGCTCTGGTTCGTGTCTCCGGAGCTGCTCGAAGCCCGCAAATAAGAAGGGGTGAAGGCCCTTGGCCCTCACCCCTCGTCACTTCAAGACTTCGAAGTCGTTCAGCCGAGCATCGACTTGATCGCGTCGCGCTCTTCTTCGAGCTCCTTCAGCGTCGCGGCGATCTTGCCCTTGCTGAACTCGTCGATCTCGAGGCCCTTCACGATCTCGTACTGGCCGTTGCCGTTGCAGACCGTGGGGAAGCCGAAGATCACGTCCTGCGGGATGCCGTACTCACCGTTCGACGGCACGCCCATCGTGGTCCACCCCTTGGCGCCCTGCCACCAGTCGCGCATGTGATCGAGCGCCGCGTTGGCCGCCGACGGCACCGACGAGATGCCCGACGCGTCGATGATCGCCTTGCCGCGCTGCCCGACGGTGGGGATGAACGTTTCTTTCAGCCACTTCTCGTCGTTCACGACCTTGGCCATCGACTCGCCGCCCGACGTCGCGAAGCGGATGTCGGGGTACATCGTGGGCGAGTGGTTGCCCCAGACGATCAGCTTCTCGATCGAATCGACGGGCTTGCCGGTCTTGGCCTTGAGCTGCGAGAGCGCGCGGTTGTGATCGAGGCGGAGCATCGCCGTGAAGTTCTCGCGCTTGAGGTTCGGCGCGCTCTTCATCGCGATGTACGCGTTGGTGTTGGCCGGGTTGCCGACCACGAGCACCTTCACGTCACGCTTGGCGACTTCGTTCAGCGCCCGGCCCTGCGCGATGAACACCTGGGCGTTCTTGGTGAGCAGGTCCTTGCGCTCCATGCCCGGGCCGCGCGGCGTGGCGCCGACCAGCAGCGCGACGTCGATGTCCTTGAAGGCGACCTTCGGGTCGTCAGACGCGGTCACGCCCTGGAGGAGCGGGAAGGCGCAGTCTTCGAGCTCCATCAGGGCGCCCTTGAGGCCCTTCATGGCGGAGAACGTGACCTTGCCCTCGGCGTCTTTCACGTCGGGCACTTCGAGGAGCGAGAGGATGACGGGCTGGTCCTTGCCGAGCATTTCGCCGGAGGCGATGCGGTAGAGGAGCGCCGTACCGATGCGGCCTGCCGCGCCGGTGACTGCAACTTTGACGGGAGCTTTCGACATTTTGGTTTGTCCTTCTCTCTTCACATGTTCGAGATGATGGCCTGACCGAACTCGCTGCACTTCACCTCAGTCGGGTTCTGGCCTTCCTGCTTCATGAGTCGCGCGAAGTCATACGTCACCGTGCGCTTGCCGATCGCGGCATCCATGCCCTTGATGATGAGGTCCGCTGCTTCGTGCCATTCGAGGTGGCGCAGCATCATCTCCGCCGAGAGGATCACCGAGCCCGGGTTCACCTTGTCGAGGTTGGCGTACTTGGGCGCCGTGCCGTGCGTCGCTTCGAAGATCGCGTGGCCGGTGACGTAGTTGATGTTGCCGCCCGGAGCGATGCCGATGCCGCCGATCTGCGCGGCGAGCGCGTCAGAGAGGTAGTCGCCGTTCAGGTTCAACGTCGCGATGACGTCGAAGTCTTCGGGGCGCGTCAGCACCTGCTGCAGCGAGATGTCGGCGATCGCGTCCTTGATGAGGATCTTGCCGGCCTTGAGCTGTTCCTTCTGCTCGGCGTTCGCGGCGTCTTCACCCTTCGCGGCCTTGGTCTTTTCCCACTGCTGCCAGGTGTAGACCTTGTCGCCGAACTCCTTTTCCGCGACCTCGTAGCCCCACTTCATGAAGGCACCTTCGGTGAACTTCATGATGTTGCCCTTGTGCACGAAGGTGACCGACTTGCGCTTCAGGTCGAGGGCGTACTTGATGGCCGCGCGCACGAGGCGCTCGGTGCCTTCCTTCGAGACCGGCTTGAGGCCGATGCCGCTCGATTCAGGGAAGCGGATCTTCGCGAAGTCCTTCGGGAACTCGGCCTTCAAGAACGCGAGGAGCTTCGCGGCGCCGGCGCTGCCCGATTCGAACTCGACGCCGGCGTAGATGTCTTCGCAGTTCTCGCGGAAGATCGTCATGTCGACCTTTTCAGGCGCCTTCACCGGCGAGGGCACGCCCTTGAAGTAACGCACGGGGCGCAGGCAGACGTAGAGGTCGAGCATCTGGCGCAACGCGACGTTCAACGAGCGGATGCCGCCGCCGATGGGCGTGGTGAGCGGGCCCTTGATGCCGACCAGGTATTCCTTGAACGCGGTGATCGTCTCGTCGGGCAGCCAGTTGTTCTTGAGCTTGAACGCCTTCTCGCCGGCGAGCACTTCGAGCCACTCGATCTTGCGCTTGCCGCCGTAGGCCTTCTCGACCGCCGCGTCGATCACGGCAACCGACGACTTCCAGATGTCGGGGCCCGTTCCATCTCCTTCGATGAAGGGGATGATCGGGTTGTTGGGCACATTCAGCTTCCCATTCGTCAACGTGATCTTCTGACCAGCCATGGCTTGAACGACTCCTTTGAGTTTCGAGGTTTGAGCGGCGCGGAATGTGTGGCGCAGCGATGCGAATTTCAACCGGCAAAATGCTCACACGAACGCGCGGGCGGCGACCGATTTCGCTTTGAAGTGAGCGCATCACGGGGCAACACTGCCCGCGCTTTCTCAAGCAGGGGCCAAATCCACAACAAGGAGCAGGAACTTCATGAAGCGAATTTTGATCGCGTGCACCGTCATGGCGCTCGCAGCATGTGTCGGTAAGGACGAAAACGGAGACGGAATCGCTGATGGCGTCACCACGCCTGATTCTGTTCAGCAGGTCGCGCCCTCGACGCCGGTCGGTACCCTCTCGGGTCAGACGGTGAAGATCGACGGCACGCCGCTCGACGGAGTGAAGGTCACGCTGATTCTCGGCGACAAGGTCACGAGCGTGACCAGCTCGAACACGGGCGCGTTCGCGTTCAAGAACATCGCGGCGGGCGGCGAAGGTCAGCTCGCGTTCGAAAAGCAGGGCTACGCCAAGGTCATCATCACGGGCGGCGCTCCCTCGGGCACCTCGCAGTACTACGGCGGGTTCCCGCTCAACAACGGCAACGGCAACCTCGGCACGGTCGGTCTGGCCGCGCTCTCGGGCCGTCAGGTGTTCCGCGTGGTGACGGGTGACGGCGCGCCCGCGAACGGCGCCAACGCGACGCTCGACCTCTCGGGCGTTGGGTATGTCGCGAGCTATGGCAACGGCAGCCCGGTGGGCCGTTACACGGCGACCGTGCAGGTCGGCACCGATGGCCTCGCGACGTTCGAGAACACCCCTGACCTGCAGTCGCTCTCGGCCGCGTTCGCCGCGTTCGGCACGACCAGCAACGCCCGCGCGGCGCTGGCGGTGCAGCCGTTCGACACCAACGGTGACAACCTCCCCGATTGGCGCGGCAACGTGTCGTCGTGGACGATCAACGCGCTCTTCCAGAATGAGCCCGTTCCGCTCATCACGCTCGCCCCTGCGAGCACCGCGACTGGCATCAGCATCGCCGGCTCGAACCTCGCGTCGTTCACCGAGGCCGCCGGCAGCCGCCCGTTCAAGAACGCGCTCAAGAACAACGACCCCGTGTCGATCACCTTCAACCAGGCGATCAACGAAGTCGGCTCCTCGCGCTGGGTGAAGGTCGTTGCTGAAGACTGCAAGACCGACGTGCCGGTGACGGTGACGCAGGTCTCGCCGTGGACGATCCAGATCGTTCCCACCGCGGGTTGGACGCTCGGCAACAAGTACAACTTCGCGGTGCACGTGACCGGTCTCGAGACGGGCGCGACCTCGACGTTCATCGGCTACGGGTTCGGTCTCGACGCCACGCAGGCGCTCACGCTCAACACGCCGACGTTCGAGGCGTACAAGCCGGTCGGCACGATGACGGAAACGGGCATCTTCCGCCCGAGCACCGGCGACGTGCTCTACGTGAAGTTCAACACGCCGATCGAAGACAACAGCGGCGCCGCGGCGATTCAGTTCGCGCTCGACATCAACGCGAGCGGCGACACGACCAGCTACGGCGAGACCGGCAACATGTATCGCCAGGGCTTCCCGATGTTCTCGGCGGAACAGGCCAACGCGGTGCCGGCGAATGCGGGCACGTTCACCTGCAAGCTGTCGGGCTTCTCGAGCCGTTACGAGATCCCCGTGAGCTCGCTGTACGCGAGCCTCCCCGGCGGCATCACCAGCGGTACGCAGGCGCGCGTGTTGTTCCCGCTCGCGTCGAACTCCACCGGTTCGTACAACCTGATCACGGGTTCGACCGTGCAGATCGACGCGACCCAGCAGGCGCCCCTCACGGTCTCCGTCTCTCCGTGATGTTCCCGGCTGTCCTGATCGTTGCGTTGGCGTCGGTCGAAGTTCGACTCCAACCCGGTCAGGCGCGGCCTGGAGATGTGGTGCTCGTTGAAGTCACCGGCAGTGAAAAAGCTCCGTCGGGCCAGCTCGGCTCGGCGGAGCTTGTTTTTCTACCCATCGGCGATCGCTGGCTGGCGATCACCGGGTTAAGTGTCGAGCGCAAGCCGGGCGAAGAAGCGCTCCACGTGGTCGCGGGTACCGAGCAGGTCGATGGCGCGCTCGAGATCGTGCACGAGCAGTTCCGCCGCCGGCAGCTCACCGTCAGCAAACGTTTCACCAGCATCTCGAAGAAGGACCGGCAGCGCTCCGCGAACGATCAGCAGGCCTTCACCGCCGCGACCGATCGCGATTTCGAAGCGTGGACCTTCTCCTCTTCTTTCGCGTGGCCCAGAAATGACGGCGTGGGCGCGCCCTTCGGCGATCTGCGGCTCTTCAACGGAAAGAAGAAGAGCCAGCACTTCGGTACCGACATCGACGGAGAGACCGGCGACCCCATCTACGCCGCCAATGACGGCGAAGTGGTGATGGTTCGCGACTGCTTCGCTTCAGGCAACACGGTGCTCGTGCATCACGGCGGGCGGCTGTTCACCGCGTACTTCCACATGTCGAAGTTCGAAGTGAAAGAAGGCCAGAAGGTGAAGCGCGGCGAGCTCCTCGGGCTGGTCGGCAAGACCGGCCGCGTGACCGGCCCGCATCTTCACTTCGGCGTGAAGCTCGACGGCAAATGGGTCAACGCCGAGAGCCTGCTGAGTCTCTCGCTGTAGGTTTCGCGACCGGCGGCGGCATCGCTGCCGGCGAGACCCCCGACAAGAACTGCTCGACCACCTGTTCCTGCGCGCGCTCGATGACCTTCTCGTCGCGCTTGTCGAGCAACCCCATCACGAACGTGGTGAGCCCCATCTCGATGCAACCGAACAACATCGTCGCGCAGAGCACCGGCTCGAGATGCGCGGGGAGCTCGCCGCGTGACTGCGCCGCGCGGAACATCTGCGCCGCCGCGAGGATCACTTCGGTGAACGCGCCTCCGCGATTCACCGAGCCGCCAGCCGGTGAACGACCGACCTCGAGGATCAGCACCTTCACCCCGCGGGGATCTCGCCGGTACGCCTCGAACGCGACATGCACGATGCCGCGCACGCGCCCGACGATGTGCTGCTCGCGATCGATCTCCGCGCGCAGGTGCTTCAGAAAACCGGCCCAGCCGATGGAGAAGACCGACTCCAGCAGCTCGTCCTTGTTCTTGAAGTAGTGGTACACGAGCCCGTAGGCGACGCCCGCTTCCTTCGCGACGTCTTGAATGCGGCAGCCCGCGTAGCCCTTGCGCGAAAACACCTCGACGGCCGCGCGGAGGATGACCTCCCGCCGTTCCGTCTCACGCTCGGTGCGCGCTGCGCTCTTCTTCACCTTCTCGGGCACGTGGTCCTCCGGTTGATTTCGGAATCAATAACCTACCTGAAGCCGACTTCAACGGGGACTGGAGACGCCGACGGAGCCGAAGCGCGCCACCGTGACGTTGAGGCCGAAGAGCGGAACCACCGGCCGTGGGTACAACGGCTGGGTGGCGGTGAGGTCGACGCTCCAGCAATCGCACGCGGGAGCGAAGCCGATGCCCAGGGCATGTTGCTGAAGCGTGAGCCGCGCGGGCACCGAGAAGTCCTGCACGGCGGTGGGTCCAGTGCCGATGAGCGGCTGCTGATCTGAAATCAGCACGTCGTAGTGCGCGAACACCGGCCCGAAGCGCCACTTCACGCCGGAGGTGATCATCTGCACCGGCGTCGCGGAGGTGTAGCCGCGGTCGACCAGAAACAGCAGGTCGATGGGCTGCCGCGATCGCATCGTGCCTTCGAGCAGCACCTTGTCGTAGCTCGCGTAGAGCCCGTGCCCCTTGAAGTCGTCGATGTCGAGCCGCGCGGAGCTCCGCGTGATGTTGCCACGGGCGATCTCCTGGCCGTTGGACGCGAAGCGCACCGGCTGAGGGTCGAACCGAAGCTGGCCCGACAGCGCGAACCACCAGTAGCGCGCGGCGAGCGACGCATAGAACTCGCCGGGCGTCGCCTGCAGGCGGCCCGGCCCCGCGAACTCGAGCCCCTGCCCGACCGACAGCCGCGCGACCTCGGCGCCCTTGTAGATCAGCCGCTGACGCAGCTCCGCGATGCCCTGCACGCGCGCGGTGAGGTTCGGCACCGCCGCGTCGACCGCGTCATACGGCACGATCGCGTTCGCGCTCTGCACGCCGAAGGGCAACGCGCGCACGTCGATCAACGGCTGAATCACATGGCGGAACGCGCCGAACTTCCCCGACAGTTCGGTTTCGACCTTCGCGTCCAACAGCAGGTAGCCGCGATGCCAGAGATTCCCCGACGCCTCGCCACTCCACATGTACTGGCGCCACGCCGCGCTCGCGGTCGCCGACAGCACGCCGCCGGGCTGAACCGAGACGCTCACGGTGGGCTTCGCCATCAGGCGCAGGCGCGATTCGCGCTCGCCCGCCTTCCAGATGCGATCGCCGACGCTGGCGACTCCGTTTCGCGGCTGGAAAAACGAGAGCACGCCGGTCTCGAACGTCGTCGGCATGATCGCTCCGCCGTTCGCGTTCACGCCTTCATCGCCGGTCTTCGAGAACAGCGGCGAGAGCCGCACGATGTCGCCTTCGACTTCGAAACGAACGGGCCCGAGCTGGTTTTCTGGCTGCCAGCCGAAGGTCAGCGCAGGCAGACGCTGCAGCGTGCCCGGCCCGTACTTCGCCACCGTGGTGTCGGCCGCGAGGTGCTGCCGGCCGAGCCAGTCGTAGCCCCACTGAATGTCCTGCCGGAGCCCGACATCGAGCCCGACGTAGTGCGTGTCGCCCTTCTGAAAGACCTTCGCGCTGCTCCGCAGATACGTGGCGGCGCTGGCGACGACGTCGACGGTGAGATCGCGGTTGTAGTCGCCGTCTGAGTGCGCGCTGGCGTCGACCCGCGCGCCGAAGCCGAGGTCGAAGTCTTCGACGTGCAGCCACGAGAACTCGCCACGCAACCCGCGCGTCTTGCCGCGATCGGCGATGCCGAGGTCGACCGCGCGCTGCGTGCGGAAGTCGTAGAGCAGCCCCAGCACGACCTTCCCCTGCGTGCGCGCCTCGGGGAAATAGCGGAACTCGGTGTTGAGCCGCGGCCCCTGCACGCCCGTCGGCGACTGCACTCCCTGCGGGTTCTGCGCGTCCTTGATGATGGGCGCTCCGGTGAAGAAGCCCGGGGTCAGCGTGAAGTCGTAGCTCGGGCCCCCTCCGTGGATGGTGGGGAACGTGATCTGACAACGCC
>JBEHYH010000014.1:0-28110 GCA_048498275.1 Myxococcota bacterium | reverse complement strand
TGCAGACACGGGTCGTACGGCGAGGGCGTGAGCACGAAGCGGCTATCTAGCAGCGACGCCTCGGGCGCGTGATGGAGAATCAGCACCGGCCGCTCGGCGAGCTCCAGCGTCTCCGCCGACAGCAGGGCCAGCGCCTTGCGCGTCGTGCTCCACAGGTCATCGGTCGCGACGAGCATCAACTCGACGTCTTCATCGGCGCGCAGCTCGCTCTTCGCGTCGCCGAGCATGGCGCGCATCGGCCGCACGTTCAGCGCACGCCCGGGCAGCAACGCGTTCAACTGCGGCTCCAACGCCGCCGATTGCTCGCGCGTCGCGCCGCGCAGCAGCACCACGAAGCGCGAAATGTCAGGCAGCGAGAGCGCCGTGCGCGTCGTTTCCGCCATCACCGACGACTTCACGTGCATGGTCAGCGCCGCCAGCCCGGTTCGCGAAGGCGCTTCGGGAACCTGCGCGCCGACGCTCAACACATCGACGCCGTTCGGCGACGCGACCTCGAGCAAGGTCAGCACCCGTGAGCGCGCGCCACGCGCCGGCCACGCACCCGCGACCAGCAGCGTCGCTTCATGCGCGCGCACGAACTGCGGCAACTGCGCGACGTCGAAGTGGTGCTCCATCGACCACTCGACCGGCGCGTCGTCGTAGTGCGCGGAGACGAGCTCGAATTCCCCGGGCGACAACGCGCCGAGCACCACCACGAAGACATGCGTGACCTCGGGCGCGAAGCGCGTGGCGGCCTGGAGCACCGGCTTGAGCGCCGTCGACGGTTCGAGCACCAGCACCACGCGTTCGTGCTTCATGTTTCGGCGCGCACCCTACCTCGCGAACGCCGGGGAATCCCCTCGCCAAGCGGGTGTTGATGGCAGACGCTGACTCTCGAGATGAGTGACGAACGCGTCAGGTGCGTGAAGTGCGAACGGTGGATGTTCCACCTCGCGCAGAAGTGCCCGCACTGCGGCGCGATTCAGCCGATGCGGGTCGACAAGAAGCTCGACAACGTCACCACCGACGAAGCGAAGGCGCTGCTCGAGGTCTCGAACGCGCACAAGGCGCCGACGACCTTCTTCGGAGTCGCGCGCGATCTGGTGCTGCCTCACGACGGCGCGCTGGAGATGGTGCTCAGCGTGCTCGCCGCGCCGCTCACCCTCATCGCGGTGGCGGTTACCGGCTGGTACCACTCACCCTGGAGACCCTGGCGCGCGAGTGATTCTCAGCTTGAAATCTCGCGGGCCGCGGCGGTACCGGGCACGGCCGTGATGCTCGCCGCCAGCATGTGGGACCTGCCGTATTCCCACGTGCTGTACGGCGTGCTCGGCGTCAGTTTCATGGCCTGGGCTGTCCGCGGTTTTCGGCGCATGTCGAAACCCTGAAGGCGGCTCCGACTTATCGGTGCAGCATTTCCTCTTTCCAAGGAGCACACGATGAAACCCCAGAAAATCACTCCGTTTCTCTGGTTCGAAAAAGGCGCCGAAAAGGCCGCTGAATTCTACGTCTCGCTGTTTCCCGATTCCCGAATCGTGCAGAGCTCGCCGATGGTGACGACCTTCGAGCTCGCCGGCGTGCAGTTCATGGCGCTCAACGGCGGGCCGACGTTCAAGTTGAACGAATCGTTCTCCGTCTTCATCTCGTGTGAAGACCAGAAGGAGGTCGATTCGCTGTGGGACGCGCTGCTCGCCGGTGGCGGTGAGCCTTCGCAGTGCGGCTGGCTCAAGGACCGCTTCGGCCTCTCGTGGCAGGTGGTGCCGAAGGTCTTCATGAAGCTCGCGAGTGACCCGAACCCGAAGAAGTCGCAGGCCGTGATGGCCGCGATGATGAAGATGGTGAAGTTCGACGTGGCCGCGCTCGAGAAAGCGCACCGCGAGGCGTGACGAAATCAAAGCGAAGCGGCGATTTCGGCCGCCGAACACCGACCCAACAACACGGAGAAGAAAATGAAATTCATGCTGGCGATGAATCACCGAGGCAATGGCGCACCGCAGATCCTCTCGTGGGCGAAGGAGGACCTCAAAGGTCACATCAATTACATGAAGCAGTTCGCCATCAAGCTCGGCAAGCAGGGCGAGCTGGTCGCCGCCGAGGGCCTCGCGTTCCCCAACGAAGCGAAGCTGGTGAAGGCGAACCCCGACGGCACGCCGAACACCGACGGTGTGTTCCCCGAGACGAAGGAATTTCTCGTCGGTTACTGGATCGTCGAGGTCGAGACGGTGAAGCGCGCGTATGAAATCGCCGCCGAGGCGTCGATGGCGCCAGGTCAGCAGGGCAAGCCGCTGCACCTCGACATCGAAGTGCGCCAGGTGATGTCCGCGCCTCCGGTTGAATGAACGACGCGCGTGTCACGGAGCTGTTGCGCGAGCTCGCTCCGAAGTTGGTGGGCGCGCTCGTGCGACGGCATCGCGATCTGCAGGCGTGCGAAGACGCCGTGCAGGAGGCGTTGTTGACCGCCTCGCGTGAATGGCCTCGCTCGGGAATTCCCGCGGAGCCGCGCGGGTGGCTGTTGCACGTGGCGAACCGGCGCGTCATCGATTCGGTGCGCGCCGAGACCTCGCGGCGGTTGCGCGAAGAGGTCGTCGTCTCGCTGGTGCCGGCAGATGAACAGCACGCGTTGGCCGCCGATGAAGCGCTCTCGGCGGAGCACGATGACTCGCTCGATTTGTTGTTCCTCTGTTGTCACGCGGAGCTCTCGCGCGCGTCGGCGATCGCGTTGACGCTGCGCGCGGTCGGCGGGCTGACCACGGGAGAAATCGCGCGCGCGTTTCTCGTGCCCGAGTCGACGATGGGTCAGCGGTTGTCGCGGGCGCGGCAGACGGTGAAAGACGCGGGCATTTCGGGCGAGCCGCTGACGCGAGATGAACGGCGGGAGCGGCTCCCGACCGTGCTGCACGTGCTCTATCTGATGTTCAACGAGGGCTACGCGGCGACCGAAGGCGCGAGCGTTCATCGCGTCGATCTCGCGAGCGAAGCGATTCGGCTCGCGCGCATGTTGAACGCGATGATGGCCGAGGTTCCCGAAGTGATGGGGTTGCTGTCGTTGATGTTGCTGACGGATGCGCGGCGCGCGGCGCGGGTCGGTGATGCGGGTGAGTTGATTCCGTTGGATGAGCAGGATCGTTCGAAGTGGAACCGCGCGCAGATTGAAGAAGGCAGCGCGCTCGTCGAAGCGGCGTTCGCGCTCGGAGCGGTCGGCCCGTATCAATTGCAGGCGGCGATCGCGTCACTGCACAGCGAGGCCACGTCGACGGAGCGCACTGACTGGCCGCAGATCATCGCGCTGTATGAGGTGCTGATGCGCATGACGGGAAACCCCATGGTCGCGCTCAATCACGCGGTCGCGTGGGCGATGGTGCATGGGCCACGCGAAGGGCTCGAGAAGTTGAACGCGCTGAAGTCATTGCAGGACAACTACCGGCTCATCGCGGCGCGCGGGCATCTGCTCGAGCGGCTCGGCGAGCATGCTGAAGCTGCTGCAGCGTTCAGACTCGCGGCGCAGAAGACCGGGAGTCTCGCTGAGCGGAACTTCCTTCTGCTCCGCGCTTCAGCCGGCTCGCATTGAGATGAGGCGCGTCAGGTCCGGGCCGCGACGGTCCGCAAGACTCCGCGCGCGCGTTCCCACCTGGCGAGGTCGGCTTCGGCGAGCGCGATCGGGAGTTGATCGAGTTGGTGGTCGATGCGCGACCAGTCGTGGCCGGACACGATCGTGCGCATGCCGCGAAAGTCGTCAGCGAGAAGCCGCATCACACCGTGCAGTTGCGCGGCGTTTTCGCGCAGATCATTTGGTGATCGCGCGAGGAGGAGATCACACCTGTGGAGGAGCGGAGACGATGTCATGACGCGACGATATCGATGTGCATCCGGATCGCGCGCAACTACCCCCACAGCTTGTTTCACGAGCTGATCAGCGCAGGTGCTTCTGCAGCGCCTCGGCGACGCCTTGTGGATCATCGACGTGAATCCAATGCCCGGTGTTGAGCACGTCGACCGTCACCCAGCCATCGCTCGACGCTTCGAGCGCGAGCGCCTTCGCGCGTTCCTCTTCGTCATACACGCGCGACTTCGCACCGATGACGAGATGAAACCGCGGGCCCGATTTCGCGGCCGCGGCCTTCTCGACCACCGGCCACAGATCGACGCGGAAGTAGTCGTCGAGCAGCGCCTGAATGCGCGTCAGCTCCAGCGCGAACACGAACCCTTCATCGCGCTTGATGAGATTCATCCCCAGCCACGACGCGAGCCCGGCGTTGAAGCCGTACGTGCCGACGTCGCGCACGAAGTCATCACGCTTCGCCCACGGGCCTCGCAGCTCGCGCAGCATCTCCACGACTTGAACGGTCTGCTCACTGCCGCGCGCTTCGATGCGCGTGCCCGGGCCTGAATCGAGCGTCAGCACATGCTCGAGCTCAGGAATCTGCGCGGCCATCGCGATCGCGATTTTCCCGCCGAACGAATGCCCGACGACTCCGAAGAGCGGAAACCCGAACGTGCGCGCGGTCTGAAGCACATCGCGCGCGGTGTTCTCAATCGTGTCGGGCCCATCCACTCCGAGTGATTGCCCGTGCGCGCGAAGGTCCATCAACACGGCCGCGGTCTGCGGCTGCGACTGCACGAAGCGCTTCGCGTGACTGCGCAGGTTGCCGCCGGTGCCGAGAATGCCGTGAAGAAAAACCACCGCGCGCGTGGGAGCCGCGTCAGGCGCGGTCACCAGTTCATGATGCAGCAACACGTCAGATCGCCTTTTCGCCGCGCTCACCGGTGCGGATTCGCACCACCTGCTCCAACGGCATCACGAAGATTTTTCCATCACCGACCGCTCCGCCGCCCTCGGTGCGCGCGCCTTCGAGGATCGCCTCGATGGTCTTGTCGACGTACGCGTCGTTCACGCACACCGTGACGCGCGACTTCTGCACCTTGCCGCTGCGCACGCGTTGCCCGCGGAAGAGCTCGACTTCGCCTTCCTGCCGGCCGTGACCTTCGACGGTGTCGACGGTGATGCGGTAGTGGTCGCCCTCGTCGAGCACCTTCTTGAGAGACTCCTCGACGGCCTCGAGACGTTCGGGGCGAATGATGGCGATGATCATCTTCATGGCAGACCCCTTTTAGTTCGCGGGAGCGGAGAGCGGCTCCGTCAGCACGCAATACCCGTCACCACAGTGAAAGCCCGACGCGCAGTCGCCGTCTTTCGAGCATTCCGGCAGGCACACGTGGCGCGGGCCGACGTCGAACGCGCACACCGACTTGTCGGGGCAATCGCTCGTGGCGCCACATTCCTTCGTGCAGATTTCGGCGCGCGAGCAATAGCCGTTCTTCAGACCGGAACACTCGTCGTGCTTCTGACAGGCCTTGCCCGGCCAGGCGACGAGCCCGCAACCCGAGAAGACGAAGAGGACAAGAGCGAGGCGCTTCATTCTTGCGGCCCCTGGCTGCGGTTGCCCTTGAACGGCGACGGCCCATAGACGTCGTAGTCGTAGCCACCGTCGACCTTGTTCTCGGGGAGCTGGCAGAAGCCGCCGACGCACTCCATCAACTTGGTCTCGGGGCAGTAGCCGTCGGGAGACTCCTCGGTGAAGTACCCGCCGTCAGGCAGCGTCTGCCCGGGCAGCGTGTTGGTGCGGCAGCCGTTGTTGGTGCTCACCCAGCAGTCGCTCACCTGCGAACACGTCTTCGTGCAGACCTCGGCGAGCGCGCAGTAGTAGCCCTCCGGGCAGTTCGCGTTGCGCGGGTCGCAGACGCCGCCCGCCGGGGAGGGACAGGCGATCGGCTGGCAGCTCACGACTGCGAAGCAGATGAAAAGGGCCCACTTCTTCATGGCTGTAGCAACCTACTCATTTGATTCTCCTACGCAATTTTCAGCGCGCGCACAGGTGCGACATGTGGGCCTGCGGCGCGCGCGCACCACTGTCAACGAACTTGAATTGATCGGCAAAATTCCGCGTGGGGCGGTCTGCCGATGATGGCTGCATGGCGACCTACACGATTCGTTCGGGCGACACGCTGAGCAGCATCGCATCGCGGTACCACACCACGGTGGCGGCGCTCGCGTCGGCGAACCACATCAGCAACCCCAACGTCATCTACGCGGGCCAGAACATCACGGTCCCCGATTCGTACTCGACGACGCCCGCGGCGCCCGCGCAGACCAGCAGCGGTTCGGTCAGCTACACGGTGAAGAGCGGCGACACGCTGTCGGGCATCGCGTCGCGCTACGGCACGACGGTGGCGGCCATCGCGTCGCGCAACGGCATCTCGAACCCGAACCTGATCTACGTCGGGCAGCGCCTGACGATTCCGACGACTTCGGCGCCGGCTCCGACGCCCGCTCCGTCAGCGCCCGCGCAGCCCAGCGGCGGAGGCACGTATCGCGTTCGCGCCGGTGACACGTTGTCGGGCATCGCGTCGCGCTACGGCACGACGGTCGCCACGCTCGCGTCGTTGAACGGCATTTCGAACCCCAACCTCATTCAGGTCGGTCAGGTCATCAAGCTGCCGGGTGGCGGTTCGACGCCCGCGCCGGCGCCGGTGAACCCGACGCCTCCGGCTTCGAGCGGTGGTGGCACGTACACCGTGAAGAGCGGCGACACGCTGTCTGGCATCGCGTCGCGCTACGGCACGACGGTCGCCACGCTCGCGTCGCTCAATGGCATTTCGAACCCCAACCTCATCTATGTCGGGCAGCAGTTGAAGCTGCCGGGTGGTGTGACGGGCCCGGGTCCGGTGACGAACCCCACGCCTCCGGGGCCGACGACGGGCGGCATCAGCAAGGCGCAGTTGCTGCAGATCATGCCGAACCTCGGGAGCGCGAAGGCTGATCAATATCTGCCCTATCTGAATCAGGCGATGATTCAGGGCGGCATCAACACGCCGCAGCGGCAGGCGATGTTCCTGGCGCAACTCGCGCACGAATCGGGTCAGCTCCGGTACTTCGAAGAGATCGCGTCGGGCGCGGCGTACGAGGGGCGCACCGACCTCGGCAACATCTACCCGGGCGATGGCGTTCGCTACAAAGGCCGCGGGCCGATTCAGCTCACGGGCCGCAACAACTACCGCGCTGCGGGCAATGCGCTCGGCGTCGACTTCGAGAACAACCCGACGCTGGTGGCGACTCCGGAGTGGGGCTTCAAGGTCGCGGTGTGGTTCTGGAACAGCCGCAACCTGAACGCGGCCGCTGACCGCGGTGACTTCGACTACACGACGTATCGGATCAACGGCGGGTACAACGGCAACTCCGCGCGTCACTACTACTGGGAACAGGCGAAGGCGGCGCTCGGCATCTGAAGCGGTAGGGTCGGCGCATGAACCTCGCGACGACCTACGTGCATCTGCGGGCCGATCGTCTCTCGTCACTGCAGCCGGTGACGGAGACGTTCTGGCAGACCATCGACTCGCGCCGAGACCTCGACCCGGGTCAGCTCGTGATGCGGTTCGATTTCACCGGCGATTGGCCGACGTGGGAGATGCACCCCGCGGGCGATGAAATTGTCACGCTGCTCTCGGGCGAAGCGGAGATGATTCTGCGGATGCCGTCGGGTGATCAGCACGTGAAGCTGAGTGCACCGGGTGACTTCGTGGTTGTGCCGAAGGGCGTCTGGCACACGGGGAAACATCGCGTGCCGACGTCGATGCTGTTCATCACGCCGGGCGAGGGCACCGAGAATCGTCCGAGCCCTCCGTGATCGAATATCGCGACGCTGTCGCCGTTGACGCGCCCGCGCTGACGGAGATGGCGCGACGTTCATTCGTCGAGACCTTCGCGCATCTCTATGCGCAGGAAGATCTCGATGTCTTTCTCGACGAAGCCTTCGGGCCGGGCGGGTTGCCCTCGCACGTCGGCGATCCACAGTTCACGATTCGCCTCGCGCTCGACGGTGGCGTCATCGCCGGTTTCGCGAAGCTCGGGAAGAACACGCTGCCGGCTCCGGCCGCGGTTGATGCCGTCGAGCTCAAGCAGCTCTACGTCTCGAGCGCGTGGCAGGGGCGTGGAGTCGCAGCGGAGTTGATGGAGTGGTCGCTCGCGAGCGCACGTGCGCGGGGCGCCCGCACGTTGGTGCTCGGTGTTTTCGCCGGCAACGTTCGCGCCCAGCGTTTCTACGCGCGCTACGGTTTCGCGGAGATCGGTCGCAACCCGTTTCGTGTCGGGAAGCAGATCGACGACGACCGCATCTGGAGCGTGAAGCTCTGAGCGAGCGCTCTCGAGCTTCGTTCGTCACTGTTTGTCGACTTTGTCTACGTGCGCGAGGACCCCTTCGCCTCCCCGCGAGCTTGATGAAGTTTCTCTCGATGTCGACGAGCACGTGCGTGTCGAACGCAAAGCTCGTGATTTGAAGACCGCGCGGTCCTCGAAGATGTTCGGCCCCACCGCCGCTTGTGGGAGACGGGGAGCGCATCTTCAGTCAACGCGGATTTCAGATTTCAGGCTGCGCGCGACGAAGCACTCCTCGTGCGCGCGATGATGCAGTGACGCGAGCTGATCAGCGGTCGGCGGAGTTCCGCTCCACACGATGCGCGGGTGCAGCACGATTTCAGCCACCCAGCCGCCGCGCAGGTGACCTTCGGCTTCATCGACGTACGATTCCGCGACGAAGCCATCGTTCGCCGCGAGGAAGAGGAAGGTCAGCATGTGGCAGCTCGACGCCGAGGCCACGAGTGCTTCTTCGGGGTCGACCGCGTCCTCCACTGTCTGCGGCACGGGCACGACATGCGGAGACGCGGCCCCTCGCACGGTGATGCCTCCATCGAACCGCCACGTGTGCGCGCGCTTGTAATTCTTCCGCGCGAAATCACCGTCTCGCTTCCACTCGATCGTCGCCGTGTGAGTCGACATGCCGGTGAAATTAACCAAGGTCATGTCACGCGTGCCCACAGCTGTTTCGTCTTACGCGATGCATTACTTTCACGCCGTCATACGCGCGTTTCCTGCTAGGTGAGGCCTCGATGAATCCGACTCTCGTCTCCGTCTTTCTGTTCTGCGGGCTGGGTTTTTTTGCGGTGACGATGTGGGGGCGCATCAAGCAGTTCAAAGGGCTCGCGCCCGAGCCCGGTAACCGTCTCGATCGCAAAGGCGAGCGCACCAGGGCGCTGCTGATGTTCGGCCTCGGCCAGAAGCGCATGGTCGACCGTGAAGAACGGCTCCCCGGCCTGATGCACGTGCTCATCTTCGCCGCGTTCATGACGGTGCAGGCGCGCACGCTGATGCTCTTCGTGATGGCGTATTCGACGCGCGCCGGTGACGTGCTGACCAACTTCGCCGACCCGTTCTGGGCCGACGCGACCGTGCTGGCCGCCGTCTACAAGGGCTACCTCTTCGCGAAAGACATCATCGCCGGGCTGTCGGTCTTCGGCGTGCTGTACTTCATGTGGCTGCGCCTCGTGGTGCACCCCAAGCGCATGACGCAGTCGGGTGAAGCCATTCTGATTCTCGGCTTCATCGGCGGCCTGATGGTGACGGAGTTCATCTTCGGCGCCTCCCACTTCCGCGCGCAGGGCATCACCTGGTCGGCGTACGAGCCGGTCACCTCGCTCGTCGGCTACGCGCTCTCGGGCGTGGAGACGCACTCGCTGCATTCGCTGGGCATCCTGTGTTTCTGGACGCACCTGCTCATCGTCGTCGTCTTCTTGAACTTCCTCCCGTACGGAAAGCACTTCCACGTCATCGTGGGTCTGCCCAACGTGTTCATGAAGCGGCTCGAGCCCGTCGACCGCCCGAACATCTCGACCAGCGCGAAGCTGTCGACGCCGAACCTCGAGAAGGAGGAATTCGGCGCGAAGGTCGTCACCCAGCTCTCGTGGAAGCAGGCGCTCGACGTCAACACCTGCACCGAGTGCGGCCGCTGTCAGACGCACTGCCCGACGTACATCACCGGCAAGCCGCTCACGCACAAAGAGGTCAACCAGAGCATCAAGCACTTCCTCTGGGACCACGAAGACCAGCTCGCGTCGGCGAAGAAGCAGGAAGACGGCACCTTCAAGTGGAGCGACGGCCACGGCGGCGAAGTCGAGATGCCTCCGCTGGTGGCGGCTGAAGGCGGCGTGCTCAAGCCCGAGACGGTGTGGGCGTGCACGACGTGCGGCTGGTGCGAGCAGGCGTGCCCGGTGTTCATCGAGAACGTGCCGCGCCTCATCGACATGCGCCGTTACAAGGTGCAGGTCGAAGCCGATTTCCCCGTCGAATTGCAGCGCGTGTTCGAAGGCGTCGAGCGTCAGGGCAACCCCTGGGGCCTCGGCCAGGAAAAGCGCGACGAGTGGGAAGGCGACGTGCCGCTCCCGAAGTGGGGCGACGGTGGAACGTACGAGTACCTCTTCTACGTGGGCTGCGCGGGTTCGTACGACGAGCGCATGAAGAAGGTGTCGCGCGCGGTCGCCAAGATTCTCACCGAGGCCGGCGTGAAGTTCGCGACGCTCGGGAAGGAAGAGACCTGCAACGGTGAGCTCGCCCGTCGCGGCGGCAACGAATACCTGTACCAGACGATGGCGAAGATGAACGTCGAGGCCTGGAACACCAAGGGCATCAAAGCGATCGTCACGCAGTGCCCGCACTGCTTCAACACCATCAAGAACGAGTACCCGGAGTTCGGCGGCAACTTCCAGGTCATCTCCCACACGGAGATGATCAACCAGTTGCTGAAGGACAAGCGCATCAAGCTCGGCAAGGTGATGACCGAGAAGCTGACCTTCCACGACCCGTGCTACCTCGGCCGCCACAACGGCGTGTTCGATGCGCCGCGTGAAGTGCTGGGCGCGATCCCCGGGCTTGAAGTCGTCGAGATGCAGCGCTCGAAGCGTGAGTCGTTCTGCTGCGGCGCCGGCGGTGCCCGCATGTGGATGGAGGAGCACGAGGGCACGCGCATCAACCACAACCGCGCGAACGAAGTGGCGCTGACGCTGGCGCACGCCGCCGACCCGACCGTGCCGTTCCCGTCGGCCACCGACCACAAGCACCCGGGGCAGGTGGGCGACTATTCAGGTCAAGCCGAGGGCACCGTCGCGGTCGCGTGCCCGTTCTGTCACACCATGATTCGCGACGGCCTCGCCGACACGCACCGTGAAAACGTGAAGGTGCGTGACGTGGCCGAGCTCGTCGCGGAGTCGCTGCAGCCGAAAGCGTGATGAGCGAGATGGAGATGCTGAAGACGGGGGACGCGGCTCCTGATTTTTCGACCATCGACTGCCGGGGCGAAGCGATTTCGCTCTCGCAGTTCCGCTGCAAGAAGAAGGTCGTGCTGTTCTTCTTCCCCCGCGCGTTCACGCCGTACTGCACCGAAGAAGTCCGCTACTTCCAGGAGCACTACGCGCGCATCACCGCCGCCGGCGCCGAGCTCATCGGCGTCAGCGTCGACAAGCACGAGCGCAACTGCGAGTTCGCGAAGTCGGAGAACCTCGAGTTCCGCCTGCTGGGTGACGAGTCGCACGCCATCAGCGAGAAGTACGGTGTGCTGTGGCCGCAGTTGCGCATCGACCGGCGCGCGACGTTCTTCATCGGGCTCGATGGAATCATCGAAGGCGTGCTGCACCACGAGACCGAAGTGTCGCGGCACCTCGATGATGTGCTCTCTCGCCTCGGCGTGAAGGCGGCGTGAAGACGCTGTTGGTGGGGGCGTTGCTGGCGCAGTTGGCGCTGGCGGCTCCCGACACACTCGAGATTCCCCGTGGAGAAAACTTCGCGCCGCTCAAGGTGCAGCTGACGACGGCGATGCGCGCGCTTCGCGTGCAGGCCGTCAGCATCGCGGTCATCGACGACTACCGCATCGTCTCGGCGCGGGCGTGGGGCGCTGACCCGCACGCGTTGTTTCAGGCCGCGTCGATCAGCAAACCGGTGGCGGCGACCGCGACGGCGTTGCTCGCGTCACAAGGGCGCTTCTCACTCGACGATGACGTGAACACGCTGCTCTCGAGTTGGAAGGTGCCGACGAGCCGCTGGTCGAAGCCGGTCACGCCGCGCATGTTGTATTCGCACACCAGCGGGCTCTCGGTGCATGGCTTCGCCGGGTACGAAGTCGGCGCGCCGGTGCCCACCGTGCTGCAGGTGCTCAATGGCGAGTCGCCCGCGATGAACTCACCGGTGCAGCTCGAGTTCGAGCCCGGTTCAGCCGAGCGCTATTCAGGTGGTGGAGTGACGGTCGAACAACTGCTGCTCTCCGACGTGACGCATGAGCCGTTCGCATCGCTGATGTCGCGGCTGGTGCTGACGCCTGCGGGCATGAAAGACAGTCGCTTCGAGCAACCGTTGAGCACAGCGCTCGCGAAGCGTGCAGTGAGTGGTTTTCGCGCCGACGGGAACCAGGTGCCGGGTCGTTGGCACGTCTACCCGGAGCTCGCCGCCGCCGGCCTGTGGACCACGCCGACTGATCTCGCGAAGTGGGCCATCGAAGTTGCGCGCGCGAAGAACGGCAAGTCGTCATGGCTCCCTCGCGCGGCGGCAGACGCGCTGCTGACGCCCGGTGCGTCGTGCTTCGAGCTCGATGACGCGAACCCCGGCTTCTTCACGCACACCGGCGGCAACGACGGCTACCAGACGGTAATGATGATGAACTGGCGCTCGGGCCAGGGCGTGGTGGTGATGACCAATTCTGGCCTCGGGAGCCAGCTGTACGAACTCATCGAACGCAGCGTGGCTCGCGATGGCCGATGGACGCATACGTTTCAGCGCGAGCCGCGTTCACTGGCGGTGTTGGCGATGGTCGAAGGCCTCGACGCCGCGTTGGTGCGTGCGAAGCAGCTCGACGCCCGGGAATCGGTGGTGCTCGAGCAGGTGTTGGCTGCGCTGGGCCGCGAGGCCGACGCGATGAAGGTGCGGGCGTCGCGTACGACTTCAAGCGGCTCGTCGCAGTGAAGTCGCGCGGTAGGTGATGACGGTCAGCACCAGCATCGCGACCGAGGGCGCGGTCTGAGCGAACGTGTCGCTCATCGCCAGATGTGAAACGAACGCCCCCGCGAAGTCGAAGACGAGCCCGGCGAAGGCCCATTCGGTGAGCCGCGGCCAGCGCCGCGCGGAGAGAAGCGTGAGCACTGCGAGCAGTTTGCAGACCCCGAGAATCGTCAGCAGATACTGCGGGTACCCGAGGTGTTCGGCCACCAGCATCACGCGGGGCTGATGCGTCACGTTGACCGTGCCCGAAATCGCGACAAGCGCTGCGAGAAGCCCGGTGGGAATCCAGAAGAGGAGTTTGTTTTTCATCTCCCCAAGATGCGTTTCAGGTTTCGCGAGCGCATCAGGTAACCATTGGTAACTTTGCTTTCCCGGTAACTCGCGGGTAACCAGTTCACATGGTGCTCGCGCGTCGCAAGAACAGGAGCCGGCAGCTGCCGGAGTGCCCGTTGGACCGAAGCCTGATGCTGGTGAGCGGTGCGTGGGCGCTGAACGTCGTCTGGGCGTTGAGCGGCGGTGCGCGACGCTTCAGCGAGCTGCGCTCCGACCTCCCGGGCATTTCAGCGAAGGTGTTGAGCGCGCGTGTGCACGAGCTCGAAGAACGCGGAGTCTTGATTCGCACGGTGCTGCCGACGAAGCCGCCGACCGTCGAGTACTCGCTCACCGACCTGGGTCACGAATTGATGCCGGTCATCGAAGCGCTCTCGAAGGTGACGGTGCAGCTGCGTAAACGTCGCGGTGCTCCGTACTTCCCGAAGAAGCGCTCGCTCAGCGCAGTCCGAGGCGTGTCTTGATGGCGTCGAGCTCGCGGCGCGCTTCATCACGCTGGTCGAGCAACACCATCATCTCGTTGTGCAGCTTCGCGTACTCGGCGTCGGCGTGACGCCATTCGCCGGTCACGTGCTCCAACTGCCCCTGGAGCTGCTGAATCTGCGCGTTGGCTTCAGCGAGTGACCGGCGCGCGGTCTCGAGCTGCGCGGTCGTGTCGTTGAGCGAGCTCTCCAGTTCCCGGCTCTTCGAGCGCGCGTCGAGCAGCCGCTGCGCCGTAATCTGCAGCTTGTCTTTCTCTTCGCTGAGCTGCTGCGCCGCCGTCGCCTGAAACGCGGTCTGCGCGGCTTCGACCTCGGCCACCTTCGCGCGGAGCGCGTTGCGTTCTTTCTCGACCTTGCCGACCTCGACGTTCAATTCATCGCGGCGCGTGCGCAGCGACGTGAGCTCGCCGTGCAGCTTCGCGGACTCGGCCTCGAATTCACTCAGGCGCCCGCGCAGCAGGCTGGCTTCGTCTTCGGTACGCGACTCCAGCGCGGCCTTCTCGGCGCGCAGCGCGGTCATCTCTTCATCGAAGCGCACCTCCGCCGCGGTCTTCTCGTCACGCAGCTTCGCGAGCTCTTCCTCGAGCTTCGCCTTCTCGGCGATCGCCTCCTCGGTGGCGTCTCGCTGCGCCTTCAGCGTCGAGGTGCCTTCGTCGAGCTGCGCACCGAGCGCCGTCTTCTCCGCGCGCAACGCGTTGGTCTCTTCACCGAGCGCCGCCATCTCCGCGCGCAGCGCCTCGGCCGCTTCTCCATTCGCGGAGCGCAGCTTGTTCATCGCGTGCTCGAGCTCGTTGCTGCGCTTTTCCCACGCGGTCGCGCGCTCACGTTCAGCTTCGACTTCCTTCTCGAGCTCACCTACGCGCGGCGCGACGCCGTCTTCGTGCCCATGGCGCAGTTTGTGGAGCTCTTCTTCGAGCTCCTTCGCGCGCGCTTCCCACTCCGTGAGGCGTTCACGTTCAGCCGCGAGCTCGCGTTCCAACTGCGTGACGCGCACGCCGAGCAGCGCATCACCGCCACCGACGTTGGTCTTCTCGTCACGCGCGCGCGAAATGTCTTCACGGAGCCGGGCATTCTCAGCCTGAGCCGCCTTCAATTCATCGGCGGCGCGCTGCAGAAGCTCGAGCACATTCGGGTCCATGGGCGCGCGAAGTTCTACACCAGAACGCGCGGAGGTCTGCCGTGCTAGCGACGCGTGCCGTGGAACCGGAACTCCGCAGCGACAGGCTGGCGCTTTTCGACGCACTGGTTCGTCACGGTGGCTTCTCAGCCGCGGCCCGTGCGCTCGGAATTCCGCAATCGTCGGTCAGTCAGCAGATTGCGGCGCTGGAAGAAGACGTCGGCGAGCCACTGGTCGACCGCTCGACTCGCAAATTGCGACTCACTGAAGCGGGGCAGTCACTGGCGGTGCACGCGCGCACCGTGTTGGACGCGCTCGAGTCATCGCGTGCGGCGCTGCGGAAGCTGAGCACCGTGGCGCGCGGGCCGTTGCGGCTCGGCGCGAGTGACACGCTGGCCACGCATCTGCTGCCGCCGGTGTTCGCCGCGTTTCGCGCCGCGCATCCGCAGGCGGAGTTGCAGCTCGACAACCGGCCGTCGCCAGCGCTCGCGGAACGCGTCGCCGCGCGAGAGCTCGATGTCGCGGTCGTCACGCTGCCGCTGCCGGGAGGAACGAGCGTCGATTCGCTCAAGCAATGGCCGCTGTGCGCGCAGACCGACGTCGTCATCGCTCCGCCGGCGCATGCGTTGTCAGCGCGCAAGCGCGTCACGGCGGCCGAGCTCACGAAGCACCCGCTCGTGTTGCTCGACCGCACCACCGGTACCCGCGCCTGGCTCGAGCGCTACTTCGCGCAGGCGAACGTCTCCGCGCGCGTGGTGATGGAGATGAGCAGCCTCGAAGTGCTCAAGCGGCTCGTGTCGCTCGGCTTCGGAGTTTCCGTCGTGCCCGACTTCTCGGTGCGCGCCGAGGTCGAAGCGCAACAGCTCATCGCGCGGCCGCTGGTGAACGCGCAGCGGCGCATGGTGGGCCTGGTGTTGCCGCCTTCGCCGAATCGAATCGCGCTGGCCTTCGCCGACCTCGCGCGCTCGACGCTGCGTTGATCAACTACGAGACGTGATGACCGCCCTCGTGCTGCTCGACGGCACTCGGTGGCGACTCGAGGAAATAGCGCGGCGGGCCTTCACCTTTGTGGAAGGTGAGCTCCCACAGGAGACCGGTCCACGAATTGATGTGCGCGAGCGGCTCGTAGAGCTCCTTCGCCATCGTGTGCAGCTTGCGCGCGCGGTTCCACGGCACGTTCGGCACGTCGTGGTGCTCCACGTGGTAACCGACGTCGAACGAAATCCAATTCAGGGGGCCGTAATACGAAGCGGTCGGCTGCTCCGGCTTGAGCGTCAGATGTTCGCCATAGCGGCGCACGCCCACCGGGTGATGCGCGAAGGCCATCAGGCCCGACGCCCCGAGGAACATGAACGCCTTCCACCCCAGGAAGATGAAGACCAGCGCGCCCGCCGTCGCGTTCGCGGCGATGTTCAGCCACGCCCACTTCGACAGCTTCTGCCCGCGCGACTGAAAGGTGACGACCATCGGCCCGATGACGTGCCACACGTACGTGCGCAGCCGCGACGTCGCGAAGCGGAAGTCCCACTCGCCGGGCGCCTGCGTGTCAGCGCCGTCGGGCTCGCCGAGATGCGCGTGATGCAGCAGGTGCTTCTCACGGAAGTCGATCGCCGCCGGGAAGATGAGCGGCAGGTTCGCGAAGATGGCGATGAGCTTGTTGTTCGCCGGGTTGCGGAACACGAGGTCGTGCGCGGCGTCGTGAATCAAGACACCGAGCGCGTGCGAAATGAACGCACCGATCGCATACGCGAGAAGGAGGATGGCCCACCACGGCAGTGACGAGAACGCCACGGCCAGACACACCTGCAGCGCCACGAGCGCCAGCACCACCAGTGCAGTCCACGGATTGGGCCCCATGAGGGACCGCGCTTCCGGGTGACGCTCCAGCAGCTGCTTGCGACGCTCGGAGTGCCAACGCACGCCGTACTTCGTCGAAGACATGAAACTGCTGGTAACGCCGCCGAAGATTTTTGTGTGTGAAGTTTCACCTACAAATGAAAACTCAAACCGGCCGAGTGGACAGCTTCGCGAGCATGCGCGCCTCGCGTTGTTGCCCGCGCGTTTTCGCCTTCATTCGCTCAACTTCTCGATCGCGTGGCGGACCGTTCACCTCGAGCGCGTCGAACAGCTCCTCTGTCGCAGCTTGCACCTTGCGAATCGCCCTCTCGAAGGCCGCCTCGTTGACTTTCGAGGGCTTGGCCATGCCCGAGAGCTTGCGAACGAACTGCAACGCGCTCGCGCGAATCTCTTCAGGCGTCGCGGGCGGCTCGAAGTGATGCAGCGTCTTGATGTTTCGGCACATGCCCGTTTCTTAAAGCCGTCTGCGCGCGTCGTCACTCCGTGACGGTGACATGTGCAGGTGAAGTGACTTCACTTTCTGAAACCGGATCAGGAGGTGGAATCAGGTCATCGCTCTCGACCTTCGCTTTCGACGTGAGCGCGATCTTCAGAATGCCGGGGAAGACGACGAGCATCAGACCGGTGGCCAACACGATGCCGAAGATGACGACGGTGGCGAGCGGGCGCTGAACCTCGCTGCCGGCGCCGGTGTTGATGGCCATGGGGAAGAAGCCGAGCGCAGCGACTGCGGCGGTGGTGAGCACCGCGCGCAAAGTATGCGCGGCGCCGTGCGCGAGCGCTTCGTCGATGGAGTGACCCTGGTCGAGCAGCTTCTTCACGTCGGTGGTCATCACCACCCCGTTGAGCACCGCGACGCCGCCGAGCGCGATGAAGCCGACCGCGGCGGGCAGCGAGAAGTTCATGCCGCGCACGAGCAGACCGATGGCGCCGCCGATGAGCGCGAGCGGCACGAGCGAGAACACGCCGACGGCGACGCGCACCGAACCGAACGTCATCACCAGCATGCCGAGGATGATGAGCAGGGAAAGAGGCACCACCATCGCGAGGCGTTGCTGCGCGCGCTCGAGGTTCTCGAACTGACCGCCCCACGTGACGGTGTAGCCCGTGGGCAGCGGTACCTCTTGCTGCACCTTCGCCTGCGCTTCGGCGACCCACGACGCGAGGTCGCGGCCGCGCAGGTTCACCTCGACGCGCACCGTGCGCTGGAAGCCCTCGCGGCGAACCGTGGCCGGGCCTTCGGTGTCCTCGAGCGTGCCCAACTCGTCGAGGCTCACCTGCTGACCGTCCGAGGTCTCGACGAACAAGTCTCCGAGGCCCTTACGCGTGTTCTCGGTGGGCGGAGACAGCAGCTTCACCTCGAAGCGCTTCGGGCCCTCGTAGATGTTGCCGACGTGCGCACCGACGCGCGCGGCTTCGAGCGTGCGGAACACGTCTTCGAGCTCGACGCCGTAGCGCGCGAGACGTTCGCGATCGGGCGTGAAGACGATGTTCGGCATGCCGAGCAGACGTTCGATGCGCACGTCGCCGGTGCCGTTGATGGAACGCACCACGTCTCCGACCGCGTTCGACTTCTCGACGAGCGTGTCGAGGTCGGCGCCGAAGATTTGAATCGCGACGTCAGCGCGGCTGCCTGAAATGAGCTCGTTGGTGCGGTCTTCGATGGGCTGACTGACCGAGACGAACGTGCCCGCGACGCGGCTCTCGATGGCGGTCTTGATGACCTCCGACAGCTCGTCGAGGTCGTGCGCGCTCGTCCATTCCTTCTCGGGCTTCAGGCGCACGAACATGTCGGTGTTGTCGTTGCCGACCGGGTCGAACGCGAGCTCCGCGCGGCCGGTGAAGGCGAGCGTGGTGACGACCTCGGGGAATTCGCGGAGCACCTTCTCGGCTTCGAGATCGAGACGCTTCGCTTCCTGCAGGCCGATGCTCGGCGTGCGGCGAATGGTGACGACGATGTCGCCTTCTTGAATGCGCGGCACGAAGTCGGCGCCGCGCGCGCCGAGCGCCCACATCGACAGAATCAACGCGACCGTCATGCCGCCGAGCAGCGGCCAACGCAGGCCGATGAAGCGGGGCACCATCGGCTCGTACTTCGCGCGCAGCACCTGCAACCACTTCGGCCCCTCGTTCTTCGGAGGCGGCATCATCAACGCCAGCACGCCGGGGAAGAAGATGACGGAATAGACGAGCGCACCGAAGAGCGCGCACGCCATCACCGTCGCCATCGGGCGGAACATCTTGCCTTCCACACCCTGCAGCGCGAGCAGCGGAATGTAGACGAGCATGATGATGGCAACCGAGAACGCGACCGGCCGCGCGACGGGAGCGCCCGCGTCGATGAACGCCTTCTGCACCGCTGACTTCTTGGTGAACTGACGGCCCGCCATCGCCGCGATGATGGCTTCGAGCACCACGATGGGCCCGTCGACGAGGAAGCCGAAGTCGATCGCGCCGAGCGACATCAGGTCGCCGGTGACGCCGAACAGGTGCATGCCGAACAACGCGAAGGCCATCGACGCGGGGATGCCGAGCACCACCGCGAGCGCGCCGCGCACGGTGCCGAGGAACACGGTGAGCACCAGCAGCACCACCAGCGCGCCCTCGAGGATGTTCTTGATGACCGTGCTGACCGTGGCGTTCACGAACTCGCTGCGGTCGTAGATGGTGTCGATGAACACGCCGGGCGGGAGCGTCTTCTGAATCTCCGCGACGCGTTCCTTCACGGCGTGCGTCACCACGCGCGAGTTCGCGCCGAGCAGCATCATCGCGGTGCCGGTGACGACCTCGCTCTGCGCGTCGCGCGTCGTCACGCCGTACCGGAGCGCGGCTCCGATTTTCACGTCGCCGAGCTGCCGCACCAGCACGTGCCCGTCAGGCCCTCCCTTGACGACCACGTTCGCGATGTCGTCTTCACCATTCAGCCGGCCGTTGCCGCGCACCAGGATGTTCTCGCCGTTGTTCTCGAGGTACCCGGCGCCGACCGACGACGACGCGCGCTCGAGCGCCTGCTGCAACTGCGAGAGCGTCACGCCGAACGCCTTGAGCCGCGCGGGCGACGTCGTCACCTGGTACTGCTTCAACTCGCCGCCCATCGGGTTCACCTCGATGACGCCCGGCACGCTGCGGATCTTCGGCCCGATTTCCCAGTCGAGCATGGTGCGCAACTGCATCGGCGAATGGTCACCGGTCTCGCTGCGCACCACGAAGATGTAGATCTCTCCGAGGCCCGTCGACACCGGCGCCAGTTGCGGCGGCGAGACGAACGCGGGCAGGTCGGCCGTCACTTCACGCAGCCGCTCGCTGACGAGCTGACGCGCGAACCACACGTCCATCGAGTCGTCGAAGACGACGGTGACCGCCGACAAACCGGGGCGGCTCACGCTGCGCAGCTCAGAGAGCTGCGGGAGCCCGTTGAAGGCCAGCTCCATCGGCGCGGTCACCATGCGCTCGACTTCGATGGGCGAGAGGCCGGGCGCTTCGGTCAACACCGCGACCTGCACGGTGCTCACGTCGGGCATCGCGTCGATGGGGAGCCGTGACGCGGCGAACCCTCCGCCGATCAGCAACACCAACAACGCGCCGGCGACGCCGGTCTTGTAGCGGACACTCAGTTCGACGAGTCGAGACAGCATGTCAGCGGAAGACCTCCGCCTTGAGCGCGAGCACGCCGCTCGTCACGACCTGCTCACCGGGCTTCAAGCCCTCGAGCACCGCGACGTCTTCTGAATCTTCCTGCCCGAGCTTCAACACCTTCGGCTCGACCGCGTTGGGGCCCGCGGCGACGAACGCCGTCGGCTTGCCGTCGACGCGCGTCACCGCCGTGCGCGGAATCGTCAGCCGCGTGTCTCGTGGCCCCGACGCGTGGACGACGCCGGTCACCGACAAGCCCGCGCGGAGCCGGCCCTCGGCGTTGTCGAGCGCGACGCGCACGTGCGCCGAGCGCGTGTCAGGGTCGATGATTTCGGAGATGTGCTGCACGGTGCCCTTGAACGCGAAGCCCTTCTCCGCGGGCAGCTTGATGTCGACCTCGTCGCCTTCCCGCACCGCGGGTACGTCGCGCTCGAACACCGTCAGCTCGACCCACACCTTCGACAGGTCGGCGACCACCATCACCGTGTCGGTGGGCGAGACCGTCTCACCGCGGCGCGGCTTCAATTCGACGACGCTGCCCGCGATCGGGCTGCGCAGCTTCAGCACGCCGAGCTCGCCGCTCACCGTTCCGCCGAGCGCCTCCACTGCTTTTTCCGTCGCGACACGTTCGGCGGTCGCGGCCTTCAACGTCGCTTCGGCGAACTGCGCATCGCGTTCCGCCGACACCTTCGCGTCGGCGAGCTTGCGTTCACGTTCAGCATCGGCCCGCGCGACGTCTTCGTGGGCGCGCGCCTTGAGCACCTCCGCCTGCGCGCGACCGAGCTCGACGCTTTCCAATTCAGCGACGACTTCACCCGCGGTGACCTCTTCACCTTCGAGTTTGTAGAGCGTGCGCAGCCGGCCTTCGATGCGCGCGCCCAGGGCGCTCACGCGGCGGCTGTCGAATGTGACCTGACCCGTGAGGTACAGGTTCGGCGTCAGCTCCGAGTCTTGCGCGGGCGCGAAGGTGATCTTCTCGCGCGCAGCGAACGACGCCGGGAAATGGATGACGCCGTCTTCGAGCCATGGCGTCACGCGCTCGGGAGCGACGACGACGGGCGCGGGCCTCAACACCGCGGTCAGGGAGACGACGAGCAGCACGGCGACCAGCACCGCGCCGCCCGCGTACAGCCGCCGTTTCGTTTTCGCGTTCATCGGGGGAGGAAGGGTGGAAGCGGTCATCGGTGCAAACCTCCGGAGGTGCGTTGGAGTTCGACCCAGTCAGCCCACGCGGCCAACAGGGTCTCGAGGTGCTCACGTTCGAGGCGCAAGGTGTCGCGCGCCGCGCCCGTGAGCCGGAAGACGTCGAAGCGGCCGGCGCGCCAGCCTTCTTCGATGAGTGATTGCGTGCGCCGCGCGTTCGGCAGCGCGTTGTCGGTCAGCAACATCACCTGGTGGCGGCGCGCTTCGTAGGAATGACGTGAGAGCGCGACTTCACGCGCCACGCGACGCAACTGCGATTGCAGCCGCGCCTTCTCGGTTTCTCTCTGCGCACGGGCCACCGCCCGCGCGCCCTGATTGCGCTGCGCCACGGGGATCTCCATCGACAGGCCCGCGTAACCGAACGTCGGAGAAGCAGGCGCTGCGTCGACGCCGAGGTTGAAGCCCAGCTTCGGTACCGCTTCGCGGCCCAATCGTTCGTCGGTCGCTTCCAGCAACGCGAGCCGCGCCTTCGCGAGCCGCAGCTCCGGGCGATGTTCGAGCGCGCGCGAAATGAGCTCCTGTTCACTCGGCGCCGGCGGAGGCGCGAGCGCGGTGTCGGTCAACGTCCACTCGACGCCGGGCTCCGTGTCCAACGTGCTCGCGAGCTCGAGCTTCGCCGCGTGGAGCCGACGTTGGGCTTCTGACAAATCACGTTCGACCGACGCGACCTCGACGAGCACTGTGGTCAGCTCGGGCTCACCGGCGACGCCTTCGGTGACCCGCTTCTCCGCCGCTTCAGCGACGCGCTTCTGCAGCGCGAGCGATTCTTCGACGCGCGTGACCCGCTGCGCCGCGAGCAGCGAATCGACGTACGCGACCCACACGCGAGCCGCCGCGCGGTCACGTTCCCAATCGAGCTCCGCGCGCGCCACCTCGACGCGTTTGGTGACCTCGCTCTGCCGCAAGAAGCCGGCGCCGCTCACCTCGAACTCGCCGTTGACGCCCACGTTGTAGCCATTGCGCGGGTCGGTCGGCTGATTCGGCAGATCGACCAGCATCGGCCGGTAGTCGGCGAAGAAGCGCGGGTTGGTCAGCGGCACGCCGGCGCCGACCCGCGACGCCTCCGCTTCCTCCACCAGCCGCTCCGCGAGCTGCACCTCGGGTGATTGCTGGCGGGCCCGTTCGATGGCCGCCTCCAGCGTGAGCGTTTCTGCGTTTACCTTCGGCGCCGCGAGCAGCACCGCCAGACCTGTCAGTTTGAAGAGCCGCATTTCGTTAACGGGGAAGAGGCGGAGGATTAACGCCACTCATGCGAAGTCGCAATGTGCCCCGATGTACCGACAGGTGCCGACAAGTGCCGACAGGTGCCGATGTGTGCCAACAGGTGCCGAGCAGTGCCGACGTGTGCCTGAGTGTGCCGACAGGTGCTTGGGTGTGCCGACAGGTGCCTGAGTGTGCCGACGGGTGCCGAAGTGTGGGCACGCCGTCGTCTCGATGAAGTGCCGCCGGTTTGCGTGGGGAAGGTGCCTCGCACACGCCCCCGCCGAGATTCCCCCGTGTCCCCGTGTGCGAAGCGGGGCGCATGGTTCTGGGGTGTCGTGCGAAAGTCACTCAGGGGTTTCCCTGATGCCGCAACGTCATGTCTCGAAGGTGATTACGGAGATGGTGGTGCGCCTCGCGGTCACCGGCGACGTGGCGGTGAGCGAGCTCGTCGATGGCATCGACGCCGACCCGGCGCTCTTCAAGCGGCCCTACGGCGCGCTGGAATGGGACGCGTTCGCCGCGTGCATGGAGCGGCTCGACGCGTTGCTGGGCGCCAGGCGCTTCGACGAGCTCGCGGGCGTCGCGCCCGACGTGCTGCCGGCGGTGCAGGGGCTCCTGGGGTTCTTCGTGAGCCCGCGGGCGATGATGCGCTTCGTGAACGTGTACTTCGGGCCCACGAGCTACCCGATGCTGGAGTCGGACTACGAAGAGCTCGAGCAGTCGGGGCAGATGGTCGGGCACCTGAAGATCAAACTGCGGCCGGGCTTCGCGAGCTCACCGGCGTTCTTCCGCACGATGGCTCCGGCGACGGCGTCGCTCACGCGCTTCGCGGGGCACAACCCGTTGCCGTTTCGCTTCACGAGCGGCGCGCGCGGCGGCGAGTACTGGTTCACGTTTCCGAAGAAGGAGTCGCTGCGGCAGCGGTTGAAACGCGCGCTGCCCGTGCCGGCCTGGCGCGGGCTGCTGGAGCAGATGGAAGACGACAAGCAGCGGCTGCTCGCGGCCAACGCGGAGCTCACCCGCGGCAAAGAAGCGGTGTTCGCCTCGAAGCTCGATGAAGCGAAGACGCGCTGGGACCTGACCGACCGGCAGCTCGAGGTGCTCTCGGGCCTCGCGCGCGGGTTGTCGAACAAGGCGCTCACCGAGGAGCTGGATTGCTCGGTGAAGACCGTCGAGACGCACGTGACGGTGCTGCTCAAGCGCAGCAAATCTGAATCGCGCCTTCAGCTCGTCGCGCGCTTCTGGCGCGACTTGTGAGCTTCAACTCAACACCGCGCCGCCATCGACGATGATCGATTGACCCGTCGTGTAACCGCCGCGCATGAACGCCAGGTAGTGCTCGGCGATGTCGCCGGGTGTGCCGATGCGGCCGACCGGCAATTTCGCGGCGGCGCTGCGGAACATTTCGGTGCGTGCCTCGGTGGGAATGTTGTTCCACAAGCCGGTCTCGACGAAGCCGGGCACCACGATGTTGACCCGCACCGGAGCGAGTTCGATGGCGAGCGCGCGGGTGAGCGACTCCATCGCGCCGCAGATGCTGGCGCCGACGACGAAGCCGGGGCCGGGCCGGTGCGCTGCGGAGCCGCCGGTGAGCACGATGGAGCCGCGCAGATACGCGCGTGCGAGTTTCACGGCAGCGATGGCGCTCCAGAAACGCAGCTCGAAGAATCGCCGCGCTTCGTCGAGCTCGAGCGTGTTCAGCGGTGACAGCAACAGGTTCTCGCCCGCCGTGTACACGAGATGATCGAACGCGCCGGCGTTGGCGAAGAAGCGCTCGATGGCCGGAGCCGAGCGCAGGTCGACTTCCGCGCCCGTCGCGCCGCGCGGGAGCGTTTCGAGCGCGCGATCGACGTTCGCCTGTCGGCTCGACGCGATGACCACCCGCGCTCCGGCGTTTGCTGCGTGTTGAGCGACTGCGAGCCCGATGCCTTGACTGCCTCCGAGAATCACGACGCGTTGGTTGTTCATGGCCGACAAGATGCGTCTCGGGTGTGAATGACACCAGCGCCGCTTGTGCATTTCATGAATGCGTTAGCGTCATTCATCATGGAAAGCGTTCTCGGGAGTCTCGAGCTGCTCCGCGCGGTGGTGCAGACCGGCAACTTCATTCGCGCAGGTGAGCGGCTGGGGCTCACGCAGTCGGGTACGAGTCGGGCGGTTGCGCGGCTGGAAGCGCAGATCGGCGTGCGGTTGTTCGAACGCAACGCGCGCGCAGTGGCGCTCACTGAGGAAGGCCGGCGTTTTTACGAAACGGTGTCTCCGTTGGTTGGCGCCATCGACGACGCCGTCGCCGCCGCGTCGGGAACACAGATTCGTGGCCGGTTGCGCGTGAACGCTGACCCGCTCTTCGCGCGAGACGTGCTCGCGCCGCGCGTCGAACGGTTTCTCTCGGCGAACACCTCACTCGAGCTCGAGCTCATGGTGAGTGACCGGGTCGGCGATCTCGTCGCAGAAGGCTTCGACGTCGCGATTCGTTTCGGCGAACCGAAACCGTCGTCACTCGTCGCGAAGCGTTTGTTCCGCACGCGGATCATCACCTGCGCGACGCCCGCGTATCTGAAGCAGCACGGCAAGCCGCGCCGGCCTGAAGAGCTCTCGAAGGGTCACAGTTGCATTCAGTTCCGCGACCCGCAGACCGGGCGCGCGTTCGAATGGGAATTCCACCAGGGCCGCCGCAAGCTCGTCGTCGCGACGAAAGGGCGGCTGTATCTGAACGACGGCGCGACGGCGTTGAGCGCATGTCTCGCGGGTCACGGCATTGGGCAACTGATGGAGCTGTGGGTCGAAGAACATCTGCGCTCCGGCGCGCTCGTGAATCTCTTCCCGACGTGGAGCGACGAGTTGTTCCCGCTCTATGCGTACTACCCGTCGCGGAAGTTTCAGCCGGCGCGGGTGCGCGCATTCCTCGACTTCATCGTGAGCGAATTGAAGTGAACGTCAGACCTTCTCGGCCTGCACGCGACCGAAGAGACCTTCGGGGCGGAACAGCAACACCACGATGAGGAAGCCGAACGCCACCGCGTCTCGCCAGCTCGACGCGGTGTACCCGACGATGAACTCCTCGCAGAGGCCGAGCAGCAGCGCGCCGATGACCGCGCCGGGGAGGTTGCCGATGCCTCCGATGACGGCGGCGACGAAGGCCTTGAGGCCCACCATCACGCCCATCAGCGGCTGAATCGACTTGTCCTTGATGGCGTAGAGGATGCCCGCGCCCGCGGCGAGCGCGCTCCCGAGCATGAAGGTGCCCGCGATGATGGTGTCGACGGGAATGCCGAGGAGCCCGGCGACGCGATGATCATGTGACACCGCGCGCATCGCCTTGCCGAACCGCGTGCGGAACACGAGGTACTGCAGCGCTCCCATCAGGCTCAACGCGATGAGCAGCGAGATGACCTGCCAGTTCCAGATGATGACGTCGTTGTCGCCGAGCACGATCCATTCCGACGGAGGAATGATGGCGGGGAAACGGCGCGACGCCGCGCCCGGCAGAATCGTCACGTTGCCGATGGTGAGGTCGAGCTGGAAGCCGTACGAGAGCGCGAAGCTGATGCCGATGGCCGTGATGAGCGAGGTGAGCCGCGGCTTGTCGCGCAGCGGCCGGTACGCGAAACGCTCGATGAGAAAACCGAACGCCGCGCACGCCGACATCGAGATGAGAAAGACGAGCAACGCTCCGCTGACGCTGCCGAGGTGTTCACGCCCGAGCAGGAACGCGACCGCGTAGCCGACGTACACGCCGACCATCATCACGTCGCCGTGCGCGAAGTTGATCAGCTTCAGCACGCCGTAGACCATCGTGTAGCCGAGCGCGACGAGCGCGTAGATGGTGCCGGCGGCGAGGCCGTTGATGAGGTGCTGGATGAATTCGTACATGTGCGGCCCTCACTCCGACCCTCTCCCGCAAGCAGGAGAGGGGGGGTCGGTGACTTACGGAGCGACCGTCGCCACGTACTTGAACTTGCCGCCTTCGACCTTGAGCACGACGGCCGGCTTCACCGGGTTGCGCTTGTCGTCGAGGGTGATGGTGCCCGCGACTCCGGGGAAGTCTTTGGTCTTCGCGATTTCGTCGCGCACCGCCGGGCCGCTCAGGTCAGGCGCGCGCTTGAGCGCGTCGATGACCACGCGCGCCGAGTCGTACCCCAGCGCCGCGAGCGAATCGGGCGCGCTGCCGAACTTCGCCTGGTAGCGCTTGATGAATTCCTGCACGCGCGGGCTCGGGTCGTCAGACGAATAGTGGTTCGACACGTAGCTGCCCTCGACCGCCGCGCCGCCGAGCTCGAAGAGCTTCTCCGAGTCCCACCCGTCGCCGCCCATCAGCGTCACCTTGAGGCCGAGCTCCTTCGCCTGTTCGGCGATGAGCGCGACGTCTTGATAGTAGCCGGGCACGTACACGCCTTCGGGCTTGAGCTTCTTCAGGTTCGTCAGTTGCGCGCGGAAGTCGGTGTCGCCCTTGCTGTACGCCTCGACGCCGAGGATCTTGCCGCCGAGCTCGGTGAAGCGCTTCTGGAACACCTCGGTGAGGCCTTCGGAATACGCGCTCTTCTTGTCGGTCAGGATCGCGACCTGCGTGAACTTGAGCGTGTCATGCGAGTAGCGCGCCATCACGCTGCCCTGGAACGGGTCGATGAAGCAGACGCGGAAGATGTAGTCGCCGACCTCGGTGACCTTCGGGTTGGTCGACGACGGCGAGACCATCGGCACCTTGCCTTCTTGCGCCTTGGGCGCCATCGCGAGCGAGTTGCTCGAGGCGACCTCACCGAGAATGGCGACGACCTTGTCTTGCGTGACGAGGCGCGTGGCGGCCGAACCCGCTTCTTCAGGCTTGCTCTGGTCGTCGTAGACGCGCACCGCGAGCTTCTTGCCCTTCACGCCGCCGGCCGCGTTCGCTTCTTCGAGCGCGAGCTCGATGCCGTTGCGGGTCGAGATGCCGAAGGCCGCTTCACTGCCGGTCAGCGAGCCGACTTCGCCGAGCAGAATCACGTCGCTCGCGGGCGGCGTCTCGGTGGGTTTCTCGACGGGCGTCTTCGGCGGTTCCACCGGAGGCGTGGTGGTCTTCTTTTCACAGGCGAACAGCGTGGCGAGGGCGGCGCAGGCGGCCAGGAGTGACAAGCGCATGGCGCGGGTTTGTATGGACTCGAAGCGACCAAGGCAAACAAACGCTGCGCGCTGGCGCCCATGGGAGACCGATGCTCAAGTCCCGCGCCCATGAACTTTCGCTCGGTCTTGTTGTGCGCATGTTTGTCGCTCGTTGGTTGTGGCGGTGGCGGAGGCGGTGACACCGGTGGCGGCTCCGGCTCGGCTGGCGGAGGTGACGGCGCGACCGGTGGTGGCTCCGCCGTGACGGGCGGCGGCCATGGGACGACGGGTGGTGGCTCGGGCGCGACGGGCGGCGGTGTTGGCGCGACGGGTGGCGGTTCCGCGACCACCGGCGGTGG
>JBEHYH010000013.1:0-28282 GCA_048498275.1 Myxococcota bacterium | reverse complement strand
TTCCCCTGACGGCGTCGACGTCGAAGCTGAGCGCGAGGTACCCGGTGGTGGGCTTGAACTCCTGCAGCTCACCGTTCGGCGACCGCGTGCCCTCGGGGAAGATGAGCAGATTGTAGCCCTGCGTGAGCGACTCACCGGCCAGCCGCAGCGACTCACGCAGACTCCCCGAACGATCCATGGGAATGAGATTCGTGAAGTTCTCGAAGTACGCGCGCTTGAGCGGTGAATCGAAGAAGTAGTCACGCGCCGCGAGCGCCACCAGCCGCTCGCCCTGCTCGTCCAACGCGATCTTCACGAGCCCCATGTCGAGGTGCGACGCGTGGTTCGCGACGACGAGGAAGTTGCGGTTCTGCGGAATGAACGACTTGCCCTTCACCTTCACGTCGAAGAGCGAACGGTACAGCGCGTTCTGACCCGCCTTGAGCAGCGCCTTGCCGGCCTGCGCGACGCCATCGGGCAGATTCAGCTCGAGCTCTTCATCGGCCTTCTTCTCGACCGGCTTCGCGAGCGACGCGGCGTGCTGACGGCGGCCCGCGCTCTCCACCGCGCGACGCAGATCCGCCACCGTCTCCAACTTCGTCAAATCGCCCGCGGTCGTCACATGCACGCCCGCGCTCTCGAGCGACGCCGACAACTCCGTGAGCATCAGCGAATCGAAGCCCAAATCACCCTGCAGCTTCGAGGTCGGGAGGATGTCGCTCGCGTTCTTCTGGATGACGTTCGCGATGACCTGCGTGAGCCAGTCACCGTCGTCTTCGCCGCCCTTCTTCGCCTTCTCGACGGCGTGCGCGGCCTTCTCGAGGCGCTTGAGCTCCTCGACGATCATCGGGCGCTTCACCTTGCGCGACGAAGTGCGCGGCAGATCCGCGTCCCAGAAGCGCAACACCTTCACGCGGCGGTAGAACGGTTGATCACCCGACACCTGGCGGAAGTGCTCTTCGATTTCGCGGCGCACTTCATCGCGCGGGCGTTCGCCGTAATCAGGCACGCACAGGCACGCGACCTTCTCGCCGCCGCTCTCGTCGGGCAGACCGACGACCGAGAGTTCCTTGATGGCCTTGTGCGCGCCGTAGAGCTCCTCGAGCTCGTCCGGGTACACGTTCTTCCCGTTGGCATCGATGATGACGTCCTTCTTGCGGCCGGAGAGATACAGGTTCCCCTCCGCGTCGATGCGCCCGAGATCTCCGGTGTAGAGCCAGCCGCCCTTCAGCACGGCGTCGGTCGCTTCACGGTCCTGGAAGTAGCCGGCCATCACGTTGGGGCCGCGCGCGATGACTTCACCGACGCCGTGCTCATCAGGCTCGTGAATCTTGAGCTCGACGCCGGGCAGCGCCTTGCCCACCGTGCCGGGCAGACGCTTGTCGCCCGATTCGGTCACCGTCAGCACCGGCGCGGCCTCGGTCAGCCCGTAGCCTTCGTCGAGCGTGAAGCCGAGCGAGTGAAACGCCTTGTGCACGTCGTCGGGCAACGCGGAGCCGCCGGAGATCATGAACTTCATGTTCCCGCCGAACTTGCGATGCACCGGCCAGAACAGCAGCTTGCCGAGGTTGAAGCCCTGCTTCTCGCGGAGCTTCCCGTTGAGCGCCATCAGGCCCTTGATGCCCTCCTCGACGAACTTCGGGCGCGCGGCGAACTCCTGCGTGATTTTGCGATGGAACAACTGCCAGAGCGCGGGCACGCCGACCATGCCGGTGATGTCTCCGCCTTCGAGCACGTCACCGATGCGGTCGGCCGTCAGCTCATCGATGTACGCGACCGACGCGCCGCGCGAGAAGGGCGTCAAGAACCCCGCGCTGAACTCGAACGTGTGATGCAGCGGCAGCACCGAGAGCACGCCGTCGCCGACGCCGATGTCGAACGTGCCGGCGAGCTTCGCGATGAGGGCGGTGAAGTTGCGATGCGTGAGCATCACGCCCTTGGGGTTGCCCGTGGTGCCGCTGGTGAAGAGCAGCGACGCGACGTCGTCAGGTGACGCGCTCTTCTTCACCGCGCCGATGCCATCGGCCTTGAGCGGATCGCCCGAGAACGCGTCACCGATGGTCATCACCTTGAGCGCGAGACCGGCGCGGGCGATCGATTCTTCGAGGCGCGGGTGCTTGCTCAGCAGCTCGTCGGAAACGATGCACACCTTCGCTTCGCTGCGCCGCGCGATGTTGATGATCTCGGCTTCCGCGTAGTCCTTGTCGACGGGCACGCACGTCGCGCCGGCGCGCAGAATGCCGAAGAAGGCGATGCCCCACTCCGGGCGGTTCTCCGAGATGAGCATCACGCGGTCTTGCGGAGCGACCCCGTTCGCGATGAGCGCCGAGCCGACGCGCGCCGCGTAGCGATGCACTTCACCGAACGTGAAGCGATGCGTGTCTTCACCTTCGTACATGCGGAAGGCGACGCGGTGACGCCACTCGTGCGTGACGGCGTCGAGCATCTCCAGCAGGTCGCGGTACGCCGAGATGACGCGGCGCTTTTCAGATTCTTCGTCGAGCCCGGGGAACACCCACTTCTCGAGCCCGGGGATGTGCGTGTCGAGGAAGTACGTGCGCCAGTCGAGCTCTTCGGGGTTCCAGTTGATCAGCGCGCGATCGCGCTCGTTCATGCCGACGTAGAGCGAGCGCGTGTTGTCGCAGCGGTAGACGAAGCGGTTCTCCCAGATGAAGGGGAGGAACAGGTCGACGACCATGTTGATGCGGTCGGCCTGCTCGGAGACGTCGGTGAGCGTCTCCTTCACGCGGTCCAACATCGCGTTCACCTTCGGTGCACCCCACGCCGGGCGTTGTTCGTCGATCTGCTCCTTGAGCCACTTCGCGCCCTTGCTGAACAACGGCGTGTTGGTGAAATCGAAGAGCAGCTTGTTCTGCGCCTTGGGCTCGAAGCGCGACTTGAGGGAGTCGATGCGCGTGTCTTTGTTGCGCAGACGGCGCCGCTTGTAGAGGCCGACGAGCTCGACCGAGCGCGTGGCGTGGAACGGGGTCGAGTCACCCGTTGCCTGCTGGTACACGCGGCGTTCGCTGGTGCGCAGTTGCTGCGCGGTGATCGCGATCAGCGAACCCGACACCTGATCAACGGGGATCATGTCGAGGATCGCCTCGTCGCGCGCGGGCAGCGCCGACTGGCCCTTGATCAACGCGTAGATGATGGGCGCCGAGGTGGTGAAACCTTCATTCCACCCGGGGAAGGGGTAGCGCTGCGCGCTCTCGACGATCGACGGGCGAACGATGGCGTAGCGAAGCCCGGGCGTACCGGCGATGACCTGCTCACCGAGCGACTTCGTGTACGTGTACGTGTTCGGCCAGCCCCAGTGCTTCGCGCGGTCCATGCCCGCTTCGATGAGCTTGAGCGTCAGCCACAACTTGCGCTCGCGGCCCACGGCGAGGCGCAGCGTCTTCTCGTCGTTGAAGTCGCGGCCTTCTTCTTTCAAACGCTCCAGCGCCTTTTCGCGGAACGTCGACGCGAGCGCCTTGTCTTCAGATTCTTCACGCAGCCGCGCGACGATTTTTTCGGCATCAGCGAGCTCCTGCTCGAGCGAAAAATCGCGGCCGTCGATTTCATTCCTCCGCGGGAAGTAGCCGACGATTTCTTCGTCTTCGAAGATGAGCCCGGAGCGATTGCCGGCGACGAACGCCGTCGACATGTGCACCAGCGGCACGTCCCAGAACAGGCACGCCTCGACGAGGAACTTCACGCCGTGCGTGTTGACGTTCAGGCCGACCTCCAGCGACGGGTTGAACGAGACGAGGCCCGCGCAGTTCACGACCACGTCGATGCGGCCTCGCAGCGCCTTCGCGGCGGCTTCGTCCATGCCCAGCCACGGGTCGGTGATGTCGCCGTCGAGAATGGTGACCTTCTTCTTCAGCCACTCGATGGCGGCCGCTTCACTCCCGTACTTCGTGCGCAGCGGCTCGAACGGTTCCGACGGCGCGACCTTGTCGAAGAAGCGCGCCTCGGCCGACTTCGCGCTGCCTTTGCGGACGAGCACGAAGATGTGCTCCAGCACGTCACCGTAGTGATGCAGCAGCATCGACAGCGAGACCTTGCCGACGAAGCCGGTCGCACCCGCGAAGAGAATGCGTTTTCCGGTGAGGGTCTGCGTGACGTCCAACGGAGGCAATGAGGAGCCAGCCATGCCCGTGCCTCTAGCCCAACTGGCTCCTGCCAGTGGGTTGGTTTCGACGGCTTCAAGGAGGTTCGGCGAACCGGTCCAACCGCCAGGAAAGGCCGCGATTTTTCGACGTAATGGTCACGAATGTTCCCGCGGTCGGCCGCGCGCGGGACAACGGCTCGACGCGAAATGGCGGGAACACCCATTCATCGGGCAGCGCGACCGATTCTTCGACCTCCTGTTCAAGGGAGATGCGCAGCGTGTCGCCGTCGGCGGTGAACCCGGCAATCGACGCGAAGTACACGAGCTTCGGAACGGAGGCGATGTGCGTCACGCCTCCGTCGCTGGAGAGAAACACCAGTTCGGCCCGGTCACCGCCGCCTTCGGTGCACCATTCGCCCAGCACGTAGACGCCACCATCGACGGGAACGAAGTGTTCGAAGCAGTTGATGTCGTCGAGCACGAGCCACTCGTCACCGCGATGCAGCGCACCGGCTTCGAGCACCGGCTCGTCGGCATCTCGCAGCCTGACGAAATCGACGCCGAACCACGTGGCGTCGACCGTGCGCTCGCCGGCATCGGGCTCGACACGTGACCAGCTCAACGCGCGCGGAGGTGTGTCGAGCGTCGGCCCGCGCCGAAAGAAGTACGCGAACGTGACGGCGCTCACCGCGACGCACGCACCGAGCGCTCCCATCAGCAGCAGGTTCAGCCGGCCGGCGTGCACGGCGCGGAATGGTAGCAGTCCGTCACGTCTCGCCCGATTCGTGCGACGCTCGCCCCATGAAGCCCAGCGCGCTGTTGCTCCTCATCGCCCTGCCCTGCTTCGCGGCTGACCTCTCACCGGAGGCGCAGATCGCGCTGACGTCGTTGCGCGAGGGTGAACGCGCCCGCGTCGAAGCCGCGCTCGGAGACGCGACGCAGTTGCCGTTGTACCGGGGTGAATTCACGGTCGACCCGGCGGCACGCACCGCGACCGGCAAGCTCGCGTTGACGCTCTCGACGATGCCCGCGCGGCGCGAGGTGTTGTTGCGCTGCACGCCGAACGCCGCGCACAGGGGCGCGGTGGTGCTCCGCGACGCGAAGGTGAACGGCGCGGCCGCCTCGCTCGACGCGAAAGAACCGACGCTCTACCGCGTGACGATACCCGCTGACGCGACGGCGCCCGTCACCATCGAGTTCTCGTTGAACGCGAAGGTGCCGCTGCTGCCGAACCAGGCCGCGAGCATGGAAGACACGCGCGGCGACTACGGCGCGTTCTCGGCCGCTGACGACTCCGTGTCGCTCGTCGGTTTGATGCCGATGGTGGTGCCCGAAGTGAATGGCAAGCGCTTCGACGCACCCGCGGGCATCGGTGACCTCGGCAGCTTCGCGCCTTCGAATTTCCTGGTGAGCATCACCGCTCCGACGCCGTGGCGCGCGGTCGCGAACGGGCAGGCCGTCGGTGAGGTGCCGACCGGAAAAGGCGCGACCCGCTTCGCGTACGCCGTCGGCGCGGCGCGCGATTTCCCACTCGTGCTCGTGAAGCAGCCGCTGGTCGCGACGAAGAAATCGGGCGGCGTCGACCTCGAAGCGGTGCTGCTCACCAGCGACAAGGCGCAGGCGTCGCGCGTGCTGCAACTGACCGCCGATTTCCTGAGCGTGCTCGAAAAACACCTGGGGCCGTACCCCTTCAAGACGCTGCGGGTCGTCGAACAACGCCTCGGCTCGGGCGCGGGCGGCATGGAGTTCCCCGGGCTCGTCACCATCTCCGCGCTGTTGCTCTCGGGTGAAGCCGACCCGCTCGCGCAGCTCGGCCTCGGCGGGCAGCAGGAAGAACTGATGAACAGCCTGCTCGCGCCGATGCTCTCGCAACTGCTCGCGCAGACGCTGGAGTTCGCGCTCGCGCACGAGCTGTCGCATCAGTACTCGGCGATGCTGGTGGGCAACGACCCGGTCGGTGACCCCGCCGCCGACGAGCCGCTCACGCAACACCTCGCGCTGTTGACGATGGAATGGGCCGGCTCGAGCAACGCGAACTCGATGCGCGAAGGTCAGTTGAAGATGAGCTTCCAACTCCATCGCGCGCTGGGTGGAGCCGATGGGCGCGTCGACCGGCCCGCGAGCGCGTTCACGTCGAACCGCGAATACGGCGCGGTCGTCTACGGCAAGGCGCCGCTGATGTTCGACGCCATTCGAAAGCTCGTCGGCGCCGACGCGTGGGACACGGTGCTCAAGCACTACGTCGAACAGAACCGGTACAAGTGGGTGACCTCGCGCACGCTGACCGACCTCGCCGGCGCTGAGACCGGACAGCGCAGGCAGATCGACGCGCTCCGCAAGCACTGGTGGGAAGAGCTGCACGGCGACGCCGACATCCAGAGTCAGTTTCAGGCGCCGGGCGGCCAGAACATCGACCCCGCGATGATGAAGCAGATCGAAGCGATGATGAAGGCGCTGAGCGGCGAGTAATCAGCGCAGCGTCGTCGGAGGCACGGCTCCGGCCGGCTGCTGCGAGAGCGCCTTCCGCTTCGCGGTGTACGCCGCGGCCGACTCCGCTGAGAAACCGACGATCACGCCCGGGAAATGCTGCGCGACCGCGAGCACCAGCGCGTGCGCATGTTCCTGACCTGAGGCCGTCAAGCCGACGCGATACCCCGAGGTCGTCGACACCATCGCGGTCCAGTGCACGCCGGTGACGTAGCCGTTGCGCTTCACGGTGAGCTGATGCGGGTAGACCCACAACACGTCCTGCGGGCGGCGCGTCATGATCCACCGGGCGAGGCCTCCGTGTTGCTGCACGCGCCAGGCGGCGTACTGAAGCAACGCGAGCGCCGCGAAGTACGCGAGCAACGGCAGGAACCGCGCCACCATCGGCGGGAGCGGGAGGAAGTACATCGACTCGCTCATCTCTTCCCACATGCGGCCGGAGGTGCCGAGGAGCGCGAAGCCGCCGCCGACGAGCCAGAAGATGAGCGCGAACTTGTTGGCCGCGACGCCGCGCGCGCTCTCGAGAACCGGAGGCAGCGTCATGCGCGGAGGGTTCGCTTCGTCGACGAGCTGCACCAGCCCCCACGAGATGCCGGCGACCGCGGCCGCGGTGAACACCGGAGAAATGGTGTGCACGAGCCAGTTCACCGGCGACAACACCGAGATGGTGGAGATGAAGGTCCACAGCGCGTCCCACGTGGGGCGAATCACGGCGAACGCGGCGGCGAAGGTGACCCACTTCGCGGCGTTCTCTGACTTCGGTTTCAGGAACAACTGCGCGGCGAAGATGACGGCGGTGGGCGCGATGATGCGGAGCAACAACAGCGCGTAGTGCGTGAGCTGGTCGATCATCGCAGACCTCCGGGCATCGACACCGACTTCGCGACCTCGACCACCGCCCACGCGAGCACGCACCAGAACGCCGCGAAGCACAGCGTCGGGAGGTCGGCCATGAAGCCGTACATGAACCCCGGCATGAGGTGGAACATGTTGAAGATCGGCAGCGCGTGCGCGAGCACGAGCGGAATCACGCTGAGCTTCAGCGCGAGCGCGCCCTTCTCCGAGACCATCGCCACGCGCTCGGCGACGACCAGAAAGAGAAAGAAGCCGACGAATGCCCAGAGCACCATCGATGGCGACAGCAGGTACATGAATCCCCTCCGTTGAGAGACTTCAGAAGAAAGCGCGAATCGACTTCGTCACCCGCGAGACGTCATCGAGCGAGAGCTGCGGCCCGATGGGCAGACTCAGCACTTCACGCGCCGCCCGTGACGTCTCGGGGAGATTCACGGTCATCGCGTACGCGCGCTGTTCATGCGGAGGAATCGGGTAGTGAATCAAGGTGCCGATGCCGTCGCGCTCGAGGTGCGCGCGCAGCGCATCGCGCTTCGAGGTGCGCACCACGAAGAGGTGCCATGACGACGCGCGGCCCGCGGGTTCGAGCGGAAGCTGCAGGTCACCGACGCCGGCGAGCGCTTCACGGTACCGCTGCGCCACCTTCACGCGTCGCGCGTTCCACGCGTCGAGGTGCTTCAACTTCACACGCAGCACGGCGGCCTGCAGCGGGTCGAGGCGTGAATTGAACCCGACGACCTCGTGCACGTACTTCTCGGTGGAGCCGTAGTTGCGCAGCAGCCGCAGCCGCTTCGCGAGCTCTGCATCATCAGTCGTGATGGCGCCCGCGTCGCCGAGCGCGCCGAGATTCTTGCCGGGGTAGAAGCTCCAGGTCGCGGTGGTGCCGAAGCCGCCGATGCGCGTGCCGTTCACCGTCGCGCCATGCGCCTGCGCCGCGTCTTCGAGCAACACCAGCCCGCGCTCCTTCGCGAGCTGACGGAACCCGGGCACGTCGACCGGCAGGCCGTAGAGATGCACCGGCAACACCGCGCGCGTCTTCGGCGTGATGGCCTTCGCGCACGCCTCGGGTGTCAACACGTGCGTCGCGAAGTCGGGCTCCACCGGCACCGGCGTCGCGCGCGCGTGGGTCACCCCGAGCCACGTGGCGATGAAGGTGTTCGACGGCACCAGCACCTCGTCACCCGGCTTCACGCCGTGCGCGAGCAGCGACATGGTGAGCGCGTCGAGCCCGTTGCCCAGACCGATGCAGTGCTTCGCGCCCACGTACGCCGCGAACTCGGCTTCGAAGGCCTCGACCTCCGGCCCGCCGATGTAGTGACCAGAAGACACCACGCGCGCGATGGCCTCGTCGAGTTCGGTGCGTAACTCCGCGGTGGCGTCGGCGAGCGAGAGAAACGGAATCACGCCGCCGACTTATCAACTTCGGGCCTCGAAACCTCGGCGTGAATGCGCCACCATGCCGCGGACACCATCGCCCATGAGTGACGCCCCCTTCATTCACCCGCTCGCCGACGTCAGCCCCGACGCGCGCATCGGCGCCGGCACGCGCGTCTGGCAGTTCGTGGTGATCCTCCCGGGCGCCAGCATCGGCGAGCACTGCAACATCTGCTCGCACTGCTTCATCGAAGGCGGCGCGACCGTCGGCGCGCGCGTCACCGTGAAATGCGGCGTGCAACTGTGGGACGGCGTGACGCTGGAGAACGACGTCTTCGTCGGCCCCAACGTCACCTTCACCAACGACCGCCACCCGCGCAGCGGCAACCGCGATTTCAAGCTGGAGCGCACGGTGGTTCGCGAAGGCGCCTCCGTCGGCGGCGGTGCGGTGCTGCTGCCGGGCATCACCATCGGCCGCGGCGCGATCGTCGGCGCCGGCGCCGTCGTCACCCGCGACGTGCCCGAGGGCGTCATCGTCGTCGGCAACCCCGCGCGCCCGAGGACTTCATGAGCGTCGAAGAATGCCGGTTGATTCAACTGCCGAAGATCGGCGACCCGCGCGGAAACCTCACCTTCATCGAAGGCGGCAGGCACGTCCCCTTCGACATCGCGCGCGTCTATTACCTGTACGACGTGCCGGGCGGTGAGTCGCGCGGCGGGCACGCGCACAAGGAGCTCCAGCAGTTGATCATCGCCATGTCGGGGAGCTTCGACGTGGTGCTCGACGATGGGCGCGCGAAGAAGAAGGTCACGTTGAATCGCAGCTACGTGGGCCTGTACGTGCCGACGATGATCTGGCGCGAGCTCGAGAACTTCTCGTCGGGAGCGGTGTGCGCGGTGATGGCGTCGCACCGCTATGACGAAGCCGACTACTACCGCGACTACGACGCCTTCATGGCGGCCACGCGCGCCGCATGAGCGAGCAGGCGGCAGGCATCGAACGGGCCGCGGGGCTCGGGTTGATCGTCTCGCTCGCGGGCGTCGCGGCGGCGGCCGTGCGCTCGAAGACCGCGGCGATGCTGATCGGCCCTGAGGGCGTCGGCCTCGTCGCCGAAGTTCAACAACTCGCCACGCTCAGCCTCGTGCCGCTCAGCGCCTTCGGCGGCGCGGCGTTGCTGCAGGGCCTCGCGAAAGCGAAAGGCGACGCCCGTGCCACCGGCGCCGCCCTCGGGTGGACACTGCTGCTCGGCGGCGCGCTGACGATGGTGATGGTGGCCGCGTCGCCGCTGCTGCTCCCCTTCGAAGGCAGCGCGTCCTTGTGGCGCGCCGTGACGCTCGCGGGCGTCGCGGGGTTCGTCGCCGCGTTGAGCACGCTCGCATCGCAGGTGCTGCTCTTTCACGGGCGCATCGCGACCACCACGAAGCAGCAGCTCCTCGGCACCGGCGCCGGAGCGCTGTTGGTCGTCGCCTTCACCTGGTGGCTCGGCGTCGAGGGGCAGTTCATCGCCCTCGCGTTGACGCCGATGGTGGTGCTGGTGCCCGCGGTGCGCGCGGCGCGCGAAACGGGCTCCTGGCCGGCGACCTCCCAGCTCTCGCTCGACCGCGAGTTCCTCCGCACCGCGGTCACCATCGGCGTCTCGTCGCTCATCGCCGCGCTCGCGATGCAGGGCTCGCTGTACTCGACGCGCTGGCGGCTCGACCTCTCGGGCGGCACCGAGTGGAACGGCCAGTTTCAAGCCGCGTGGAGCATCGGCTCGCTGTACCTGACGATGGTGCTCTCGGGTCTGGGGAACTTCGCCTTCCCCCGCTACGCGACGGCCGAGACCACGCAGACGCTGCAGCTCGAGGTGACCAACGCGGCGTCGTTCGTCGCCAGGTTCGCGCCGCCCATCGTGCTGCTCGCGGCGACCTTCGCGGCGCTCGGCATTCGGGTGCTCTATTCGTCGCGCTTCGACCCCGCGCTCGACGTGCTGCGCTGGCAGCTCGCGGGCGACGTCGCCAAGTGCTTCGCGTGGGTCTACGCCGGGCCGCTGTTGTACCGGGGCAAGGTGCGCGCGTTTCTCGTCGGCGAATTGACGGCGGCGGTGTTGCTCGGCGGCCTGCCGTGGCTGCTGGTGCCGCGCTTCGGCATCGCGGGCGCGGGCGCCGCCTATCTGTTGACGTACCTGGTGTACCTCGCGGTCACGGTGCTCATCGCGCGCGGGAGCCTCGGCGTACGCGCTCACGCCACGCACCTCGCGCTGGCGTACGGCTGCACGGCCGTGCTCGTGGGCATCGCCTCGACCTCGCTCTCGCTGGTCATGCAGGCGTGCATCGCGGCGGGCTGCGTCGCGTGGCTGTGGAAGTCGGGCGCGGCGTCGCTGCTCCGTCGAAAACTGCCGGTGAGAGGCTGACCGTGGCGCCACTCGTCTCGCTTCTGGTGCCCTCGTACAACCACGCGCGGTTCCTGCCGTCGCTGCTCGAGGGCATGCTCGCGCAGCGCTGGCCGAATCTGGAGTTGCTGGTGCTCGACGATGGCTCACGCGACGAAACGAGTGAGGTCGTCGCGCGCTTTCGGGGTGCGCTCGAAAAACGCTTCACGCGCTTCGTCTACCGGGCGCGCGAGAATCGCGGCCTCACCGCGACCCTCAACGAGTTGTTCGCGCTCGCGCAGGGCGAGTTCGTGAGCATCTGCGCGTCAGACGACCGCATGCGGCCCGAGGCGATGTCGAGGCTCGTGCCGGCGCTCCAGGCCAACCCCGACGCGGTGCTCGCGTGTGCCGACGCGGCCTTCATCGATGCGACCGGCCATCAGGTCTTCCTGCGCGCCGATGCCAGCGTCACCGGGCGGCGCGAGCCCGGCACCTACGACACGGCCCTCGCGTACTTCCTCAACGACCGGCCGGAGCTGCTCACCAACGGAGAGTTCGGAAAGCACTACACGCTGCTGCGCGGCAACTACCTCCCCATGGGCTCGCTGCTCCGCGCGAGCGCGGCGAGGTACGCGCTGCCGTACCCCGACGGGTTGATGCTCGAAGACCTCTACTTCTGGCTGAAGCTGAGCCGGCACGGCCGCTTCATCGTCGTGCCCGAGGTGTTGATGGAGTACCGGCAGCACGGCGCCAACACGAGCCGCACGCGCGGTGAACGGCTGCGCGCCGACCGCTTCAAGCTGTTGCTGGCCGAGCGCGACTACGCGGCGAGCACCGGGCACCTCGATGACTGGCAGCGCGCGATGGAATCAGCGCTGAGCCTGCGTGGCCTCTCGGAGTTGCGGGCCGCGCACGCCGCGGGCTTCGACACGCTGGGGTTTCTGCGGCGCCGCGCGATGGCTCACGTGCGACGTTTGAGGCGTTGAAGCAACCGCTCCACCGCGGGCCCGGCGAGGAAGAGCAACGCCGGCGACACCACGAAGCGGAAGCGGCCCAGCGTGTGAATCATCACCGCGCTGCAGAAGAACGCGAACCACGCGAGCGCGGCGAGCTGCGCGGCGGGCGTCGCGTACCAACGGCGTGCGCCCCACAGCGCGAGCAGCATGGTGAACAAGAGCGCGCTGTTGAAGCCGTAGCCGTATTCGATGGGCGCGAGAAACAACCAGAGCTTGTGCAGCGCGTGCCCGATGACGCCCACGAAGCCGCGCTGCGAAATCTCTTCGCGCGCCACGCGCGACCAGCCGCGTGACATGCGCACCTCGTCACCCGATTGAATGTCCTCGTTGCCGCGCGCCGCCGCTTGCGCGCGCTCCCATTCCTCCGGCGTGTCGTACCAACTGCCGGAGCCCCCGCGCACCCACCCCATGAACGTGCCGATGCCCGACTGCGTGGTGAGCAGCACCGGCGCGCCCATCACCTCCTGATTGCGAACCACCCACGGCGCCCAGAACACCGCGCAGCCCGCGCACAACAACGCCCAGCGGAGCGCCCGTTCGCGATGACGGCGGAACAGCGCCAGCGCCGCCACGCCGCTGAAGACCGCGACGAACGCGAGGTGCGGCCGCGTGAGAATCGCCGCGCTCATCACCACTCCGGCGATGAAGGCCCACACGCGCCGCTCGCGCGCGAAGCACCAGAGCGCGAGGAGCAGCAGCGGCACGGCGAGCGATTCGGAGAGGACGCTGTCGACGTAATAGAGCGCGCGCACCGACACCGGCCAGAAGCACCACGCCAGCGCCGCGAAGCACGCCGACGCGCGGCCCCACGTACGTCGGCAGAGGTCGATGAGCAGCCCGCTCGCCGCCGCGTTCAACAGCACCAACGCCACGCGCGCCGCGTTCGGGACATGGCCGAACACCGCATACACGGCCCCGAGAAATACCGGGAAGCCGGGCGGGCGCATCGCCGTCGGCGTGCCCGGCGCTCCGAGGAACGTGGAGGCGTTCACGTCGTGCGCGACGTTCAGCCACGGCTGCGCAGTCGCGGTCAGCCAGCCGAGCCGGTCGTATTCGAGGGCGTCACCACCGAGCGGCCAGCTCCACGACCACCACAGGTGCAACCCGCGCACGACGGCGAACAGCAGCGCGCCGACGATCGGCAGAAACCACGGCGAAGACCAGACGCGGCGCATCGCCGGGACACAAGCACAAGACACCGCGAAGCGACGGTGCAAGGAGTACCCTGCCCGCCTCCGTACATGCCGCGCCTCACCGTCACCGCCATCGTCGACGCGCCGCACAGCCCGGCGAATCGCTTTCGCTTCAAGCAGCTCGAACCGTGGCTCGCGAAGGAAGGCATCGACCTGCGCGCGCACCAGACGCCGAAGCTCGACTGGCATGACCCGAAGTGGAGGCCGTTGCAGCTCGGTTCGATTCTCGCGCGCTTCGGCGCGGTCGCCGCGTTCAAGCTGCCGGGCCTCGCGGCGTCGCGCCTCACCGACGCGACCATCGTGAGCCGGCAATACGTGCAAGGGGTGCCGTTCTTCGAAGCGGCGCTGGGCAAACCGTGGGTGCTCGATGTCGACGACGCGCTGTGGGAAGCGCGGCCCTACGGTGAAATCGCGGCGCGCGAAGCGGCGAAGCGGGCGTCGGCCGTGGTCGCGGCGAGCCCGGTGATCGCCGAGTGGTACGGGCAGTTCAACCAGCGCGTGGTGTTGATCCCCACCAGCGTCGAAACGGCGCGGTACACGCCGGCGGCACGCGCGCCCGAACGCTTCACCGTCGGGTGGATCGGTTCCCGCAGCAACCTGCCGTTTCTCGAGCGGCTCTCGGGTGTGTTCGCGGCGTTTCTCGACGCGCATCGTGATGCACGCCTGTTGGTGATGTCTGACGGGCAGCCGGCTTTTCCCGGCGTTGCCGCGGAGCAGCTCGAGTGCGTGCCGTGGAGCGCGGACACCGAGATCGCCGCGATTCAGCGCATGTCGGTGGGGTTGATGCCGCTCGACGACACGCCGGTCGCGCGGGGGAAAGCGGCGGCGAAGCTGCTCACGTACGCGTCGTGCGGAGTGCCGACCATCGCGTCGCCCGTCGGCGTGAACGCAGACATTCTCAACACCGCGCGGCTCGGGTGGGCCGCGTCGTCACCAGAAGAATGGCGCTCGGCGCTCGAAGCCTGCTTCGCGAACCCCGCCGACGCCGCGGAGCGTGGCCGCGCCGGGCGCGAGCACATCGAAGCGAATTACTCAGCGCGGCTCGCTGCGGAACGATGGGCGCGGCTGCTGAGAGAACTCACGGCGAAATAAACGAAGCACGAGCGCGCCTCGGTTTTCGCCCGCTTCAGCGCCGCGACAGGACCTCCGCGTACAGCTTGCGGAAGGCTTCCACGTACTGCTTCACGCTGAACTGCGCTTCCGCGCGCTTCTTCGCCGCGGCACCCAGGCGAGCGCGCATCTCCGAATCACCCGCAAGCCGCCGCATCACCGCGGCGATGGTGTCGACGTCACCGGGGTTCACCAACAGCCCCGTCTCGCCATCGACCACGACATCGGGGATTCCTCCTGCCCGACTGCCGATCGACGGCAGACCGACGTGCCCGGCTTCAGCGAACACGATGCCGAACCCTTCGAAGGCAGAGGTGAGCGCGAACACGTCGAAGAGCCTGAAGAACACCCCGGTGTCGCGCCGATAGCCGAGGAACCGAACGCGCTCGTCGACGCCGAGCTGCTTCGCGAGCGCCTGCAGCATCGCTTCATCGGGGCCACTGCCGACGACCACGAGCCCCGCGCCGGGCACGTGCTTCATCGCGCGAATCAAGTCGCTCACGCGTTTGTGTGAATCGAGCAGCCGGCAGACGGTGCCGAACAACACCGTGCCGTCGGGAAAGCCGAGTGACGCGCGTTCGCGCGCGGCCCGCGCCCGAAGCTCCGGCGTGTCAGCGACCTCGATGCCGTAGTTGATCTGATGCACCTGCTCGCGGGGGAACCAGTTGGTCTCCACGAGGTACTTCTGCACCGCGGGCGAGATCGCGACCAGCGCGTCATTGCGATGCAGCAGCGCGCGCAACCCGACGCGCGTCGCCAGCGAACGCCCACCTGGAGGCGCGGGCAACGTCGCCTCCTCGGTGATGGTGGCGGGCCGCTTGCCGAGGTAGCCGGCGAGCGAGCCGAACACCTGCCCTTCGAAGACGCGCGCGTGAACGATGTCGGGCTCGAACCTGCGCACTTCGCCGACGAGCTTCGCGAGCGCCTGTACGTTGCGCACGGTGCCCTTGCCGCCGAGCACCACCGGCTCGAAACCTTCGGCGCGAAAGAGCGGCAATCGCGTTTCGTTCGCGGCGATGCACACCACGCGATGCTCGTATTCGGGCGCTCTCAGGTGCCGCAGAATCTCGAGCAACGCGGTCTCCACGCCGCCACCGCCGACCCACGGGAGAAAGTGCAGAACGCGCATCGCCGCCGCTTGTACCACTCCGTTCAGACGCTGCCGTGAGACAGACGCTTCCGGTACGGTGGCGGCGTGTCCGCTCCGTTCAATCATGAAGTCGTGAAGTCACGCGCGCTCGCGAACTACGGCGACGCGCGGCTGGGCGACGAGGTGACGGAGCTGCTGACGCGCATCGGAGCGCTCGAGGCGGCGAGAGACGCACGCCGGGTGGTGTTGAAGCCGAACTGGGTGCACCACGAAAACCCGCTCGGGCACGATTCGACGAGTCTGGTGACGCAGACCGAAGTCATCGAAGCGGTGGCGAACGCGGTCGCTTCACGTCTGCAACCCGGCAGCGAGCTTCTCATCGCCGATGCGCCGGTGCAGAGCTGTCGGTTCGACGCGCTGCTGCGAATCAATCGCGTGCACGAAGCGCTGACGCGACTGCGCGCGCGCCATGCCGGCATCACCTTCGACGTCGCCGATTGGCGGCTGGTGCACGCGACGAGTCGCTTCTCATGGCGCGCCACCGAACGCGTGACGGAGTGGAACGAGCGCGACTTCTCGCTCGTCGACGTGGGCACGCGCAGCTTTCTCGAGCCGGTGTCTGATCGCTCCGACCGCTTTCGTGTCACCGGCTACGCGCCGTCGGCGATGCGGGCGAGACACGCACCGGGCCGTCATCAATACCTCGTCGCGCGGCGCGCGCTGGAAGCCGACGTCTTCATCAACCTGCCCAAGCTGAAGACGCACATCAAAGCGGGCATCACGTGCTCGCTGAAGAACCTGGTCGGCGTCAACGGGCACAAAGAATTCCTGCCGCATCACGTGGCGGGCGGGCCTGACAGCGGCGGCGACAGTCATCGCGGCGACGCGCTCCGCGAGCGCTTCGAGCGCTACTACGACTTTCACTTCGAGAAGCTCGCGCGCCTGCCGCGGCCCTTCATCAGCGTGCTCTCACGCGCGCTCGGCGCGGCCGACAAGCTCACCGAAGAACGCGGCGGCAATTTCGGGAGCTGGCCGGGCAACGACACGGTCTGGCGCATGACGCTCGACTTGAATCACCTGTTGTACGCGTGGGCGCCACATCGGCCGCGTCGCCTCTTCACACTCGTCGATGCCATCACCGTCGGTCAGGGAGATGGACCGTTGCGGCCGACGCCGGCGCATCTCGGGTTGCTGCTCGCGGGGCAGAACCCGGCGACGATTGATGCGGTCGGCGCGTCGCTGCTCGGCTTCGACCCGCTCTCGCTCGCGACGATTCGTCATGCGCTGACTGATGAAGCGTCGGTGTTCCGCGCGCCGCAGCCCGCCGCGCCTGATCTGCCGCACGTGCAGGCGAAGCGGCCGCACAACTGGGAATCACCGCGCTGAAGGTGGCCGTCGTGCTGCTCAGCGCACGAGACGAATCGATGCCGGCCCTCGATTTCGCGAGAAGCTGTTTCCCACTTTCTCGGTGCTGAAGGACGTGATTCGTCGCGGAGTTCGCGCCTCACCCCTCACGTCGCGAGCCCCCCTGCTCTCGCGGGGAAATTCACCAAGCGCGCGAAGCGCAGTTCCATGCTTCTCGGTGCTGAAGGACGCAGGTCCAGGTTCAATGCGACGAAGCTCCGATCAACCGGCGAAGGCCGACTGGCGGCAGGGGCCGGCGACGGGCGGGAGCTCCGCGTACCGAAAATCAGTTCGGCCGCAGCGTGCGAGGTCGGCCGCGAAATCGAGGGCACGACGGCTCGAAGCTCAGATCGAAACAGTGCGCGGCGCTGGCCCATCACTGAAGACGCGCAACGCCACTTCGAGCGACAACAACAACGTCAACTCATACCGGTGATTCTTCGCGCCTGACTGATGCTCGTTCCACAGCCGCCGCACCTGCGCCGCGTCGACGACGTCACGTTTCGCGAGCGCCTCAATCAACGCACCACCGAGCGCATGCACGTCACGCCGCTTGCGCAGCGCGTACCCGAAATCGAGGTACGACATCATCGGGTGATGCACGAGCCCGGGAGCGACGCGCCACGCGGCTTTTCTGAACGCGAAGTTGGCGCGCCACGCGAGTTGCTTGAGCCCGCCCGAATGCCACCCCTCGCCCTTCGTCGGCAGCGCGAACAGCTTCGGGAAACGCTTGAACATCATCTCGTCATAGAAGCGCTTCCCGGCGCGGAGCTCCGGCGGGAGCGAGAGCATGAAGTCGACGAACGCATCGTCCATGAACGGGTTCACGGACTCGAACGCGTTCATGAAGATGTGATGCGCGGTGTAGCGCTCGACGTGATTCGCGAACCACACGGCTTCATGTCGCGAGAGCGAGCGGTCGTAGGTGGTCTCGGTCGCAACCAGCTTCGCATCGCGCAGGTCAGTCGGGTCGCTGAGCAACTTGTAACCGCTCTCCTCGCGAAGAAACGCGGCGACCGCCTCTGAATCACTCTGCACGCCACCACGAAAATGCGACCCGCCGACGCCGTCGCCGGTGAACCCGGTCCACTGCGGAGCCGAGGTGCCGAGCCGCCGCGCGATGTGAAGCCACACAGACGGCTGCGCGAGGTCGGTGTTCGCGTCGCTCCAGATGGCCGCCGCGCGAAGGGCTTCTTCAGTGAACGGCAGCTCATCGAGATTCAGCGTGACGTGATTCGTACCGGCGAACCGCGCGACGCGCGTACCGAATTCATAGTCGCCAGCGCCCGGCGTGCCGTGCGTGTACGTGTCGATGCCGCTGGCGGGCAGCTCCTCGACGAGGGCGGCGAGAATCGCGCGCGAATCGAGCCCGCCGCTCATCGGCACCAGCGGCCGCACGCCCGAACGAAGGCCTCGACGAACGGCCTCGACGAACAACCGCGCACCCTCTTCGAGCGCCGCCGACCGCGACACGTTCGTTCGCGGAGGCGCGCTCTGCAGCCGCTTCGTCACCCGCCAGCCGCGCTCGTCGACGTCGATGCTGCAACCACCCGGCAGACAGTCGACGTCACGAAACAACGTCGCGTCGCCCGGCACGTACCCGATGCGTAGAAACGCGCGAATCGCGAGCGGGTCAGGTTCCAACGCGCGGGGAATCGAGGCGAGGCTGTCGTAGACGCGGCCGCTCACCCGGTCATAGAAACGACGCCGTACGCGGTACTTTGCTGTCTCCACCGAAGCCGTCATGCGGTCGCCAACACACTAATCACCTTGTCCTCCGCGCGGCCCTCCATTCTGCGACTCATGCCGGTGATGGACTTTGGCGGCGTGGAGTCGCGCATCGTCACCCAGTCGGCGTTGATGGACCGCGAGCGCTTCGACTTTCGCGTCTGCACGTTCTGGAAGAAAGGTGACGCGGCGAAACGGGTCGAAGCGCTCGGCGTCGTCGTCGATGAGCTCGGCACCGACCCCGACCCGCGCAACCCGCGCGCGCTGAAGCGCCTCACGGAGTACGTGTACGGCCACCGCGTCGACGTGATTCACGCGAGCATCCTCGAAGCGAATCTGCAGGCGGCGGCGGTGCGTCGCTTGCCGGGTTCGCCATCGGTCGCCATCGAAGAGGTCGGCAACCCGGAGCGGTCACTCAAGGCACGCCTCGCGTTCGGAGCGATCTACCGGAGCGCGGATGTGGTCATCGGCGTCGGCGAGAAGACGTGCCGATTGCTCCGCACCAATCACTGGCTGCCGGAGCGAAAAGTTCGCCTCATCTACAACGCGATCAACCCGAAGTTCCTCGTGCCGACGGTGGCGCTGCCGAAGCGTGAACGCCCGCAACTGCTCGCCGTCGGCCGCCTCGTCGAGGTGAAGAACCACGAGGTCGTGTTGCGTGCGCTCGCGCAACTCTCGCGTGATGAACGCCCGACGTTGAAGCTCGCCGGTGAAGGCCCGCTGCGTTCACAACTCGAGCAACTCATCGGCGAGCTCGGGCTTCGAGATGACGTGGAGTTGCTCGGTTTCCGCTCCGACGTTCGCGAGCTGCTCGACGACGCAGATGGCTACGTCATGTCGTCGTTCTCGGAAGGCACGAGCATCAGCCTCGCCGAAGCCATGGCGCGCGCGCGCCCGGTGCTGACGTCGTGGGCCGATGGCATCGATGAAGCGATGGTCGGTTACGAGCAGGGTTGGCAGCTCGACACGCGCGACGTGAACGCGTGGGCGAAGGGTCTGCGACGGCTCACGCAGATGAAACGCGAAGAACGTGAACGGCTCGGCACGCTGGCCCGCGGAGTCGTCAACGCGCGCATGTCGGTCGACAAGTGGCGCTCGCAACTCGAAGGGCTCTACGTCGAACTCACGGAATCAGCGCGGGCGCGCCGCGCGAAGTGGCCGCTCCGGTGGTTGCGGTGAAGCTGCTCTACGCGACGTGGGACGGGCCCGATTCCAACTACCTCGAGTCGCTGTTCTTCCCGCTCTTCGAAGCGCTGCGCCCGCTCGGTGTCGAGACGCACGTCGTTCAGTTCTCGTGGGACGTGAGGACGTTTTCAGCGCGCGTGCAGAACGCCGCTCGTTCGCGAAACGTCGGCTACGAGGTGCACGAAGTTCCGCGCCGACCGCTCCGCGCGGCGACGCTGTTGGGCATCGGTTTCGGAGCCGCGGTGCTCGCACGCAGCGCGCGTCGCATCGGCGCCGAGGCGCTCATGCCGCGCTCGCACATCCCCGGCGCGATGGCGTTGATTGCCCAACCGCTCCTCCGCATTCCCCTCGTGTGGGACTCGGATGGCTTGATGCCCGACGAGCGCGCGGACTTCGGGGGTTGGTCTCGCGCTGGCGGCACGTACAGATTGTTCCGCGGCATCGAGCGGCGGCTGTTCGCGCATCGCGTGCTCACGCGCACTGAAGCAGCGAAGCGGCTCCTCATCGAACGCGGCGCGACCGATGTCGTGTGCGTGCCGAATGGAAAGAGCGCTGAAGAGTTCCGCCCGGCGAATGATGAAGAACGCGCGCAGGTTCGCGCGGAGCTGGGGCTCGACGCGAAGACGCCGCTCATCATCTACGTCGGTTCGCTCGGCCCGCAGTACCGGCCCGCGGAGATGGCGCAGTTGCTCGCGCGAATGCCCGACGCGCATTTTCTCGCGTTGACCGGCTCCGGCGAGTTGATGCGTTCGTCGCTCACCGCTGCGGGAGTCACCCGCTTCACCGTGAAGCGCGTCGAGGCGCATGAAGTCGCGCGCTTCATTCGCGCAGCCGATGCTGGCCTTTCATTCCGCGAGCCGACGCTCTCGATGCGCGGGGTGTGTCCGCTCAAGGTGGTCGAGTACCTGTTGTCGGGAGTTCCCATCGTCACCAATCGCGGCGTGGGTGACCTCGATGCGCTCGGTGACGCGGGCATCTCACTGCCTGACTTTTCGAGCGCGTCACTCGACGCCGCGGCGCGTTCCATCACGCAGCTCGGAGCACACAACCGCGTCGCCGCGCGCCAGCTCGGGCTCTCGCGCTTCTCACTCGAAGCCGCCGCCCGCGGCTACGCCGTGTCCCTCTCGCGTAGCGAGGGGTGAGGCGCGCCGCGGTCGAGTCTCATGGCGGCCAGGTTCAAGCTCATCGGGTGGACCCCGACGTCTTCGTCGTCGCAGCCGCTGGTCGGCGTTTCGAGATGCAGCGCGAACCCCGTTGGCGCATCGACACTGTGGGCTCCGTTTTGCGCGCGTCGCGGAGACGAACACCGCGCTCACCACACGCGCCGAGTGTGAACTCGCAGTTCTCACGTCACTCGCGAGTTCACGCAAACCGGCGCTCAACTGCTTGATCTCGCGAGCGCCGATGTTGGCGCGCCCTTCGCAATACCGGGGCGCATGAAAATCTCCTCGACCACCCCTCGCGATGTCTCGAGCCTCTCCACCAACCACTCACCTGCCGTTCCTGTTCGCGCGACGCCGCCTGCGCGCACCGGCCACGTCATGGAGTCGAGCTTCGAAGGCGCCGGCGTCAGCAAACAGGGGCGCGTGCGCACGCCGCCCGCCGCCCACGCCTCTCGCGAACGAGTCGCCGCGTTGTTGGCCCCCGGCGGCGCGGAGCTGCGAGCGTTGAACCCGAACCCCGGCCCGCAGAACTGCCCGTCGACCGCCGGCGCCGTCGACCACTTCCTCCGCACCGGTGAAACGCGCCCGGCGGATCGCGGCGATGGTCTCGTCGACTACCGCTTCACCAACACCTTCACCGACACGTCGCCGCGCGCGCTCCGCCGTGAGCTCAGCCATGACGGTGACTACGCCGTGGTGCGCGGCCTGCGTGACCCCGCGCGCGCCGAAGCCGCGGGCCTCACCACCGAGCACTACTTCGTGGTGGTGAATGACCAGGGCACGCTGCGCGCGGTCGACGCGTACACCGGCACCGTCAGCACGCTCCCGGAGATGATGCGCGACGGAGAGCTCGATCGTCTCCAGCGCACGACGGGCGAGTTCAACCCCACGCCGCACGACCCGCTCGCGGGCGGCGACCTGCCGCCGATGTAGTCACGCGAAGAGGTCACCGTTCTTCGGCGCGAAGCGGTCCATGTAGTTCTTCACGTTCAACTTCCGCTGCGTGTTGTCCGACGACATGTACCGGAGCGTGCCGAACACCGGCCGCTCCGGGCCCCACGCGCGGTCATAGCGCCCGAGAATCCAGAAATAGCCGCCGTACGAAATCGGGTCGCGGCCATCGAGGGAGTACTTGTGCATCAGGTACTCCATCGCATGCAGCGCCTCGGCGGCGGTCTTCGACCACTCGTAGATCTTCTTCCCCCACAGCATGCGCACGTAGTTGTGGAACCAGCCGGTCTCGCGGAGCTGACCCATCGCCGCGTTCCACAGGCGGTCGTGGGTGCGGCTCTGCTCGAGGTCGGTGAGCGAATACACGCGCTCGCGTTTGTCCTTCGCGTGTTTGCGAATCGTCTCGCGCGCGTAGTCGGGCAGTTCGTCGAGCGAGTCGTACGCGTCGGGCCGATGGCTCGTCATGTTGAACGAGAGCTCGCGCCAGGTGACGAGTTGATCCAGATAGCCCTCCGCGCTCGGCGAGAGCCGCCACCAGCCTTCTTTCGCGCCGCCGTTCGATGGGCCGAGCTTCTCGACGCTCCAGGTCTCGTCGGTGGCGACGACCTTCGAGAACACCTGATGCGACGAGAGGTGCCCGAAGTGCAGGTACGGCGAGAGCGCGCTCGTGCCGTCGACTTCCGGTTCGTTCCGCGACTCCACGTAACCGGGGAAGATTCTCGAGATGAACTGCGTGAGACGTTTCTCTGCGGCGTCACTCCCTCCGGGGATCGGCACCGCGCGCACCGAATGATCGATCGGCAGCTCGGCGACCTCCACGTCGAGCCCGAACCTCCACTTCGCCGGCAGCGGCACGTCGAACCTGGGCAGATCGAGTCGCGCGAGCGGCTCTTCCGTCGGGAACTGCATCAGATGCGCGGGCAGCACCTTCTGCAGATGCACGCGGAACGAATGCGCCGTGGTGAACACGCGCGGCGTGTCGTGCATCGGGTACACGCCGTTCGAATCGACCACCTCGAAGCGGCAATCGATTCGGTCGGCGACCAGTTGCTGCATGCGCGGCACGAAGAAGCACGGCCAGTCGTCACCGACGACCACACACGCGCGTTCGACGAGCGCCTCCATCAACCCGCGGCCGTCACCGCGCTTGCGCTCCACGAAGGGCAGGTACTTCACCGGTGAACCTTCGAACGCGCGCTCGTTCGCTCGCATGCCCTCGAGCACGAAGGTGTGGAGCCGGTCGTTCGCGAACTGATAGCCGACGCGCAGCGCTTCGAAGACCAGCAGCGGTTTCTTCAACTGCTTCGCCAGCTCGATGGCGCGGTCCAACGCGAAGTTCGACTTCGCGCGGCGGAACGACGTCATCCAATACAAGACATAGTCACGCGCCTGGGGTGACGCGCCGTTGAGCAGGCGCACGCGGCCTTTGGGTACGGGGGAACGCACGGGCGAAGTCTGGCCTTTGTGCGCGCGCAGGAGCACAAGAAGTTCAGCGTGCTGTTAAGTGCCACACACGCATGTGCGGCATCACCGGCTTCTGGACGACCGACGGCTTCTCTGGCGACCCACGCGAAACCCTCGAGCGCATGTCGAACGCGATTCGTCATCGCGGCCCCGATGGCGATGGGTTCTGGAGCGCGAATGGTCTGCACTTCGCGCACCGCCGGCTCGCCATCGTCGACCTCACGCCCACCGGGCTGCAGCCGATGCACTCGGGGTCGCGGCGCTTCACCATCTGCTTCAACGGCGAGGTCTACAACTTCGCGGCGCTGCGCGCGGAGCTCGATGAACGCGGGCTGGCTCCGAAGTGGCGCGGTACGTCTGACACCGAGGTGATGCTCGCGGCCATCGAGGCGTGGGGGCTCGAGAACGCCGTCTCACGCTTCGTCGGCATGTTCGCGTTCTTGCTGTGGGACGAGCGGGAGAAGCGGCTGCACCTGGTGCGCGATCGCCTCGGCATCAAGCCGCTGTATTGGACCCGCACACGTGCCGGTCTCGCGTTCGGCTCGGAGCTCAAGACGCTCACGCCCTTCCCCGGGTTCGACGCGACCATCGACCAGAGCGCGCTCGGGACCTTTCTGCGCGCGAGCTGCGTGGTGGGAGCGCAGGCCATCTTCCGCGGCACGCAGCGGCTCCAGCCCGGCACCATCGCCACGTTCTCGTCGTCGAGCGCGGCTCCCGCCGTCACGCGGTATTGGGACGCGGTGAACGTCGCGCGGAGCGGGCTCGATTCGCCGTTCACGGGAACTGAAGAAGAGGCGCTCCACGAGCTCGATGCGTGCCTCACCGATTCCGTGCGCCTGCGGATGATCGCCGACGTTCCGCTCGGCGCGTTCCTTTCAGGCGGCGTCGATTCGACCGCGGTCGTCGCCCAGATGCAGCGCCTGAGCTCGCGGCCGGTGCACACCTTCTCGATTCAGAACGAGGTCGCCGCGTACGACGAGGGGCCCGCCGCGCGCGGCATCGCCCGTCACCTCAATACGCATCACACCGCGCTCACCATCACCGCCGCCGACGCACTCGCGGTGATCCCGCAACTGCCCACGATGTACGACGAGCCCTTCGCCGACTCGTCACAGATTCCGACGTATCTGGTGTCGAAGCTCGCGCGGCGCGACGTGACGGTGGCGCTCTCGGGCGATGGCGGTGACGAGCTCTTCGGCGGCTACACGCGCCACGTGTGGGGCCCGCGCGTGTGGAGCGCGGAGCGCCTGCTGCCCGGGCCGCTGCGTTCGATGCTCGCGAACTTCATCACCTCGCGCAGCGCCGACACGTGGGACAGGTTCTTCGCGCGCGCCGGGCCGCTGGTGCCTCCGACGCGCATCGCCGGCATTCGCATGCACAAGCTCGCCGCCGCGCTCGGTGCGCTGACGCCCGAGGCCATGCATCACGTGCTCTCGTCGCACTGGCTGCCGGGCGATTCGCTGCTCGAATCTGAGATGCCGTCGACGCCGATGAACCCGTTGCTGCCCGGCGCCGACGTCGCCAGCGAGTTCATGATTCGCGACCTCACCGGGTATCTGCCAGACGACATCCTCACCAAGGTCGACCGCGCCTCGATGGCGGTGAGCCTCGAAGCGCGCGAACCGCTGCTCGACCATCGGCTCGTGGAGTTCGCGTGGCGGCTCCCGTCGAAGTTCAAGGTGCGCGGCACCACCGGCAAGTGGCTGCTGCGCAAATGGGTCGACCGGCACGTGCCGCGGCAGCTGCTCACCGGCCCGAAGACGGGCTTCGGCATCCCCCTCGGGGCGTGGCTGCGGGGGCCGCTGCGTGCGTGGGCCGAAGAGCTGCTCGATGAAAAACGGCTCGTGCGTGAGGGGCTCTTCAATGCCACGCTGGTGCGCGCGCGGTGGAACGAACATCTCGCGGGGGAGCGCCCGTGGGAGTTCCACCTGTGGGACGTCTTGATGTACCAGGCATGGAGGGAGGCGCTGCGGGCGTGAAGGTTCTGTTTTTCACCGACGGGCCGGAGATCCCCGGGAGCCGGTTCCGCTGCCTGCAGTTCTTCCCGCACCTCGAGCGGCGCGGCATTCGGTGCGAGGCGCGGTTCGCGTACGACGCCCGGTACAACGACGTGTTCACCACGCGGCTCGCCTCGCCCTACAAGCTGCTCGGCCGGCTCAGGCGCGCCGCCAGCCTCATCACCGCGCCAGGCGCCGACCTCGTGTTCCTGCACAAGACCTCGCTGGCGGTGAGCGGTGTGCCCGAGTGGCTCCGTTCGCGGCGCGGCGCGCCGTTGGTGTTCGACTTCGACGACGCCATCTACCTCGGGCCTGACGGTGGTTCGCACGCGGTGCGGCGCCGCGCGTTCGAGACGGTGACGAACTCTGCGACGCATCTCATCGCGGGCAATCGTTTTCTCGCGCAGATCGCCGGGCGTGACGCTGACACCACGGTGATCCCCTCGGTCATCGACACCGATGTGTACACGCCGGGCGGTGCGAAACCCGAGGGCCACCCGCTCGTCATCGGGTGGATGGGGACGGCCTCGAACTTCCCCTCGTTGCGCGCGGTGCTGCCGTCGGTGCTCGAGGCGATCGCGCGTTTCCCCCGGGCGCGACTGCGCATCGTCAGCAACGCGGAGCTCCCCGAATACACGGCGCACCCGCTCGTGGAGCAATGGCGATGGAATGAAGCGGGCGAAGTGCGCGCGCTGCGGAGCTTCGATGTCGGGTTGATGCCGCTCGAAGACACCGAATCCTCCCGCGGGAAGTGCGGCTTCAAGATGATTCAGTACATGGCGGTGGGCGTGCCGGTGCTGTCGAGCGCGGTGGGCGCGAACGTCGACATCTTCGGGGGTTCGAATGCCGGTGCGCTGGTGGCGCCGCGTGAAGACTGGGGCGCGGCGCTGACGAAGCTGCTCGAGCAGCGCGCGCGCTTTTCTGAACTCGGAAACGCCGGTCGAGCGCACGCGGTGAAGCACTTCTCAGTCGATGCGGTGATTGAGCAGTACGTGCAGCTGTTCACGCGCCTCGTTCAATGAACTGCTCTCTCCCGCAACCGGGAGAGAGCATCACGAAATTCAGTCTTCGAGTGTCCAGCCGACGAAACACGCTGCCGTCGCCGCGGCGTCGCCGACGATCGAGAAGCTACCGTTGGCGGGCACGACACGCAGAATGCTCTTCAGCGTCGCATCATTGGTCTGCAGCGTCGCGTGAATGATGCTGGTCGCGGTGACGCGTGAATTGGTCACCGTCACGGAGCTCGCGCTCGCAGCAATCGCGACCCGGCCCTTCTGCGTATTTTGCGTGGCATTCCCAGGCGTCGCCGTGTCGTCCTTACCCGCGCCACGAATCTTCAACGGATACAACCCTGAATTCGGGCTGCCAAAACACTCCCATACTGTCCCGGACGTCTCGGTGACCGTCGCACCAAGGGTTGTGGGCCATGTCGGCTCAGTGGTTCCAGTCGAGTTCGACGTGCTCGACGGGTGTATTCGGTAAACAAATCCGTTCGCTACCGTCGGCATGATGATCGCGTCTGGGTAATACGGCCCGTCGTTCGGAGTCCAGTGCAGGCCAATCCCGCAAGGCTCCTTGCAAACCCAGCCGACGACGTCGCTGTCGACCGCGCGGTTGAAGATGAAGTCGCCCGGTCGAAAGATGCAATCAAGTCCGCCCTGCAATGGGTTGACCGTCGCGGCGAGCAATCGAAGACCGGGCGCAGTGGTGATGCCTACGCCTCCAAGAAACAGCCCTGAAGGCAGATTGAGTCGCCCGGCTCGGGCACCATCTGACCCATAGCTGTTGATGACGAAGGCCGGAGGACTATTGACCATTCCGAAAGTCCAGAGCTTTGACGCAATGTTAAAGCCCGCCAAAGAAAGGCCTGCAGTGTCGTCGGTATGAGTAACACGAAAAGCAGCAGTCTCAAACGGCTGCCCCAGCTGCAGTTGAATCTGTTTTCCCGGTGTACTCACGTCGTCTACGAGAACCGTATGCGGTGAGACGGCGTTGCGATTGCTGATGATCAAACCGTCACTCGAGGTCGTAAAACCCGCCCCCTGCGTTCCTCCTATGGAGATGCCGGGGTGCCTGACCACGGACCCGGGACCACCCTCTTCTGAATAACAATTCAAAAGCATGCCGCCTGTGCCGGCATTAAATACATAATAGGGACCTTCGATGTTCGAGTCGGCATGGCATGCCAGATACAAAGACCCGGTCAGCGACTCATCTTTGAATCCAAAACCTCCATTGCCGACGCACGACACGCCATCGAGCAAACCGGCATTGCTGTCACTGCCGCGCACATAGAAGCCGTGACTCGAACACGTGGAGATGCTGCACTGGGTGATTCTGTAACAATTGGCATTCAGGCCCGCGCCATCGGTATTGATGTAGATGCCACTTCCGCTGAATCCGTCGATGTAACAATTCTCAATCCACGCGCGGCCGTACAGCTGAACTCCGTGCGCGGTCCCTGATTTGCCAGCGGCCACGATGGCCAGATTCCTGATGCGGCTCCAGTCGCCCTGACCTGCGCCACCCGGCGCCGTGCTTGCGCGATCGACGATCACCCCGGTGACCCCAGCATCGAACTTGAGCTTGGCGCTGCCGTAGTCTGCACCTCCGCTGTGAGTGCCTTCGAGAATCAGGGTACGCGTGATGTGGAGTGAGCTGGCGAAGCGATAAGTACCCGGTGGGACGAAGAGAATCCGACCTGCCGGTGGCGACGCAGGCCCCATCGCAGCGATCGCCGCGGCGAACGCGGGGCTGTCGTCGGCCGTGCCGTCACCGACGGCTCCGAACGACGCAAGCGTTGCAATACAGCGAGACATGAGAAGCAGTACCTGAG
>JBEHYH010000012.1:0-28656 GCA_048498275.1 Myxococcota bacterium | reverse complement strand
AACGGGCGCATGCTGCTCGCTCTCGTGCTCATGGCCACTCCCGACCCGACGTTGATGACGCGCCTCGGAGCGCACGCGGAAGCGACCGAGAAGTTCGGCAAGAACTGCGCGGTCACCGTCGACGCGGTCGGAGAGGAATACGACTCCGATGGCAAGGTGACGAAGACCACGAAGTCGTCGATGCGCGTGACGTCACGCAACGGCAAGCAGACGCGGTCGCTCATCAAGTACGAAGAGAACGGCGTCGACCTCACGGAAAAGAAGCGCAAGGAGCTCGAGAAGCATGAGGACAAACCCATGCACTCGCCGTTTCTCCCGAGTGAGCAGTCGAAGTACCGCTTCACGCAGCTCGCGGAGAATCGCATCGGCTTCGAGCCGGTCGCGAAATCACCCGAAGTGTTCACCGGCGAAGCGACGGTCGATGTCGAAGCGGGAGTGCCGCGCGTCATCACCTTGCAGCCCGCGAAGCTGCCCGCGTTCGTCGATTCGCTGGCGTTGACGCTGCACATCGACAGCCCGACGCCCATCGGTGACACCGCGTCGAAGGTGACGGTGAAGGGCGTCGCGGGCTTCCTCTTCATCAAGAAGCGCTTCGGCATCGTGACGACGTTCCGCGACTACGAAACTGCGAACTGAGTCGTCAGCTCGCCGCGCATGTTATCGGCACACTTGAAAAGACAGTCATTCGCTTCCTTATTTAGTGCCCAGTGGTCGACGAGACTCCGAGTTGAGCGAAATTGCTGTCAGCGTGGTTATCTGCGGTCGTCTGGCGTTCTATGCAGAAGCTTGAAAAAGCAGACCTAGTTAGATTTGCGCGTGATGGACGTGACTTGGCGCAAGACGAAGAGGCGCTTCGGTACCACGTCGCACTGCAGGTACTTCGTTGCTTCCTTGGAGTGGCGTGGGTGGATACGTACATCAATCCCGCTCCGGCTGTTGTGTCTCCAGCTGCGAGGCAAGGTCGTGAGTTCTTCCGAACTGACGGCACAGCAAGTGAAGACCGCTTTCGGTATCAGGAGCGAGTTGCGCGCCTCGCAGAACTCCTTTTCCAACTTCAAGATGTATCCGGCATTGCTGCGCGGTGTGATTCGATCGTTCAGGGCCAGATCGAATCTGGTTATGCAGAATTGGAATTCGCTGGTCATTTTTTGCGCCGGGATATTGCTGTTCGACTTTTGGACCGTTCCGGCGTGAAAGGAGACGACTACGACTTCGACGTTGGATCAGACGATCACCTCGTAGCGTGCGAAGTAAAATGCAAGATCGAGAGCACTGGTCTTCAAGAAAGTACGATTTCGAACACGCTGGGTCACGCGCGCAAGCAGCTCGCTCGTGGCCGCCCGGGAATAATCGGGGTCAAGATTCCAGAGGCGTGGATCTCATCGCCGGAACTCGAATCGAAGTTCGGAGCTGCGCTAGATAGCTTTTTTCGTAATTCAGATCGGGTTGTTGCCGTCGTTGCGCGATGGGAGCGAGTACTCACTGTTGGTACAGGAGGGGTGATTCCTTATCTGGCACGCACTTACGCGTCCCCTCGCTTGTCGTCGCAGACCCGTGGTGTTCGTGAACTGGTGGAACGTTTGGAGGGACCATTCACGCGTCAGTGGAACTCGTGTGAGAGCGCGGCCGTGAAGGCTGTTCGCGAGCTCCATCGCCTTAAGCTCGCGTTCGTAAAGAACGGCACGAACTTGGTTTAGTTGCACATCGAATACTCGCGGCCGTCGGCGTTGATGATCGGGTAGCCGTTCGAGTTCCTGGTGATGGTCAGCGGCACCGGCTGCAACTGCGGCTCTTCGGGTGACGAGAGGAAGAGCTGGCCGTTGCGCACCGCCCACTGTCCGCCTCCGGAGCGCCCGGAGTTCGCCTGCGCCACCGTGCCCGCGTACGCGTTGTTCGAATAGATGTCTGACTCGCTGTAGTTCTGCCAGGTGCCATTCGCGTTGAAGTGCACCTTCTCGGTGTACGTGTTGCCGCTCGCGTAGCGCAGGTAGCACCAGTTCGAAGACAGCAGCAGCCGGCTCAGTTGATCATTCCCGGCCTGCTGTGCTTTCGGTTCCTGCTGCTTCACCGCCGGGGTCTTCGCCGCTTTTCCTCCGCGCGTGAGCACCAGCGGCATCATGCCGAGGGTGATGTTCAACGTGTCGCCGTCGACTTGATACGCCGCCTTGTCGGCGACTCCATCGGTGTCGATGAGCACCAGCGTCTTGCCGTCGGCGTTCCAACGGAGCGCTTCACCATCCATCGTGCCTCCGCCGTTTTCGTTCAGCGTCATGAACGCGACACCGTTCAACTTCCACGTGCCGACGAGCCGCGCGTCGACCTTCGGAGCTGCCGCGAGCAACAGAAGTGCGAAGAACATGTGGTGGTCCCCCCCGTGATGGACGGCGGAGAGTATTCCACGGCTGGTATGTCTCGCGCATGCCGACCTTCACCACGCGCATCACCCAGGCCGAAGACATGAACGCGACGGGCCTCGACGTGCCCGCGAAGATCGTGGAGTCGTTGAAATCGGGGAAGCGCCCGAAGGTGAACGTCACCATCAACGGCTACACGTATCGCAGCACGGTGTCGGTCTACGGCGGCGAGTACATGTTGCCGCTCGCGAAGGTGAATCGTGAAGCCGCGGGCGTGAAGGCAGGGCAGTCGGTGAAGGTGACGCTCGAGCTCGACTCCGCGCCCCGTGAGGTCGAGGTGCCGAAAGACTTCGCGGCCGCGCTGAAGAAAGCCGGAGTGTTGGCTACGTTCGAGGCGCTGGCCTTCACGCACCGCAAGGAACACGTGCGCGCCATCGAAGAAGCGAAGGCTCCCGAGACGCGCGCCCGGCGCATCGAGAAGTCGGTGGCGATGGTGCTGGCGAAGCGGAAATAGCGAGTCGCCGTACCTCCGCTAGCTTGCGCCGCATGCATGCCTTGCTGGCGGTGGTGTTGAGCGCGGCGCCTCTCATCGTGGAGGGCGAGCCGGTCTACGAGTTCCGCACCACGTTGAATGGGTTCTCGCCCGAAGAGCGATTGTCGAAAGCGCAGCATCGGCTGAGCGACTTGACCGAAGGCGAGCTCGGGTTGCCGGTGCGCCTCGAGCGCGTGGAGGCCGGTGACATGCAACTGGTCTCGGTCTTCGTCGGCGAGCGCTTCGCGTTCAGCGTGCTGCGGAGTGACTTCGACGCGGGCCTCGACGACCTCGCGTTCGAAGCGAAGACGCAGGACATCGCGCGGGCGCTGGGTCGCGGTCTGCATGCGCGCGCTGAACGCGAGTACCCGCATGTGCTCTGGCGTGACGTGGCCGAAGCCGCCGGTGCGACGTTGGTCTTCGCGCTGTTGCTGTGGCTGCTCACCATGCTCGGCGGTCTGGTCGGCCGGCAACTGACGAAGTCATCGCGGCTGCGTGACGCCGGCACCATCGGAACGCTGCTGCGCCGGAGCGCGATGCGGGTGTTGAGCGTGCTGTTGTGGGCCGTCGGTGCGTTGCTCGCGTACCTGTGGGTCGCGTTCGTGCTCACCCGCTTCGGGCCGACGCGGCTGTGGGGCGAGACGCTGGGCAGCCAGCTCCTCGGCGTGGTGAAGCAGTGGGTGTTGGCGTTCGTCGCCGCGCTGCCCGGGCTCGTCGCGGTCGGGGCGGTGGTGCTGGTGACGCGCTTTCTCACCCGCATGGTGCATGCGTTGGCGGACGCCATCGCGTCGGGGCGCTTTCGCATCTCGGGCCTCTACCCGGAGACGTTGGAGGCGACGCGCCGGGTCGTCACCTCCGCGCTGTGGCTCGCGGCGTTGGTCATCGCGTGGCCGTACATCCCCGGCTCCGGCACCGACGCGTTCAAGGGCCTGAGCGTGCTCGTGGGTGTGATGCTCTCGCTCGGCAGTACCGGCGTCGTGAACCAACTGCTGTCGGGGCTGGTCGTCGTCTACACGCGCGCACTTTCCGCCGGCGACTGGGTACGCGTCGGTGACGTCGAAGGTGAAGTGAAGGAGCTCGGCGTGCTCTCGGTGAAGATCCTCACGCCCAATCATCGCGAGGTGACGGTGCCCAACGCGGTCGTCACCAGCAGCGCGATCCACAACTTCACGCGCGCCGGCGGGGGCAGCACGGTGGTCTCCGTCGTGGTGACGCTCGGCTACGACCTGCCGTGGAGGCGCATTCACGAGCTCATGCAGCAGGCGTGCACGCGCGTCGAAGCGCTCAAGTCTGATCCGCTGATCCGCCAGCGCGCGCTGCAGAACTTCGCCGTCGAGTACGAGCTGGTCGCGCAGGTGACCGCGGGCAAGCCCGTGGCCGCCGCGCACTCAGCGCTGCACGCCGCGATGCAGGACGTGTTCAACGAAGCGAAGATGGAGATTCTGACGCCCGACGTGCTGCAACTTCGTCAGGGCGTGCCGCCGTCGGTCTGATCAGCGATGGTGTACGTGAGCCCGGTGTCGGAGTTCTCGCAGTTCTTGCTGCGCAACTTCACCGGGTACGTGCCCGGCGGCAGCGCCGGCTGCGTGCCGAGGAAGTTGTCGCTGGTCGGCGAGTAGCTCCCGTTGATGAGCGCCGTGTCACCGATGACGATGTCGAGCGCGTTGGCGAGATTCGTTCCACTCACGCGCACTGAATCGCTCGCACTCGCGGGCGGCGTGAGGCCGGTCACCGTCGGCGTCGTCGAGTTGTCGCAGACCCAGTAACGGAACGCCGAGTACGCCTGCGCTCCGCGGTTGTCGCGCACCACCAGCCACAGTTGGCCGATGCGCTTCGGAGGCACCGGGTCGTCGGGGAACTTCGCGTTGCCCGGCGCGTAGAACGTCGTCGGCGTCGTCGCCGCGATGTCGAAGCGCTCCTGACTGAAGCGGCCACCGATGGAATACCAGGCGCCGATGACTTCCTCGGTCTTCGTCACCGGGCCCGTCGGCAACTGCTCGACGTACGTCTCGCGTGACGACGCGGGGATGTCGGCGCCGAGCGCGATCTCTTCACCTTCATGCACCTGCAGCTTCGCGCCGATGGGCACCTCGACGCCGTTGAAGGTGAGGCTGGTGATGGTCGGGTTGTGATTGCGGTCGGCCACCGGCTTCTCGCTGACGAGCACGCGGCTCACGGCGATGGCGGCGGGCGTCGTGCGGTCCTGCACGCGCTGGAGCAACTGCGTCAGCTTGTCGCCTTCGAGGTTCGACGCGACGTCTTCACCGATGACGATGACGATGACCTGACCGACGGAGCCCGACTGACGAATCGGGTCACCGGCGTCGAGCACGTCGAAGGTCGTCGCCGCCGGCGTGTAGACGACGCTGTCGACGCCGAGGCCGAGAATGCGCATGCCTTCGGGCGCCGAGGTGATCTTCGTCGGCTGAATGAGGAATGAAGCGTCGTTGCAGGGCGAGCGGCCGAGGTCCAACGGGTCGGGATCGCAACCGACCCAGATCGGCGTCGACACTTCACCGATGCGCGAGGGGTCGCCCCACAGCGTCGTCAACGTCGACACCTGACCGGGCGCGACTTCAGGCGGCTCCGCGGTCACCGAGAGCACGCGCAGAGAATTGACCAGCGTCTCCGGCGTGAACTGCGCGCCACAGGCCGAGACCAGCATCGCCATCAGGAGCAGTCGTTTCATCACCACTCACCTCGCACGCCGATGGTCGGCAGAATCGGTATGCCCGTGACGTACGCCGACTTCGTGTAGTCGTAGTTGTAATAGAGCGCTTCGGGGTTCTGCTGGTTCGTCACGTTCTGCACGTCGGCGTAGAGCACCAGCGTCCACGAATCGAAGACGAAGCGTTTGTCGATGCGCGCGTCGAGCTGAATGAAGTCGGGCAGACGTTTGCTCCACGGCAGGCCGGGCAGACCGACGAAGAAGCCGCCGTTCGCGTCGTAGAGCGCGCCGATGTACGGCGTGACGAGCGGGCCCGACGAGTAGCGGAAGCGCAGGCCGATGTTGAAGCCGTACGGGAGCGTGAAGCTGCCGACGACGATGAGGTTGTGCGGCTGATCCAACGGGCCCGGCGCGAACGCCACGCCGCCGTAATAGTCGCGCTCGTAGCGAGACAGCGTGTACGAGACCCAGCCGACGAAGTAGCGCGTCGGGCGGATTCGCAGCAGGAACTCCGCGCCGTACGCGTAGCCGGTGCCGTTGCTCTCGTAGTGGCCCGGGTTGCCCGCGATGTTCACGTCGGAGCCGCCGCCGTTGTCGCTCTCGAAGACTCGGCGCGTCTGGTTGTAGAGGTATTTGAAATAGCCCTGCACGTTGAAGTCGATGAGGTCGAGGAAGCGCGTCTCGATGCCGAGCACCGAATGCACCGCGGCTTCGGGTTTGAGACCCGGGTTGCCGAACTGCGTCGAGAGCACGCCGCTCCGGTAATCGGGAGGCTGTTGGTACAGACCGACGCCGGCCTTGAGCGCCAGCATCGACAACGGCGCGCCCGCGTTCTCGAGCACGGTGACGCGGCCGTTGAGCACCGGGTTCACCCACGCCTTGTGCATCACCGCGAGCTCGCCATCGACGCGCACGCCGCCGGTGATGGTGAGTCGATCGATGGGGTTCCACGTCGCTTCGGCGAACAGCCCGGGCTCGACGTAGACGACCTTCTCCGTCGACGAGACGAGGCGGCGCGTGAGGTACGGGTCGGGGATCTGATTGGCCGCGAACGGCGGAGGCTGCTGCGCGTTCAAGAACGACGGCGTGATGAGGCCATCGAAGCCGGCGCCGAGCGTCAGGCGCGCTTCAGGCACGTCGATGCGGAAGCGCTCGCGCAACTGAATCGGCACGAGGGTCGTGTTGTAGAAGATCTCGTTGGTCGTGCCCTGCTGGCCGCTCTGATCGAAGCCCACCGAGTTGCGCGAGATGAAGGTCACGCGGTCAGACAGGCGCTGATCAATTCCAAGGACGAGGCGGTTGTAGAGCTGGCTCGAGTTCGCCGCGCCGGAGTTGCCTTCGATGTCTTGATCAGTGAACGCGTTGTTCTTCAGGAACGACCAACTGTCTGACGAACCGAACGCCATGATGAAGATGCGGTTCTTGCTGTTCCCTTCGCGGCGCTCGGCGCGCAGTTGGTAGTCCCAGAACTGCGGAGCGCGCGCGAAGCCGAGCTCCGACTGCGCCTGCTTGCTCGCGAAGGTCTTGATGGCGAACGGCACGGTCCACTGCGCGAGACCGAAGCGGCCGGCGGCGCTGACGCTCCAGTTTTCGGAGACCGGCGTTTCGACGGCTGCCGACACGTCGAGGAAGTTGATGTCGACCGCGCCGTGCACCTTCGACTTCGACGGCGTGCGCACCTCAGCGAGCACCAGACCGCCGATGGAGCGGCCGTAGTCAGCGCCGAAGTTGCCGGGCTGGAACGAGATGCTCTCGACGCTCTGGGTGTTGAACGTCGCGTTGAGGCCCGCGAAGTGGAACAACTGCGGAATCTGAATTTCGTCGACGTACGCGCGCGTGTCCCACGCTTTCGAACCGCGCACGATGAGCGCCGAGCCGCCGAACGGTGAACGCGCGACGCCCGGGAGGTTCTGGACGACTTTGAAGGCGTCGTTGCGCGTGCCGGCGACCATCTTGAACTCCTGCGAGGTCAGCTTGATGGTCGAGACTTCCTTCTTCTCGCGCGAGCCGCGAACGACGGTGAGGTTCGGGTCATTGTTCGAACGGAGCACGTACTTCACGTCAGTGCGCTCGCCGGCCTTGATGGTCTCGGTCTCTTCGAACTTCTCGAAACCCTGCGCGACGATGATCACGTGCACGTCGCCTTCGGGCACGTCGACGAACTGAAACGCGCCGGTCGCATCGGAGTCGACGGTGACGTCGCCGATGCTCACCTGCGCTCCGATGATGGGCTCGCGCGTACCGGCGGCGGCGAGCGCGCCTGCGAAGTTCACGACGTTCGCGGGGCCGGCGTCGGGTTCGGGCGCGACGACCTCCTGTACCGGCGGGAAGAAGCGGCTCGTGTACTGAATGCGAACGGGGATGGGCTTGCCGTCGTATTCCGCGGGCTGGAACTCGAGCTGCTCGGCGGCGATGACGGCCGCTTCGTCGAAGTCAGGGCCCGCGCTCTGCGTGACGACGACCTTCATCACCTTGCCGTCGACGCCGATGTCGATCTGCAGCACCACGTCGGCTCCCGCGCCGCCGTCGAGCTGCGCGGCCTGGTACTCGGGTTGCACCGGCTTGGTCAGCACCGGAGGCTTCGGCGTCGCCTGCCCCCACGCCGTCAACGCGAGGAGCAGCGCCACCAGGAAGAGAGGTCGTTGCACGGGGCAGCGCTTAAAGCAGAACCGCCCGCTCTCGAAACCAAACTCCGCACACGCGTCGCGTCATCGCGTTCAGCTGTAGCGCATCACGAAGCTGATTCTCGAAAGCGGCAAACCGGCTTCAGGAGCGACGGTGCTCTCGATGACCGCGCCTTTGCCTCCAGCGGCTGCACACGCCGCCGGGAGGAAGCCATGGGTCGCGCCCATCACCCAGGGAACGAGGTGGCCCGGCACGTCGGCGACGATGCCTTCGAAGACGCCGGCTTCGTTGCGCGAGTTCTCCGAGCGGCCGAAGTTGATGTACGTGGCGTACATCTGCGGGCTCCGACCGAGCACCTTCACGGGGCCGATGACCGTCATGAAGAACCGGTAGATGGTCTTCAGATCGTCTTTCGCGTTGAGCGTCGCGATGTCGGTCGTCAGCTGCTGGAGCGTGGTGTCCATCTTCGCCGCAGCCGCCGTGAGGATCTCGCAGAGCAGCGGCGCCGAGTACCAATTCATGGCGAGCGGCGAGACCCAACTGGCGTTGCCTCCCGCGGCCTCGGCGAGCCGTTGATACGTGCCTTTGCCGAGGCGCTCGTCGATGACGAACTTCGCCTTCGCTATGTGGGTACCTTTGGTTCCGAGGCGCGTATCAGCGGGGTCGAGAGCCATTGCGCCAACTTTTGCAGAATTGTCGTTCATGACGAAAGCGCCCGCCGTTTGACGGCGACCAATCGGCGTGAGGCAAGCGGTGAAGAAGAGTCGCTTCGTCTGAAGGCACGAATCACCTGAACAGACCGAACATCGTCTGTACGCCAGCGCAGAAATAGAAGAAAAACAGTTACTCCTCAAAAGAGAAAAGATCCGCGTCACGACACATTACTGCTCGAGCGGCGTCCCGTTGCGCAGACGAGATCCCACTCGAGAGCACAATGTTTACGCGGAGCGGAACGTCCCCCGTAAAACTTGGGTCTAGCGCTAGAGGAATAATGTTACCGGGGTCTTCCGCTCCCTGAGGAAGTTGGCGACTCAAGCTGTCCATTCGAAGCAACGTGGGTTTGGAGATCTGAATGCGACTATCCTTTTGTACCCTCTCGAGCCGCACAATAAACGGGAATCTCCGTCGAACATTAACGTCGAATCGCTCGATTCTATCTACATTGACGTGTCCGCGCTCCTTCTCTCCAATTCGAAAAGGTTCTTGGCTGGTTGCAGTTGGTGGAAGCGTCTGCAGCTTCCCCGTTCGCTTCTTCGCGTCGAGTAGGGTCTTCTCCTCCAGCGCGTAGTCCGAGCGCGTACCCCCGCCGATTCTTCGCGCTCGCTGCAACCAGAGTTCGGCAGATACTAGTTGTTGATACTTGATTCTTGAAGTTCTGGCTGCAGCGACACAGAAATCTTCAACAATAGTGGTATCAATTGCAGCTTCCGAACAATAGAGAGCAAGGGCATCGAACATTTGTTCGACAACGGCTGGATCACGGAGCTCCTCTTGCCGAGCCAACTGCGCTAAAAACGGGACAACAGATTGGCTAGTCGTTGATTCGGCGATTCGCGTCACTAGATCCTTGATCAAATGGGCGCCGGCCTGCTTCGACGCTTGTTTGTATTGCAGAATCTTTCCCAGCACACGAGAGCCATCAGGATACAACGTTGCCCTAGTTCGCCCAAGTTGGAGCCAATGACCAACCCAATGCGTGTCCCAAGTAATCCGCTCAGAACCGCCGAACATGTCTAGTGCTTCGTCGAGCAACTTCTCGTAGTCAACGCCAGCGCGATCGGGTTGGGAAACCGCGGCAAGTGCTTGACCAAAGAGCCGCTCGGCATCGAGCAGTCGATCTTCCATGAAGGCGGTTACGGCATGTATGTGGAGCTCTCTCCAGCTTAGTGGTTCAAGTGCTGCGTCCAGCCCTTGGATTACCTCGTCTGCAGATGGGCGAGCATCGGCTGTGGGTGCCAACATTCGCTGTATAAGTTCGTATGCACGGTGAGGAATGCTCTCCTTGGTAAAAAGAAGTTCGAGCGCTGGCCCCGAATCAGCGACATCGGAAGGGTCTTTGTCGGTAAGAATCTTTACGAACAAAGCGCCCAGAGAATAGATGTCGGCAGCCGTTGTTCGCGCCTGGCTTGGGTTCTTTATCTTTTCAGGAGCGATATATCCCGGTGTTCCAAAAACAGCGGTCACTCCTTCCCGGATTGGCTGCGTCTGGATTCCCGCGATACCGAAATCGATCAACTTCGGCTCCCAGACGCCGAGTTTCTGCTCAAGCATGACGTTACGTGGTGAAAGGTCTTTGTGAACAACCCCCGCTGCGTGACACGCGGCTACCGCGGACGCCAACTTTCTAAGAAGTTCGAATCTGTTTATGAGCTCTCCACCAGGTTTTATCGTCGCGGCTGCAGCAACATCCTCGCGCCAAAGCGAATCAACGGTAGACCCTTGGATATGCTCGAGAACAATTACGCCGCCGTTTCGGTCGTCAATCGCGGCCCCTCTAAACTCCACTACGTTTGGATGACGAATGCGCTCTAAAATTGCCTTCTCTCTCTCGATTCGGTCATGAAGACCAACTAACGCTTGAGGATAGAGCCGGAGCACGACATCGGGCCCGCCTTCAACATTCTGCGCCAGCCAGACCTCTGCTTCGCCGCCATGATCGATAAGGGCCTTGCGTCGATATCTCCGAAGTACAAGATCGGGGTCGCCACGATCAGTAACGGATTGTAGTTTGACGATTTCGACGTCCAATGCAGCCAATGAACGACACAGCCACTCGCCCCTAAGGTAATACCTCCCGCCGGGTTTAGATTGCAGTAGGTCGAGTTGCATCAGTTCTTCGAGTTGCTGTGCGACGATTCCGGGATCAAATTCGACACGGTTGCGCGTCAGCCATGCTTCGGCTTCAGCGACTCGGACGTAACCGTCATAATCCCCTCTCTCAGCGAGAATCGATGCAGTCGCGCGCAACACGGTGAGCTGTTTGAGCGAAGCCGCGCCGTCATCCTCATCTTCATGAAGCATGTACTTCATGAACTCGTTGAGACGACCGGTCTGCGCATCCTCATCGACGAGCAGCGCATCGACATCCGTAACGGTGCACCAACGGCGTCGTTTGCCCGCCAGCGATTCCATTAGATTGCCGCCCAAGCGATTTAAGACGTACGGATTTCCACCGCTAAGCGTAACAAGGCGACGACGGGCGCGGCCGTCCAGGTCGACAGGTATGTGTTCTCTTATATAACGGTCGGCCTCTTCGTTAGTTAGAGCGCGAATCTCAAAACGTTCGAGAGCATTTGCAAGGTCTCGAGACTCACTTAATAGCGAGCGAAGGTTCTGAAGGCCGCTGAGCACTAGTGAAACTTCAAGATTGCTCTTTCGGTCGTTGAAGTGTCGTAGCGCACCTAGCAATGCCACCCTTTCTTGAGCGGAGGCAAGACCAGTCAACCACTTTTGAAACTCATCTAGAATGATGAGCACGCGCTTCTTTTCGGTCAAAGAATCTGCAATCGAGTCGAACCAGTGCAAAAAACGTTCGGATACTTCGTCAGCCTTCGAAAGATCCGATAGGTCTAATCTCGCTCTACTTTCTCCAGTCTTGGAAAGAGCAGCGAGGATAACCTCGGACAATGTCGCGAAAGCGGTTTCTACGGAAGTCATCCGAGGTCCGTTCCAAACACGGTCCTGAATCGCATAGATGCGCTGAAGCTCAGGATTGTCTCTAAGCGATGTGCAAATGGAACTCTTTCCGCGGCGACGTTTTCCAAATATGCAAGCTCGAAGGGGTGTGCTTCGCGCAAGCGTATCGCGAATTGTGGTGAATCCCTTCAACACTGAGGCGGAAGAAATGTTGAGTGTCTTTTCGTTGTTTAAGTTTAAGGGCCTACCGTCGTAGCCGTCTAGTGGCTCAAACTGCAACGACTGAGTGGATGTGAACTGGAGCGGTATTACATACGTTTCGTCGGCTCGACCACCCAACCATGATGTCTTTACGGAGAGTCGAAGCTCTCGGTAGGAATCGAGCTTGTCTGCGTCGAGTTCTACCGTGCGAGCAATAACCATCGACGCCGTTTCTTCGAGGCCCGAGTCACTCAGCCATGGTATGTTCACTTCGACAGTGGTTCCGACTATCGGTGAGTCTCCCTTGACCGGACGACCAAGAGACAAACTGATTCCTGCCGCAGCGCGATCTCCGCCGTTGCGTACAAGAATTGGCACCTCGATGTTGCGCGAGTTGGTCTCGACAAAAATGCCTTTTAGGGCTGCCCTGGGAATTGACACAGAAACCTTCGCTTGACCGCTCCCCCGACCGAGTTCCCATGTGCGAGCCGCCACAGAAGACGTAAAGTCCGTTGCAAGGGGATTGCCACTTAGCTGCGGCACATCTGGGCGTGTCCCTCTGCGTGACGAGTTAAGAACGTCGTGAAGATAGTCATCGATCGCAGTCAGGTCCTGTTCTGTAGTTCCGAGTGCTCGTAAGACCGCGTTTCTACAGCTTGTCGCGGCCTTTCCGTCCCCGAGAACAATGGCGATTGCCAATGCATCGAGTAACCGCCTGCCGTCGGCGGGGGCGCGTATGGCGACTTCAGTTGCGATACCGGCCAGATTTACTCCGAGCCCGGCGGTCAAGAGTTCACAGGCAACACGCGCGAGCGCTGGGGATGTCGACGACGCTTGTGCTGTTTCCTCAGCCAGAGTGCGCACTGCGTCTGCCGACGTACACGATATAAGGCTTTTGGCGCGGCGTTGGCCTTTTGCTCTTGATCGGTCTTCGCAAATGCTTGCTAGAGCAAAAGCAACTAGCACGTTGTCAAACACCCCAAGCGTTGGTGCATCGTTGACTGTTGATCGCAATGCGCGGGCGTCCGACAAGAATTCCAGTAGCTGCCCGGTTCGTCGCTCCGGACGCATGATCTCGCCAGCCCAAAGTCGCAGGAGGTTTCCGGTTGCTACGTTGACTTGCTCGACGGCGGTGGCGCCGGGTTTCGCGGCAAGCACCTCCTCGTTGTTCTCAAGTGGGAGGAAGGCGTACGGTGGGTCAATTAAGCGAGCAGAACGATCAGCAAGTAACTTTCCCGCGAGTCCAGTTGGACTTGGCGGGGTGGTCGTCGCAGATTTGAACGCTAGGAAGTCGCTAGCTGTCGGCGGCGAAATTGGCTCTGCGTTCCGTCTTGCTTCTACTTCAGCGGCGCGCTCGGTTGCAGTTTTGAGCAACTTGTAGAAATCAACTAGCGGTCGCTGCGTTGCGGCCTCGGCGGGCAGGATCTCTCGAAGCGTCTCTGCCCCTACTTTTTCGAGATTTGCTATTAGGTCGTTGCAAAGGCCGGCGAGATTGCGTGTTCTGGCAAGCAAGTCGCTGCGTAGCGCCGCAATATCGTCGGTCGTAGGTGTAGTGAGGGTGACCCCGAGCTGTGCACCGATTAGCGGAAGTTTTTGATTTGTTTTCGAATCAAAATCACTCGATTGAGCGGCTAGATTTATTCGTTCATTGGACAGAGACGAGATTGCCGTATCAAGTTTTTGAACAAGTTCAATGGTTGGAAGTGAAGCGTCGGTGTATGCGGTCTGCAGTTCAAACGCGGTTTTGTTTATTTGAGAAAGTGCGGCACTCCTGTCTGGTGCCTGCGGTAGCGAACCGATCTGTGTCTGCGTTTCCTGGTGGGCCGAGGCGATCGCGGCTCGAAGAGTATCAAGCGTTAGGCTAGATTTCGAATCGCTTGCGTGATGAACATGCGGAGTGCTGTACGCAATTGTTGGGGGGGTTGAAAACACCGTACCCGGATTGTTGAGCGCATAAAGCACCCGAGTTCTCACTGCACTGCTCAGCAGGACGATTAAATGCGCGCTATCCAGTGCTCGATGTGGCGTTTCGTCGCGGAGTCCAATGAGACAAGCCAGGGCGCGATTAAAGGACTCCCATTGCTGTTGTTCTAAGGCGCGCGTTGCTCTTTGGAAATGCGTCTGCGCGCGCGAGTCAAGAGAGGGATCGATTTGTGCGCGTCGCGAAATGCGTTGAAGCGTTCTTAGTGCGCTGCCCTCGCGCGATCGGTCCTCAAGAGCTTCAACAACAAACTTTGTTAGTTGGTCTGCATCAGCGATGCGCTTTTTCAAGCCCGCCGAATCTAGTGTCTTGGCTTCCCTTCCTAGGAGGCCGGCCTCTTTAGCGGATTCGCGAAGCGGTCCCATGCCGAGTTGTTCCGAGAAGTTTCGCATTGCGTCTCGGAGGTTGCTTCTTTGTGTGGCAGTAATCGTATTTCCCGCATGCTCTTGTTTTTCATCTAGAGCCACTGGTTCTCGCGCGATCGGTGCGGAAATCGGCGGCGGAGTTTGAGGAAGTGACTCATGATGTGAACTGGCTGCTTCTACGTTCTCGCTCGCGACAAAGAGTGCCAGTGCGGCTTGTTCAATTCGATAAGAGGTTTCAAGTGATAGTCGATTTGCGAGCCGATCGAGTAGTGCTGGGTCCCATTTGGCGGGGTGAATATGGTTGTAGGAAAAGTCGCCGACCGATACCCCGCTTTCAGACGCAAGGCGTTTGGCTGCTTGGAGAAGCGGAGCGTTTGCTTCGCACCATACCATGGCCGCTATTTCAGCTTGCCAGTCGCCACGCGCGATGACATCCCTAAGCAGCTGAGAACGACGAATCGATACGGGACTGATGCGGTCGACGCTTCTTGCGCCGCCCAAATCGACGTTTTTTTGTACTAAGAATTTCTGTAGGAGTTCGTGCGCATGACGCTGAACTCCGGCTGAACATGATGAGCGTTTCGATGCCAACGCTTCGACGAGCTCAACAACCAGCCCCCGCGACAGCAGCTCTATTAATTTCATGGCTGCGTGAGTCTAGTGCGCAGCTCTTTAGTTGTTCAAACATCAATTTCGCGTGTGGAATCTCAGAATGGTCAATATGGAAAATTGTTCTCACGCTGCTCTCTGTCACTCCATATTCGCGGTCGGAGGTGGGATTCGTGGCGGCGTGATCGGTGTCGGAGCGCATTGCGTCGGATGACGTCTTGAAAATGTCCGCTCCCGACGGAGCCGTCCTTACTTCTGGGAACGAAAATCGGGCGTCGGCGGTTAGTGTTCGTAACTCCGCATGGCCGCCGGTGAAGAGAAGCGCAGGCAGGCAGTTCTCGCTCGCATCTCGCGTGTGCGTTCCCGTCTCAATCTGGAGATCTACCTGCGCGCCGCGGTCGCGCCGATGTGGGTCGCGGCGACGGCGTTCGTGCTCTGGCGCGTCTTCGTTCAACGCGGCGAGGCCATCGTCGGCGGCGTGTTGGCGGTGCTCGCGCTCGTCGCGACGTGGTGGCTCTCGAGAAAGCGCGGCGTCTCCGATGAGGCCGCTGCGGTGCTCGCCGACAAAGGCGCTGGCGCGGGCGGGCTGTTGCTCACGCGGCTCGAACGTCCCGTCGGTGAATGGGAGCTGGGCTTAAACCAATCGCTCCACGCGCTGAAGCTGCCGGAGATCGATGTTCGCAAGCCCGTCTCGCTGCTGCTGCTCGCGTTGTGTTTCGTCGGCGCGGGGTTGCTGGTGCCGAAGAACAAGACGGTGACACCGCCTCCGAATGCCGCGGCGGCGACGCGTGTCGAAGAGCTCGCCGAGAAGCTCGACGCGGTCGCGAAAGAAGAGCCGCTCAGCGACGCCGCGAAGCAGGAACTCGAGCGGCTCAAAGAAGAGCTCGCTGAGAATTCGTTCGACGCCGCCGATTGGGAATCTGCCGACGCGTTGGAGTCGCAGCTCGACAAGCAGGCCGCCGAAGCGTCGCGTGAACTCGAGCGCGCGCAGGAAGCTGCGAAGCAGATGCAAGACGCGCTCGCGCAGGCGAGTGAGGGCGAAGCCACTTCGCGGCAGCAAGACGAACTCGAACGCGCGCTGATGGAGATGTCTGACGGCTCCGCGGAGAACGCCGAGCAGGCCATGCAACAGGCGCTCGGTGAAAACGGCGAACAGCAGAACGGGCAACAAGGCCAGCAGGGCAAGAACGGTCAGCAAGATCAAAACGGCGAACAGCGGCAAGGTCAGCAAGGTCAGAACGGGGAGCAGAACCAGAACGGTCAGCAGGGTCAGAACGGCCAACAGCAACAGAACGGCAAGTCAGGTCAGCAGCAGGGCAAGAGCGGCTCGCAGCAGAATCGAATGAACGAGCTGCAGAAGGCGCTCGCGCAGCGGCAGAACCAGCTCTCGAAACCGTTCGGCAGCTCGCCGCAGAAGCAGAGCGCCTCGAAGTCGCCGTCGCAGAAGTCCGGCAATCAGCAGGGGCAGGGGCAACAAGGTCAGCAGGGAGAAGGTCAAGGGCAAGGTCAGGGACAAGGCCAGGGCCAGAACGGCAACGAAGGTCACGCGTCGCGCGGCATGGAGCAGGGCGAAGGCGTCGGCCGCGGCGGTGACAGTGCGGAGCTCGTGTTCGGCGGACAGGCAGAGATGGACCCCGACCGGCTCGCGTTCGAAGCGTTGCCCGAGGGAAATGGCGGTGAGTCAGGTGAGCTCCGTGGCCTGCGGGCCGCGAACCCGCGGGTGAAAGAAGGCGTCGCGGTGACGGGCAGCACTGGCTCGAACGCTGCAGGTGAGGGCGCCGCGGGTTGGGGCGAGGGCCCGATGCGGCCGAGAAACCGCGCGCTGGTCGAACGGTATTTCAACTCGAAGTGAAGATTCGAAGAGGGGAACTTTCGTGGCTGATCAATTGCTGACTCCGCAAGAGGTGCAGGCTGCGGGCGCCGCCATCGACAAGCTGAAGGGCGGCCTCAATCAGGTGCTGCTCGATCAGCAGGGCGTGGTCGATCGCGTGACGACGGCCATTCTCGCGCGCGGTCACGTGCTGCTCGAAGGTCTGCCCGGCCTCGGGAAGACAGAGCTCTGCAAGGGCCTCGCGCGATTGTTGGCGCTCCCTTTCAAGCGCGTGCAGTTCACGCCCGACCTCTTGCCCGGCGACATCACCGGCACGTACGTCATCGACGGAGAGACGAAGGCGTTCGTGTTCCGCCAGGGGCCGCTGTTCGCGTCAGTAGTGCTCGCCGACGAAATCAACCGCAGCTCGCCGAAGACGCAGTCGGCGTTGCTCGAAGCGATGCAGGAACGCAGCGTGACGGTGCTCGGTACGACGCACGCGTTGCCGCAGCCGTTCTTCGTGCTCGCGACGCAGAACCCCATCGAGCTCGAAGGCACGTATCCGCTCCCCGAGGCGCAGTTGGACCGCTTCATGTTCCGCGTGCTGGTGCCGCCGGTGAGTGGCAAGACGATGGCGAGCATTCTCACCTCGCGTACACGGGGGCAGCCGCCGGAGCTCGCGCCGGTGACCGATCTCGAAGGGCTCTCGTCGCTCTTCGCGTTCGTCGATCGCGTGCATCTTCCGAATCCCGTCGCGGAGTTCATCGGGCGCCTCGTCGAAGCGACGCACCCGTCGGCCGCGAGCGCGCCTGATTCGGTGAAGCGCTTCGTGCGGTACGGCGCGTCACCTCGCGCGGCGTTGGCGCTCGCCGCGTCTGCGCGCGCGTGGGCGCTCGCGAAGGGCAAACCAAACGTCGGCTTCGATGAAGTGAAGGAGCTCGTGCCCGCGGTGCTCAACCATCGCCTCGTGCTCTCGTACGAAGCGGGCCTCGAGCGCGTGAGCGCCGACGTCGTCGCTCGCCAGTTGCTCGACGCGGTGCCCGAGGTGCAGCGTGGTTGATGCGCTCGTGCTCGTGTCGTTGATGGCGTTGGGCACATCCCCTCCGCCGGCTGTGGTCGCGGTGCCGGTCGTTGCTCCGCCGACCGGTGACGAAGAGGTACGCGAACGCTCGAGCACCGCGACGATTCTCGACTACCAGATCTCGCAGACGCAGCGCGCGGAGGTCGCCGAGGGCCGCACCAAGGTCTCGCTCGAGACCAACGCCGCGTCGCCCGCGTCGGGGTCGATGCCGGTGCGCTTCTTCATCGACAACTCGATGGGGCCTGAGCAGAGCATCAAGCTCGCGATTCAAGGCAGCGTGGGTGGTGGCACGCATCGCGCCACGCGCACCGTCGACGTGAAGGCCGGTGAGCGCCGCTCGGTGACGCTGCCGGTGCCCGCGGAGTTCTATTACGGCGAAGCGACCGCCACCGGCCCCGGCATCAGCAAGTCGCTCTCGGCGAACGTCTACTTTCAACGTGTCTACGACCCGCAGCGCGCGGTGCTGGCGCTGTCGGTGCCTGACGAGGTCGTGAAGTTCATGGGCAAGCCCCCGAGCTATTCGGAGGCGAACGTGCAGATCGTCGCGGTGCCGCCCGCGGAGGCGCCGACCGAGCTCGCCGGTTACCTCGGGTTCGATCTCGTCATCGTGCCGACGGAGGAGACGCTCTCGAAGCTCGACGCTCCCGCGCGGCAGGCGCTCGAAAGCTACCTGGTGAGCGGCGGCTCGGTGCTGATCAAGGGCCCGCTGCGTGACACCTCCGCGCTGCCGCTCGCGAAAGCGGGGCTCGTCGCGCAGTCGTACGGGTTCGGCTCGCTGTACGTCGAAGAGAAGCCGTCGTCGGGTACGCGCTACTTCCGCGAAGCGTTCCCGGTGAATCCACAGGGCGCGCTGCGTGACTACGAGCGGCGTTACCCGAACGCCGATGTGCGCCCGACGATGCTGCCGCAGGCCACCGCGCCGCTCGGCCGCTTCTTGTTCATCATCGCGCTCTTCACGCTCGCCATCGGCCCGGGGAGCATCTTCGTTTCTCGCCGGCGTGGCCCGGCGGCGCTGCTCGTCACCATTCCCGCGACCGCGTTCGCGACGTGCGCGTTGATCATCGGGTACTCACTCGTCGCAGATGGCTTCACGGTGCACGCCACGACGTACGGCTACACGCTGCTCGATTCGAAACAGCATCGCGCGGTGACCGAGGGCATCACGGCGTACTACGCGAACCTCGCGCCTTCGAAGGTGCGCTTCTCGTCGAACGCGGTGCCGGTCGCCCCGTGGGACGGGAGAGATCACGGCGTCGCCGATTGGAACTGGGCCGATGGGCTCACGATGGGCGCCGACTTCGTGTCGTCACGTTCGTATCGCGAGTGGGGCTACGTCTCGGTCGAGTCGACGCGTGCGCGGCTGGCGCTGAAAAAGAGCGGCGATTCGTGGGCGGTGCAGAACGCGCTCGGCTTCGACGTGGAGAAGCTGTTGGTGAACATCGACGGCGTCATCTTCGAGAGCGGGCTCATCCGCGACGGCGGCGAAAATACGCTCGGCCGCAACGACGGAACGTTGTTGTTCCCCGATGAAACCGGCAAGCGGCGGTTCTCATCTGATGTCGTGGCGAAGATCACCGCGCCGCTCGAGCCCGGGCAGTTCCTGGTGCGCGCGCGCGGCGCGGGCTTCGTGCCCTCGGGCGGCATCAACACGCAGTTGCACGAGTCGGAGCAATTGATTCGCGGGGAGATCGAACAATGAGCGCGCTGCTCGAAGTGAAGGGTCTGTCCCGCTACTACGGCTCGCTGCGCGCGGTGGATGACGTCAGCTTCTCGTTGGCCGAGGGCACGATTCTCGGCTTCATCGGCCCGAACGGCGCGGGCAAGTCGACGACCATGCGCATCATCGCGACGTTGGACGTGCCCTCGTCTGGCGAGGTGCTGCTCGATGGAACGTCGCTGGTCGCGCGGCCTGATCAAGCGCGCCCGCTGCTCGGGTACATGCCCGATCGCTACGGCACCTACGACGACATGACGGTGTTCGAGTTCCTCGACTTCTTCGCGCGCGCGTATCGCTTGAAGGGGCAGGAACGCGTGAAGCGCGTCGACTCGGTGATGGATTTCACGGGCCTGATTCCGCTGAAGGACAAGCTCACCAGTGAGCTCTCGAAGGGCATGAAGCAGCGCGTGGCGCTGGGCCGCACGTTGCTGCACGACCCGAAGCTGCTGATCCTCGACGAGCCTGCAGACGGCCTCGACCCTCGCGCGCGCATCGAGCTCCGCGAGTTGCTCCGCGCGCTCGCCTCGCAGGGCAAGGCGGTGCTCATCTCGAGTCACATTCTCACGGAGCTCTCCGAGATCTGTGACACGTGCGCGATCATCGAGCAGGGCAAGTTGCTCGCGACCGGCACCGTTCAAGAGGTGCTCTCGCGCAGCACGAGCCAGTCTCCGTCGAGCGAAGTCGAGCTGACGCTGTTCGTGCCTGAGGGCGGTTCACTCGACGAAGCGGGGAAGAAAGCCGAACGGCTGCTGCTCGAACAACCGCTCGTCACCACCGTGAACGTGATGGCGAACGCGGTGCGCTTCCGCCTCGAGCTCGGCGCCGGTCAGACCCCGCACGGAGGCTGGGTTGAAGAAGCGTCGGTGCGCGTGCTCAAGGCGCTCATCGCCGCTGACGTGCCGGTCGCCAGCTTCCGCACGCGTGAACATGACCTCGAAGACGCGTTCATGTCGGTCACGAAGGGGAAGGTGCAGTGAGCGCGACGACTCCAGACGCGTTCGACCGCTTCGGCGAGAAGCTGGCCGACACGGTCAACCCCATCGTCGTGAAGGAGGTCCGTCAGGGGCTGCGCACCCGCGTCTTCTGGCTCTTCTTCTCGCTGATGCTGGTGGTGAACCTCTTCATCGCGCTCGTGTGTTTCGCGACCGCGGAAGACTCGGCGAACGTCGGCAAGGGCGCGTTCATCGCGTTCTTCGTGGTGTTGAGCTGCGTGCAGTTCTTCATCATTCCATACACCGCGTACCGCTCGATGGCGCGCGAGGCGGAACAGGAGACGTGGGTGTTGCTCACGCTCACCGGCATCGGCCCGCGCCGCATTCTCGGCGGGAAGATCAGCTCGTCGGTGATGCAGGGCACGCTCTACGCGTCGGCCGCGGCGCCGTTCCTGCTCTTCTCGTACTTCCTCAACGGCATCGACCTGCCGACCATCATCATCGCGGCGTTCGCGTCGGTCGCGTACCAGGTGTTCCTCGTCGCCGCGTGTGTGAGCGTGGCGACACTCGCCGAGAGCCGATTGGTGCGCGGCCTGCTGCACTTCGTGCTGCTCGGAGGTCTCTTCTGGTGTCTCGGCTGGGGCATCGCCGGCGGCGTCACCACCAGCGAGCTCGTCAGCAAGTTCTCCGGCTCCGAGTGGCTCATTCTGGTGATGCCGATCTTCTACTTCGTCACCACCGGCCTGCTGTTGTTCGAGGCGGCGGCCGCGCGGCTCTCGCTGGCGACGGAGGACTACGCGCGCAACCCGCGCATCATCTACCTCGTGCAGTTCACCGGCATGGGCATGTTGTCGTTGGTGCTGGCGAAGTCCGGCGGCTCCGATGCGACGCAGACGGTGTCGATTCTGCTGAGCGTCTACGCGGCGCTGGTCGGGCTCTTCGTGGTGAGCGATCGCGACGGCATGGCGAAGTCGCACTGGGTGAAGGGCGGCCGCTTCTCGCTGCTCAAGCCCGGAGCGTTTCGCGGTTTTCTCTTCGTGATGCTGCTGCTGGGCATCGCGAGCGTGCTGCTCGTCGCGCTGGGGTTCGAGAGCGCGACCCAGAGCGACCTGAACGTGATGCTCGGCGCTCCCGGGTACACGCTGCTGCTGCTCTCGGCGTCGATTCTCCTCGCGCGGCGCTTGTCGGTGATGCCGCACCAGATGCCCGCGGTGACGCGCGTGGTGTTCCTGGTGCTGCTGGTCGTGCTGACCGCGGTGCCGCCGCTGGTCGGTGAGATCGTGAGTGACGCCGACGACGTGTTCTTGAACGCGCTCAACCCGACGCTCGGGCTCATCAACCTCGAGAAGGAATCGCACGACGGCGTGGCGTTGCTCGCGTTCCTCTGGGCGGTCGCGGGGCTGTGCGGCATCGGCGCGCTGGTCTCGCTGCGCAAGCGCGACGTGGAGTGGAACGCGTGAGCGAGGCGGCCTCCGAGCGCTTCACCGAGCTGGTCGGCCCGCTCGTCGTGAAAGAAGTGCGTCAGGGCCTGCGCGGCCGCGTGTTCGCCATCTTCTTCGGGGTGCTGCTGACGGCGTGCTTCTTCGTGGCGCTCTTCGCGTGGGGCAGTGCGACCGACGGCATGAGCGGCCGTCAGGGCCGCGAGACGCTCGCGCTGTTCCTCGCGGCGCAGGGGGCGGTGTGCTTCTTCATCATCCCGTTCACCGCGTTCCGCTCGATGATGAAGGAGCTCGAAGACGAGACGTGGGTGCTGCTCACGCTCACCGGGCTCGGGAGCCGGCCCATCACGCGCGGTAAATGGTTGAGCGCGATGTCGCAGTCGGCGCTCTACGCCTCGGCATGCGCGCCGTTCGTGTTGTTCAGCTACTTCCTCAACGGCGTCGACATCCCGCAGATCACCGCGTCGCTGGTGCTCACCGCGGGTTGGAGCGCGGTGTTGACCAGCGCGGCGGTCGCGATCGCGGCGAACGCGCACGGCCGGTTCGCGCGGGTCATCGCGCTCTTCGTGACGCTCGGGGTGTTGCTCGCGGGCTCGGCGATGGGCATCGGGTTTCTGGTGGCGCTCTCCGAAGAAGGGCAGCGCATGCTCACGCGTGACGCGCCGAAGAACTTCATTCTCGGTGCGTTCGTCTTCAGTTGGGCGCTGACGTGGCTCGGCCTCGAAGTCGCCGGCGCGGGGCTCGCGGCGCCGTCGGAGCACGCCTCGAAGTGGCCGCGACGCGCGCTCGTCACCGTCACCACCCTGGGCATCGCGTTCGGTGCCGCGGTGTTCATCGACGCGCACGGCAGCCGGCAAGACGGCGCGGTCGGGCAGATTCTCACCTGCTTCTTCATCGCGCTCGCGGGTGGTGCGGCGATGGCGGAGGCCGATGGCTGGCCTCGCGAGCTGCGCGACTCCGCGCGGCTCAAACCCGGAGCGCTGCGCACGTACTGGATGATGCTCGGCCTGCTCGCGCTCTCGTCGGTGACGTGGGTGGCGCTGGAGCTCTCCGTCGGCGACTCGGGTGGAAAGTACCTGCGCTCGGTGTTCGCGACGCCGTTGTACCCGGCGCTCTATTGGTCGCTCGGCGTGTTGGTGAGCCGCCTGACGCCGCTTCGGAAGATCCCGATGGCGGGCGTCGCGGGGTTCCTGCTCTCCATCGTGGTCGGCGTCGCGTTCTCGATTCTCGCGGCGCTCCTCTTCACCGGGCGACCTGATCATCGCGTCGTCAATGCGCTCAACCCATTCATCGGCGTCTTCAATTTCATCGACCACGGCTCGTCAGACATGAACACCGCGGTGGTGCTGCTCGGCTGCGCGACGCTGCTCGCGATCTTCTGCGCGCATGTCGTGCTCTGGAGCCGTGACGAGGTGCGGAGGTGAAGTTCGACGCGGCGGCGGTGGAGAGAGCGGCCGCGGGGTGTGCGCTCCGGCTGCCGCGCATGCCGCATCGCGGGAAGCTGGGCGAAGTGCGCGCGTCGTCGGTGGGCTCCAGCCTCGAGCTCCACGACTTTCGGCAGTACTCACCCGGCGATGACCTGCGCCACGTCGACTGGAACGCGGTCGCGCGCACCGGGGAGCTGTACCTGCGCGTGCGGCAAGACGAAGTGAGCCCGCGCGTCGAAGTGTTGCTCGATGGCTCGGCGTCGATGGCGGTCTCGCCGGAGAAATCAGCGCGCGCGGCGGAGGTCGCGGCGTGGGTGGTGACGCTCGCGCGCCGTGGCGGGCTCGACCCGACGCTCATCGCGACCGGAGAAACCGTTCGCAAAGCGGGCGCGCCCTCATCGCGTGCACTGTTGGAGTCCGTTGCGTTCGAGGGGAGGGAATCATTCGATGAAGCGCTGCGACGCGCACCGCCGTTGCTGCCGTGCGGTCTGCGCATCGTGATTTCGGATTTTCTCTTCGAGACTCCGCCTGGTCCGTTCGCTGAGCGGCTCGCGCGTGGTGCGTCGGGTTTGGTGTTGGTGCAGGTGCTCGACGCTGAAGACGTATCGCCGTCGGGCGGCGCCGGTGCGCGCCTGACTGATTCGGAATCGGGCGAAGTGCTCGAGCGCGTACTCACTCCGGGTGTCGTGGAGCGCTACGAGCAGCGGCTCCGTGCGCACGTCGGGTTGTGGGAAGCGGCGACTCGACGCGTTCGCGGAACGTGGGTTCAGGCGGTGGCTGACAAATCGCTCGCCACACTCGCTCGCAAAGAACTCGCTCCGTTGGTGGAGTTCGCATGATCTCCGCGCGTCCGACAAACCCCTGCCCCGCATGCGGGAGAGGGTCGCAGAGCGGGGTGAGGGCCGAACACCTCGGCAGTCGCTCATTCGACGCTGCGATAACGGATGCGTGCGTCGCATCGTCGTTGAGTTCGGCCCTCACCCCGACCCTCTCCCTCAAATGGGAGAGGGGATTTGAGGAGTTCACGCGATGACGCTGGGTGCGCCGCTCGGACTCCTGGCGTTGCTCGCGGCGCCGGCGTTGATCGCCGCGTACTTCCTGCGGCGCCGTCAGCCGCCGCGCACGGTGTCGGCGCTGTTTCTCTGGCGCACGCCTGATCAACGCGCCGAAGCCGGCCCGCGTCTGCAGCGCTTTTCCCGCGAGCGTTCTCTGCTGCTCGAATTGCTCGCGGTGCTGGTGGCCACGTTCTTTCTCGCCGACGTGAAGTGCGGAAGAGAAGCGGTGAAGCAGCACGTGGTCATCGTCCTCGACGGCAGCGTGTCGATGAACGCCGAGGGAGTTCTCGAGAAGGCGAAGACCGAGGTCGCGCGCATCGCACGCGCCGAGAACGCGGGCGTGCTCACGCTGGTCGAGAGCGGTTTGAAGCCGTCGCTCATCGCCGGGCCGCAACTGGAAACCGGCCGCGCGCTGTCGACGCTCGAGAAATGGAAGCCATCGCAGCCCGCGCACGACTTCTCCGCCGCGTTCACGCTCGCGAAGGAGCTCGCCGGTTCGCAGGAACGAAAGGTGTTCTTCATCACCGACGGAGCGCTCGAGCTCGTGCCTTCGTTCATCGAAGGCCTTTCAGTCGGTACCGCGCGTGAGAACGCCGCGTTTCTCTCGGCGCAGCGGCGCGATGAAGGCGGCGTCGCGCAGATCACCGTTCGCGTCGGCAACTTCAGCGATTCACGCAGGCGCGTGCAGGTCCGCTTCGCGCCCGAAGACGGGAAGGTCGAGGAGCGAGAAGTGACGCTCGACGCCGGAGGCACCGTCGCCCTGCGCGTGAATCTCAAGACCGACAAACAGGTGGAGGTCACGCTGCCCGACGACGCCCTCACCGATGATGGGCACCTCACGCTGCTCCCATCGCCGCTCAATGACGTGACCGTGAGCATCGCGTTGCCGCCGAGTGAAGCGTTCAACGCGCTCAAGCGCCTGTTCCCGCCCGGCAGCGGCGTGCGCTTCGCGGAGCCCGCGCAGTTGACGATCGGCCCTCCGGGTTCGACGGCGAGATTTCAGATCGGCACGAAGGGCGAGCTGCATTCGTTCGTCGGCCCGTTCTTCGCGCAGAAGAGTCACCCGTTGCTCGACGACGTGCAGCTCGGCGGCGTGCTGTGGACGGCCGGCGAAAGTCCTCCGGGGCACGTGTTGATGAGCGCGGGCGAAACGGTGCTCATCAGCGAAGAAGAAGACGGCACGTTGCACTTCAACCTCGACCTCTCGCGCAGCAACGTGAGCCGCACGGTGGCCTGGCCGGTGATGATGGGAAATCTCCTGCGGCTTGCGCGGCTCTCGGCTCCCGGGTTCCCGCGCAAGCACCTGATGCTCGGTGAAGACGTTCCGCTCGTCACCGAAGCCGGCGCGAAGTGGGAGCTCGAGGGTGCCGAGGTGCGGCCGGTCATCGGCTCCGGCGTGTTGACGTTGCCGCCGCTGCCCTCGGGGAAGTGGGCGCTGACGAGAGACGGGAAGGACTTCGACGCGGTGATGGTGCTGCCCATCGACCCACGTGAATCAGATCTGCGCACGCGCGGAGCATGGCGCGTGGAGGCGAAGAACTCGCAGACCCTCGCGTCGCTGGTCGATACGCATCAACGCCCGTGGTGGCCGCTCGCCATCGTGTTGTTGTTGTTGCTCGCTGATTTCTGGCTCACCGCCGCGCCGAGAAGAGTCGAGGCCCAGGCATGATGTTCCTCGCGCCGCAGGTGTTGCTGCTGCTCATCCCGCTCGGGTTGTTCCTCTTTTACTCGGCGCGCATCGATGGCGTGCCGATGTGGCTGCGGGTCGCGCTGGTGGTGTTGCTCACGTTCGCGATCTCGCAACCGGAAGTTCGGCTGCGCGATGCGGGCAGCGATGTGCTCGTCATCGTCGACCGGTCACGTTCGATGCCCGCGCGCGGAGTGGTGCAGGCCGAAGAGCTCATTCATCTCCTCGAACCGCAGCGCGGCGTCGGAGATCGTCTCGGCGTCATCTCGTTCGGCCGCGACCCGCGCGTGGAGATGCCGCTCGATGCGCAGACGCGCTTCGGGGGTTTCAGCGCGGCGATCGACGGTGAGGCGTCGAACCTCTCCGCGGCGCTCGATGCAGCGGGCGAGTTGATTCCCACCGAGCGCTCCGGTCGCGTGCTGGTCATCTCAGATGGCCGCGCGACCGGGCTCGATGCGCGTGCGGCGGCGCGGCGTCTGGTGGCGCGCGGCATCCCCGTCGACGTGCGCTTCCTCGGTCGTGAAGACGTACCGCTCGACGTCGCGGTGTCATCGCTGACGGTTCCGCCGGCGGTGTCCGCGAAGGAGCCGTTTCTCCTCACCGCGACGCTCAAGTCGGCGACGGCCGCCGCGACGACACTCACGCTCTCGCGCAACGGTCATGTCATCGCGCGCACCCAGCGCACGTTGAACGCCGGGCCGACCGTCGTCACCTTTCGAGATCTCATCGACGCACCGGGGCTCGCTGCGTACGAGTTGCGCGCGATCGCTGACGGCGATGGAGTCCCCGAGAACGACCTCGGCCGCGCCGTGGTGCGCGTCGAAGGCCCGCCGCGCGTGTTGCTGATGACGAGCAAGCCGGCCGGCACGCTGGCGAAGACGCTCGGTGATTCCAGCCTCGCGCTCGAAGTTCGCGAACCCGGCCCCATCACCATGGCCACGCTCGAAGGCGTCGGCGCGGTGGTGCTCGAAGACATCGAAGCGGGGCGCTTGAGTGAAGACGGTCTGCACGTGCTCTCGCAGTTCGTGAAGGAAGCCGGCGGCGGTCTGGTGATGACCGGCGGCAAACACAGCTTCGGCGAAGGCGGTTACCGGAAGTCACCGGTCGAAGAGCTGCTCCCGGTGTCACTCGAGATGCGTGAAGAACAACGCAAGGCGGCCATCGCGATGGCCATCATCATGGACTGCAGTTGTTCGATGGGCGCGACGGTGCCCGACGGCCGCACCAAGATGGAGCTCGCCGCGGAAGGCGTCGTCGGCGCGCTCCAGTTGCTCAATCAACGCGACGAAGCGTCGGTGTCGATGGTCGATACCGGCACGCACGTCATCTTCCCGATGAGCCCCGTGTCGCAGGGGCTTCCGCTCGACAAAGTGGCGCGCGGCTTCTCTGGCGGCGGCGGCATCTACATCGGTGAAGGGCTGCGCGAAGCGAAGAAGCAGGTGCTCTCGTCCGAGAAAGACACGCGCCATGTGCTGCTCTTCTCCGACGCCGCCGACTCGGAGCAGGAAGACAACGCGCGCTGGGAAAAGACGGTCGCCGACCTCACGGCGGAGAAGGTCACGGTCTCCGTCATCGCCATGGGGTCGCGTTCAGACTCCGACGCGAAGCTGCTCGAAGACATCGCGCGGCGCGGCAATGGGCGCATCTACTTCGCCGAAGACGTCACCAGTCTCCCGCGCATCTTCAGTCAGGAGACGATCGCCGTCGCGCGCTCAACGTTCGTCGAAGAGCCGACGGCGACGAAGCCTGCAGCCGACCTCGCGTTGCTCGGAAAATTGCCGACAGCCGATGGCCCGGACATCGGTGGCTACAACCTGACCTACGTGAAGCCGCAGGCGAGCGTCGGGCTGCGTTCGACCGATGACAACGCGGCGCCGGTCGCTGCGTTCTGGCCGCGTGGAGCCGGGCGCGTCGCCGCGCTCACCGCCGAGGTCGATGGCGATTTCACCGGCGGTTTGCGCATGTGGAGCGGTGAGCGCGCGCTGCTGACGCAGCTCGTGCGGTGGACGATGCCTCCCCAGGCCCGCGAGGTGGATGCGGTCGCGCGCGCGTCGCTCGATGGAAATGATCTGCACGTGACGCTCGACTTCGATGTCTCGGCGCCGCCGGTGACGGGCACGCCGACGTTGATGCTGCTCTCGGGTGACGCGAAGGCGAAGCCGCTCGAGCTGCCGATGCGTTGGGAAGATGAAGATCGCGTCGGCGCGCACTTCGTGTTGCCCGGCAGCGGCACGTGGCACCCCGTCGTGAAGTTGGGCGACCGTGTCTTTCGCGTCGCGCCGGTGACGCTGCCGTGGGCGCCGGAGTTCGAACCTGCGCCCGCGAAGGAAGGTCAGGATTTGCTGCTCTCGGTCGCGAAGGCCGGCGGTGGTGTCGAGCGCCTGGCGATGGCCGGGCTCTTCGTCGACGCCGTCGAGTCTGAAGCGGCGATTCCACTCGCGCCGTGGCTGCTGGCGCTGTGCGTCGCGCTGCTCGTCGCTGAAGTGTTCACGCGACGCTTCCTCTCGGGCCCGCGGCTGCGGCGGCTCAAGCCGGCG
>JBEHYH010000011.1:0-28873 GCA_048498275.1 Myxococcota bacterium | reverse complement strand
GGCGCCGGGCGTCTCGTGAAGCGCGCGCGGTGACGGTGAAGCCCGCGCGCCCCACTCCGCCGCCCGCGCCTGAAGTGGTTTCAGAGGGCGCGGCCGATGAAGCGTCGTTCGCCGACGTGAGCGACGAGCCTGCCGCGCCGCCTTCGCGTGCCGCTGAAGTGCTGTCGCGCGCCGAGGCGATGGTGCTCGAGAGCCGGGCGCAGAGTGAAGCGCAGCTCCGGGCGGAAGAAGCCGAGCTGCACGAGCGCGCCGAAGCCGAGGCGACGCTGGCCCGCCGGCTGGAAGATTCGGAGAAGCTCGTCGCTTCGCTCCGCGCGGAGATCGAAGCGCACGCGCAGGAGATTCTGCGCCTCAACGCGTCGCTCGACGAGACGCGCGTGAACTACGACGTCGAAATCGAAGAGCTTCGCGGCAAGTCGCAAGCCGATGATTCGGCGCACGCGAGCGAGCTGGAGTCGTTGCGGCGCGACTTCGAAGAGGCCCAGAGCGCCCACGCCACCGAACTCGAGGCGCTCCGCGCGAAGCTCGAAGCCGCGCAGGCTTCGCATGACGCCGAGCTCGAAAAGCTGCAGGCCTCCGCCGATGCGTCACGCGAAGAAGCGCAGCGCACGCTCGAGCGCCTCACCGGCGAACTCGCCGAGGCCCAGGCGCAGCGCTCCGAGCTCGAAGCGCAGATCGCCGAGGTGCAGAGCTCACGTCTCTCTCTCGAAGCGAAGCTCCAGGGCGCCGAGCAGCAACTGAATGAAACCGGTGCGCGCGTCGAGACGCTGACGGCCGACCTCAACAACACCTCCGAACTGATGGAGGAGACCTCTCGCGAACGCGACGCCATTCGCAATCGCGTGGCCGCGCTGGAGCCCGAGCTCGCCATCGAGAAGCAGCGCGTGAAGGAGCTCGAGGCGCGCGAGGTGATGCCGGTCGAACTCCCCGGCAAGCGCACCGTCGGGCTCGCGCGGCACGGCAAGGTCGGTCTCGATGGGCTCTCGCGCGTGGTGACGCATGTGGTGCTCGCGAACCTCGAGACGCGCCTCGACCTCGGCGTCGAGGGCGGCGTGCGCACGCTCTTCTTCAAGCGCGGGCAGATCGTCGCGGCCGAATCGAACCTCGATCACGAGAACCTGCTGACGCGCGCGCGGCGCGACGGGCTCATCGACAGCAAGCAGGAAGCGGAGCTCCGCACGTTCCGCGGCGCGACACCGAAGGAGCAGCTCGAGGCGCTCAAGGTGCGCGGCTTCATTCGCGACATCGAATCGGTGCCGCTGGTGCAGCGCTACACCGAGCAGGTCGCGCTCGACGCGTTCTGTGAAGAGCACTCGAACTACCGCCTCGTCGATGAAGCGCCCTCGCCGGCCACGCTGCTCGCGACGGTGCCCCGGCCCACGTTGCCGATGCTCGCTGAATCGCTGCGCCGCGCGGTGACGCCTGACGTGCTGCTCGAAAAACTCGGCGGCGGTGAAGCGGTGGCGACCGCGAATGAATCAGAGCTCGACCTCCGCGCGCTCGGTTTCTCGGAGCGCGAACGCAAGATGCTGCTCTGGGTCGACGGCGAAGCGACGGTCGAAGACCTCTCGCTCGCCTCGGGCCTGAAACCTGACGCCGCGTTCCGCGCGCTGCTGGTCGCGAAGTACCTGGGCCTCATCGAGCTCAAGCCGGGCACGCGAAAGACCGAATCGGCGTCGGGTCAGCTCGACATCAACCGCCTCGACGCGAAATTCGACGAGATTCAAGACGCCGACTACTTCACGATTCTCGGGTTGCCCCGCGTCGCCGGCGCCGAAGACGTTCGCCGCGCGTACCAGCGCCTCTCGCAGGAGTTCGACCCGCTCCGGTATTCGGGCCACCCCGACGCGGGGCTGCAACAGCGCGCGCAGACCGTCTCGCGGCTGCTCGAAGAGGCCGCGCGGGCCCTCGAAGATGATCGCCGCCGCGCTGAATATGCCCGTCATCTCCTCGACTGAAGGCGTGCGCGCGTGAGTGTTCCGCTGGCGGATCGATTGGTGTTCTCGCACACGGTCGATGGGTTGTTTCTGCGGGCGCTGAAGACGCGACTCACCGAGCGCATCAAGGACCGTCTCGTGAAGGAAGCCGGGGTCGACCTGCGCGCGCCGCTCAAGCCCGGTTACTCCCTCAAACAGTGGGACGCGGCGGTCGGCATCGCCGCTGAAGAACTGCACCCGAATGAAGACCCGAACGTCGCCTTCGAGCTGCTGGGCGCCGCGGTCACGCAAGGCTACTTCGACACCATGATCGGCTCGGCGATGGCGGCCATGCTGCGGCTCATCGGCCCCGCGCGCGCCATCCGCCGCATCGAACGCAGCCTCCGGAGCGGCAACAACTACAGCGAGACCAGCCTCGTCGAGCTCTCACCGGTGCATTTCGAGATTCCCACCAACGAGACCGGGCGGTTGCGCGAAAACCTGCGAGGCGTCATCCGCCGGGGCATGGAGATTTCGGGGGCGAAAAACGTACGCTGTAAGGTGCTCACGTTCGACGACGCGGGGTGCGTCTACGACATCGAGTGGGACCCCTGACCGGTCTTCTCGATCGAGGGGCTTTGCGACCCCATGGATCAGCGGTTAAAGAAATACGCATGGTTCGCGAAATTCTGGTGTGGCCCCACCCCACGCTCAAACAGAAGGCCCTGCCCGTCACGAAGTTCGATGACTCCGTGCGCGAGCTCGTCAAAGACATGTTCGAGTCGATGAACGCGGCCGACGGCGTGGGCCTCGCGGCTCCGCAGATCGGCGTGCTCAAGCGCGTCATCGTGCTCGACACCTCTTCCAAGCAGCCGGAGCTCAAGCCGGTGGCGATGATCAACCCCGAGATCCTCAATGTCGAAGGCAGCTTCGTCTACAAAGAGGGCTGTCTCTCGGTGCCCGGCGAGGCCGAAGACGTCGAGCGCGCCGCGAAGGTGACCGTTCGCTACCACGATGAGAACGGCGAGCAGCAGACGATGACCTGCGAAGGCCTGCTGGCGACGGCCGTGCAGCACGAGACCGACCATCTCAACGGCGTGATGTTCGTCGACCACATCTCCGCGCTGAAGCGAGAGGTCATCCGCAAGAAGATGAAGAAGATTCAGAGCTACCGCGAAGAGAAGAAAGAGCGTCGCGAGTCGGCCGCCGAGGCCCGCTAAGCGAGTCGATCGATCTTCTCGAGGCCGGCGGCGATGGAGCGCGTGAGCGCCTTGCCGACGAGGGCCGCGACTCCGGGAATCTTCGCGTTGAACGCGATGTCGTATTCGAGCCGCGTGCCGCCGTCGGGCAACTCCGTGAACACCATCACGCCTCGGTGATCAGTCAGCGGAGTCACGCCGCTGGTGATCGAATACTCGATGCGGTTGTTCGGCACGCACACCACCGTGGTCTCGATGAACTTCGGCAGCGGGCCGATGGCGAGTTCACGCGCTGAGCCGACGCCGTTGCGCGTGCCGTCGGAGCCGTCGCACACGCGGCAAATCTTCGCGCCGAACAGCTTCCCCAGGTTCTCGTGCTCCGCGAGGAAGTTGAAGACGCGCTCGACCGGCGTCTTGAATTCACGAACCAGATGCACGCGTGGCGTCGACATGCGCGGCACCGTACTCACTTCGACTTCTTCACGCCCTTCTTCGGGCACAGGTCTGCGACCACGCACCGATGACATTCGGGGCGAAGCGCGTCGCAGCAGCGGCGGCCGTGCCAGATGATCAACTGATGCCCTTTGAACCAGAGCTCTTTCGGGAAGAGCTTCTGCAGGTCGGCCTCCACTTCGTCAGGCGTGGTCTCGGTCGTGAACCCCATGCGGTACGAGAGCCGGAGGATGTGCGTATCGACGGGGAACGCGAAGTCGGTGCCGAGGTGAATGCTGACGACGCCGGCGGTCTTGTTGCCGACGCCCGGGAGCTCCGCGAGCTCTTCACGCTTCTCGGGCACTTTCCCGCCGTACTCGGCGACCAGCACTTCGCCGAGCTTCTTCAGGCTCTTCGCCTTGTTGCGGAACAGCCCGACGGTCTTGATGAACTCCTCGATCTCCGCGGTGGTCGCGTTCGCGTAGTCGTCCGCGGTCTTGAAGCGCGCGAACAATGCCGGAGTCACCATGTTGACCCGCTTGTCGGTGGTCTGCGCCGAGAGCGCGACGGCGACCACCAGCTCCAGCGGCGTCGTGTAGTCGAGCTCGATCTTCGCCTCCGGCATGGCCGCGTCGAGGCGGTTGATGATCTCGATCGCCCTCTCCCGTTTCACGGCCAGTGTCTCGCGTGGCATGCGCGCGGTGTTACCGTGGAGCCGTGCGCGCGTCGTGCCTCTTCATGCTGCTGCTGCTCGGGTGCGCGCAGGCCCCCGTCCACAAGACGCCGCTGTCCGAAGCCATCGCGCCTCCGTTGCCGCAGGCGATGGAGGAGTTCGCGGAATCAGCCCACAACGCCCGCGCCAACGTGAAGCCCGGCGCGCCGATGCCCGCGAGCCACGCGCGCTCGTGGGACATGTTGTTGTCGTCGATCGAAGGCGCTCCGCGAACCGCGGCGCTGCGCGAGTACCTGTCGACGCAGTTCAAGACCGACGCGCAGCTCTTCGGCGACATGCCGTCAGACATCGCCGAGCGCGCGGCCGCCGAGCTGCGCGTACTCAATCCTGTACAACGGTCGCGACCGGTCAATCCTGTACATTTTCAATGGCCTGTACAGCCATTGATCGTCTCGTCACCGTATGGAGATCGCCTGCACCCGCTGCTCGGTGAAAATCGTTTTCACGCGGGGGTAGACCTCGAAGTACCGCTCGCGACTCCGGTGTTCGCGGCGTTCGAAGGCATCGTGCAGTTTTCAGGGTGGAACGGCGCGCACGGGCAGCAGGTGGAGGTGCAACACGACTCGCACTGGACGACGCGGTACAGCCATCTGCAGGAGATCCTCGTGAAGCCCGGAGCGCGCGTGAAAAAAGGCGAAGTCATCGGACTCTCGGGGCAGACCGGCATGGCGACGGGCCCACACCTGCACTTCGAGCTCCGCCGCGACGGCGACGCGCTCGACCCTGAACACTTTCTGCCGCAGCCTCCATCACAACTCTTCTCGGAGGTTCGATGAGCGCGCTGGTCGATGAACTGATTGCGATGGCCTTCGCGCACGGCGACGTCACGCAGGCGAATGCGGCCATCGACGACGCGCGTGCGGAACGCGGAGCGAATGCGCTCAGCTACGAGGTCGCGTTGCCCGCGCTCGGGCACGACGAATTTCTCACCACGCGCGTGCTGCCGAAGCTGACGTACTTCCTCGACTGCCGCGGCGTGAAGCCGCCCTCCAGCGGAGGCGTGTTCCTCTCGCTCTTCACCGCCGATGGTCTGCACTTCATCGACGCCGGCCCGGCGCTGGAGAAGCTGGTGAAGGCGCGCGGGTTCACGTTGGCCGAAGCGGTTCGCCGTTACGGCGCCGACGGCGCGGGCGATCCCCCCATGCTGGGGACATGAAAAAACCTCCCTCTGCGTGAGCGGAGGAAGGTTCCTGGTGCGACCGGCGTGAATCTTAGAGCGTGTCCTTCAGCTCTTTCGCCGGGCGGAAGCCGATGGTCTTGGTGGCCTTCAGCTTCATGATCTCGTTGGTCTGCGGGTTGCGGATCTTGCGCGCCTTGCGGGTGCGCATGCTCCACGTACCAAAGCCCGGGTAGCTGAAGCGCGAGTCCTTCTTCACCGCGCCTCCGATGTTGTCGAACACCACGTCGATGAACTCCGCGACGGCCTTCTTGGTCATGCGCGTCTGGTCAGCGACAGCCTCAACGAGTTCAGCCTTGGTCATTGTGTGAATCCCTCCCGTTCACGACCCGCCACGAGTCGCGAAGGCGCGCGGAAATAACAGACAAAAATTCGCGCGGTCAACCACAGATTGATACAATGTACAGAATTTCCATGTCTGATCTGTCGAACTCCGCCGCCGATCACGCCGCGACGCCAACCACGCGAATCAACGCGGCAAATCGGCCTGCGCGCGATCGCAGATATCGCATGTCTGATCTGACGGCCGTGGTTGTTTTTTCCCTCATCGCCGGTTGCGCGCACCGTTCCGAAACGCAGGCGCCTCCGAAGCTCGAAGAATTGTGGGTCGACCAGTTCGCGCAGCCCGACGGAGATGGCTCGAAAGAAGCGCCGCTGAAGGAGCTCCCGGCACCGCTGCCCAAACGCGCGCTGCATCTGAAAACCGGCGTGTACAAAGGGCCGATCGATCTCCCCGAAGGCTCGACGCTCGAGGGTCACGGGGAGGTCGTCATCACCAGCACCGGCGATGAGCCGACGGTGACGGCGACGCTCGCGGTGATTCGTCACCTGAGCATTCAAGGCGGCGCCATCGGGCTGCAGTCGAGGGACGTCGCGCTCGACGGAGTGACGTTCTCCGGGCAGACGCGCACGGCCATCGTCGCGGCGGGCGCGTTGCGCGGCCGCAAGTTGCGGTTCATCGCGTCGATCGAAGGCGTCGACGGCGTGGCCGCCAAAGACGCGAAGGTGGGCATCGTCGAAGCGAGATTCCAGGGCGGGTTCGGCCACGCGGTCGACGTCACGGGCGGGGAGCTCCGGTTGAGCGGGGTCATCTTCGAAGGCGCGAAGTCAGCGGTGCGCGCGGTGGAGGTGAACTCGTCGCTCGACACCTGCGACGCGATGGGCGGCAGCGCGGCGGCGTTCTTCTTCGCGGGCGGCAAAGTCAAGGCGCACGGGCTCGACGTGCAGGGCTACGAGTTCGCGCTGCAGCTCGCGCGCGGCATCGACGCGAAGTTCGAAGACCTCTCGCTGCGTGGCGCCTCGCAGTCGTGCATCGCCGTCGACCAGAGCACGCTCACGCTCTCCCGCGCGCGCATGAGCCGCTGTGGCGTGGGCGGGGCGATCTCCGCGACCCAGTCGAAGCTCACCGCGTCTGACCTCGCGATCCGTGACGGGCACGAGCTCGGCGTGATGCTCCGTCAGGGCGAAGCGAGTTTCATCGGGCTCGACGTTCAGGGCATCGCGAGCGGCGACGGGCTGCAGATTCGCGAAGGCAGCGTCAGCGTGCGCGAGTCGTTCTTCCGCGATCTCGAGGGCAGCGCGATTTTCGCGAGCGCGGCCGCGAAGGTCACCGGCACCGGCATTCAAGTCGAGCGCGCTGGCAAGTCGGCGTTCTTCATCGAGCGCGCGGCGAACGTCGAGCTCGGCGACGTGCTGGTGCGCGGCGGTTCGGGCCCGGCGGTGTTGTTGCCCGATGCCGCGACCGCGAGCTTCGAATCACTCTCGGTTTCCGGCGGCAACGAGCAGCCGATCTACGCGGAGTGCGATGCGGGCGCGAAGGTCACCGTGAAGCGGCTCGAATCAACCATTCAGCCCGTCGCTTCTCGCTGCGTCAGCGGCAAGTGACGCGACGGCGCCGTAGACCTCCTGCGGCGCGTGCGTGCCAATGACCAGATCGCCGTGCCCGTACTCGGAGCTGTGCCCATAGCTCTTGCCCATCATCAGCAGCTTCTTGTGGGGTGAACCGATCGCCTCGAACAACGAGCGCGTCACATCGGGAGGACAGAGCAGATCGACCGTGCCTCCGATGACCAGCACCGGGCATTTCAAATCAGCCAGCCCCACCCGGTAATCAAGAGTGCCGTCGAGCGAGGTACAGACATTGCTGGCGGTCCACAGGTCGAGTTGGTGGAGCACGCCGTAGAAGATGGGCGCGAAGACGTTGGCGACCAGAAACCGCTGCGCGACGCGATCGACGTTGCGCAGATTCGCCGTGATGGCGGTGAGCGGAGGCGGGGGGCCGAGGCCCGCGAACGGCGCAATCAACCGGACCACGCGCGCCTCGAAACGGCCCCACGGCGAGACGAACCGCGCGAAGCGAGACAGCGTGCGCACCACCGGCGGCAGCTGAAAGAACAACGGCGAGCCGATGGTGACGAGGCCCGCGAGGCGATCTCCGAACTTCGGAGCGGCCGCCGCGCCGACGATGCCGCCCAGCGAATGACCGACCCACACGAAGCGCGCGGAGCCCGAGTGTTTCAGAACGAGGTCTGCCACCGCCGGCGCGTCGAACTTGATGTGGTCATCGACCGTCGCTTCGTACGGGCCTTCGCCGAGGGGCGCCGAGGCTCCGGCACCTCGCAGATCGACCGAGTACACGTCGAACCCCGCGTCGCTGAGGAATCTCGCGAGGTTCCACGGAGCATGGAAGTCCATGAACGAATGGTTGTTGGCAAGGCCATGACAGAGCACCACCGGCACCCGGTATTTCCGTTCTTTCGCTGGCCGAAACCACACCGCGAGCGGCCACCCGTCGGAGGTCACCGTGTCGAGCCGCGCGGGCCGATCGCCAAGCGCATATCTCCAGTCGACGAAAGCAACATCGACCGACAGCAGAAACAGGAACCCAAGAATCAGCAGAGCCGTGGTCATGGCATTGGGTATGGTGAACGCCCGATGAAGCTGCGCGACCTGATGTTCGTTCTGCCCAACCTCTTCACGGTCTCGTCCATTCTCTGTGGCTTCTACGCGATGACGCTGTGCGCTGGAGATGCCAGCCCGACGCATCTGTATCAAGCGGCGTTGGCGATCTTCTTCGGCATGTTCTTCGACGCGTTCGATGGGCGTGTCGCGCGCCTGACCAAGACGCAGAGCCTCTTCGGGCAAGAGCTCGATTCGCTCGCCGACGTCATCAGCTTCGGCGCGGCGCCCGCCTTGCTGGTGTGGAAGTGGGCGCTCGCGGGGCTTGGCCTGCCCGGTCTGCTCGCGGCGTTCCTGTACGCGTCGTGCGGTGCGTTGCGGCTCGCGCGCTTCAACGTGCTGGCGTTCAAGTCTGACAAGGGCGGCGGCGGCAGCTTCTTCGTGGGCATGCCGATCCCTTTCGCGGCGTGCGGCGTCATCTCGATGATCATCGCGTGGGAACAATCGCGAGGAGGTCCGCTCCCTGAAAGCGCGCGCTGGCCGGTGCTGGGTGTCGTGGTGTTCCTCGGCTTGCTGATGGTCTCGACCGTTCGCTACCGCACCTTCAAGGACGCGCGCCCGAATGCGAAGTCGCTGTCGATCGCGGTGGCGGTGTTGGCGGCGGGCGTGGTCATCGGCGTGTTGGCGCACCCCGCGTGGGTGCTGGTCGGTTACTTCGGGCTGTACCTGCTGTCGGGCCTCGTCGAATCGGCGCTGATGCTCCGCCGCAACCTCGCGCTCAAGCGCGCGGAGGCGCTGGGTGACGTGCTCGATGAAGACGAAGATGAAGACGACGCCGCGGCTGACGACGTGAAAGATCAGGAAGTCCTCTGAGCTTTCGCTGGCGCGGTGTTTGCTGAAGCGAACGCCGCCCATGCGCTCTGGACTCCTCATTCTCGCGGTGTTGGCTGCGAGCTGCCGTGATTCCTCGCTGTTGGGCGCGCAGGGCGACCTCCGCGTCGACCCGCAGCACCTCGATTTTCCGTCAGCCTGGGAGGGACACTCCGCCACAGCCGCCGTGACGGTGACCAACGCAGGCCGCGGTGGGCTCGAGGTCGCGCTGTCGGTGACGCCACCTTTCACCGTCGCGCCGACGCTCTCGTTGGCCGGCGGCGCTGATGACCTCGTGACCATCACCCTGCCCGCTTCGAGCGCTGGCGATTTCACAGGCGTGCTCTCGGTGAGCGCCGGGGGAAAAAACATCGACGTCACGTTGAACGCGCACGTCTCGGCCGTTCCCGCGTGTGAAGCGAGCGAGTGCCACGTTTCGACGTTCGACCCCGCGCTCGGTGAATGCGTCGAAGCGCCGGGCAGAGAAGACGAACCCTGTGGCGCTCACAACGTCTGCATCATCGGCGCGGTGTGCCGCAACGGCAGTTGCATGGGCGCGCTGCTCAACTGCGACGACGGCGACGCCTGCACCACCGATTCCTGCGATCGCGGCACCGGCTGCCGACACGACACCGTCACGTGCGTGGAGCCGGCCAACCCGTGCCTCGCGGCGCTGTGCGACCCATCGACCGGTTGCGGAACGACGCCCGTGGAAGACGGCGTGCTCTGTGGCGCCAACGACTGTGCGACGGCGCACGTGTGCATCGACGGCGCGTGCGTGACGCGGCCTTCACCCGAGGGTTCTCAGTGCGCCCCGGCGTCAGGGTGCATTGGCACGAGCTCGTGCGTGAATTCGGTCTGCACGCCGCCTGCGCCGTCGATTCAAACGCCCGCGTGGAAGTACGGGCCGATCGCCGAGCATGATCTCGTCTTCCGCGGGCACGTCGACAACGACGGCAACGCGTACCTCGTCGATACGTACCCGCGGCTCGACACCGGTGAAATCGACGCGCTCGAAACCGAGCTCGTCTCGTTCACACCGAACGGGTTGCAGCGGTTCCGCGTGTCGCTCGCGTCGGGTTGCACCGGCTGCCGCTACGGCGTCGAGTTCGCGATCGACACCATCGGCGACCGGCTCTTCTACGTGCTGCGTGACGAGCTGATCGCGCGCAGCCTCACCGATGGTCACGTGTTGTGGCACGTGCCGTATGCCGACGGAGTGCCCGTGTACGACGGCCGGCCCGACGGCGGAGGCGCGTATTCACCGAGCGCTCCGATGCTGATCGGCACCAACGCCGTCGCCGTGCCGGTGATGGAAGGCCTGAGCGACCATCACTCGTACGTGCGCGTGTTCGATCGCGCGACGGGCGCGCTGCGTTGGCAGTTTCACCGCAAGGGTCACCTCTACACGCCGGGCGTCACCGGCAACGGCGAGCTGTGGACGTCATCTGCCAATTGCTGGGCGCCCGCCGGCGAAGTGTCGCGCGTCGCGCCGACCGGCCTCGAGCTCGGTTCTCATTTCTACAATTGGATGCCGCAGTCGTACGGCGAAGACGAAGCCTTCGGTTGGGACACCAACACCGGGTACCCGAACAGCGTCGACGACACGATGGCGAGCCGCGACCTCTCTGCTTCGCTCGGCGCGACGCGCATCTACGGCACGCCGCTGGTGCTCGATTCGCTCATCGTCTTCAAGGAGCAGGACGGCACGTTGCGCTCGGTCGATCTCGTCACCGGCCCGAACTTCGCCATCACCGACCCGCGCACCATGACGGGCATGCAGTTGTTGCGGAGCGGTGGCGTCGGTTGGGCAGGCCCCGCGACGAATGGCGGCGGAGGTTACGTTCGCGCGGTCGACCCGCACGGCGCGCAGATCTACGAATGCCCGCTGTCGGTGCCGGTCGATGGCCCGTTCTCCATCGTCGGCGGGCGGCTGTACGCGAACTCTGACAACAACCTCGTGGTGTTCACGACGCCGGGTCTCGACGCCTCGCCCCGCGGCTGGTCGGGGGAGCGCGGCTCGCCCGAGCACAGCGGCCGCGCGCGCTGAGCGCAGAATTCCTCTGAAACGCGGGGGGTTTGGGTAAGACCCGCTCCGTGCGCATCGAGACCATCGCCACCGGAGATGAGCTGCTGACCGGCATCATCTCCGACACCAACAGCGCGTTCTTCCAATCGCTCCTGCTGGAGAAGACGGGGCTCACGTTGAAGCGCGGCGTGGTCGTAGGAGATGACCGCGCCGACATCATCGAAGCGCTGAACGCGGCGGCGGTGCGCTGCGACTTCGTGTTGGTGTCTGGCGGGCTCGGGCCGACGACCGATGACTTCACCGCCGAATGCGCGGCGAAGGCGAGCGGTGTGGAGCTCGTCGAGAACGCGCAGGCGATGGAACACATTCGCGCGCGGTTCGAGAAGCGCGGGCTCACGCTCACCGACAACAACCGTCGCCAGGCGCAGGTGCCGAGCGACGCCGAAGTCGTCATCAACCTCGAAGGCGCGGCGCCGATGTTCGTGCAGCGCCGCGGGAGCTGCACCCTCTTCTACGTGCCTGGCGTGCCGCGCGAGTACCGGCACCTCGTCGAGACGCACGTCGTGCCGCGCATCGCGAAACACGCGGGCGTCGCCGAGGTCCGCAAGCTCGCGGTGCTGAAGACCTCGATCCCCGAATCGCAACTCGACGCGAAGGTGCGGCCGTTGATGCCGTTGCACCCGAAGGTGACGTTCGGCTTCCGCACGCACGCGCCGGAAAATCATCTCAAGCTGCTCGCGGTCGGCGCGAATGACGCTGAGGTACAGAGCGCGCTCGAGGCGGCGGTGACTGCTTCTCGCGAAGTGCTCGGTTCGCAGGTGTTCGCGCGCGATGAAGAGACGATGGCGGGCGTGGTGCTGCGGTTGCTGCGCGAGAAGAAGCAGTACCTCGCGGTCGCCGAGAGCTGCACCGGTGGCCTCGTCGGCGCGTCACTCACCGCAGAAGCCGGCGCGAGCGAGGTCTTCTACGGCAGCGCGGTGACCTACCTCGAAGAAGCGAAGACGAAATGGGCGTACGTGCCCGAAGGGCTGCTCGGCCAATACGGCGCGGTCTCGCGCGAGTGCGCCGAGGCGATGGCGTCAGGCGTTCGCTCCACGACCGGAGTCACCTGGGGTTTGAGCGTCACCGGTTACGCGGGCCCGACCGGTGCTGACGTCGGCTCTGTTTTCATCGGCCTCGCCGGCCCCGACCTCGTGAAAGTCGAACACCACCGTTTCCACGGCGATCGAGAGCGCATCCGAGGCTTTGCCGCCCACACCGCGCTCGATCTGCTGCGCCGTACCCTCCAGGGAGTCAACTCGTGAGCCAGACTGCACCCGTCGCCAACGCGCCTGCCGGAAGCGCCTTGAAGGTCTTCGCGCGCGCGTACCGCGTGGAGCTCACGCTCTTCGCGATCTCATTCTTCGTGCTCGCGGCGTTCAGCGCGCAGCGCTTCTGGCGGCAGAGCGAAGCGCCGCACTTCGTGTACCAGGCGAAGGCGTGGCTCGAAGGCCGCGCCGACATCGACGCGCAGGTGCTGCCGAACATCGAAGACTGGGCGTGCGTGCGTGAAGTGAGCGGCCAGCGCGTGCGCTGCGAAGGCCGCCCGCTGCAGACCGACAAGTGGTTCTCGTCGTTCCCCTGGTTCCCCTCGGTGGTGATGCTGCCGTTCGTGATGATTCACGGGTACCAGTTCAACGACACCAGCTTCGGAGTCATCATCGCCGCGCTCGCCATCGCGCTCTTCTACGCGGCGCTGCGCACCATCAAGGATGTCGAAGGCACGCAGACCTCGCAGCTCGACGACGCGTTGACCGCGCTGCTACTCGGCTTCGGCACGCTGTTCTTCTACGCGTCGATCCGCGGCGAGGTCTGGTTCAGCGCCGAGATCATGGGCGTGGCGTTCACCGCGCTCTACCTGCGCAACGCGGTACAGGCGCGCCGGCCGCTGCTCGCGGGCATCTTCTGGTCGATGGCGGTGCTCACGCGCACGCCGCTGCTCTTCACCGGCGTGTTCTTCGTGATGGAGGTCGTCGCTCCCGGGCGCGGCGATCGCATGCAGCAGTTGAAAGACTTCTGGAAGAAGCCCGACTGGAAGGCGCTGAAGCTGTTCGTCGCGGGTGCGGCGCCCCTCGGCGTCATCGCCGCGCTCTACAATTACTCCCGCTTCGGCAGCTTCACCGAGTTCGGCCACCGCTTCTTCTTCAACAATCGCGTCAATCAAGACATCGACACGTACGGGCTCTTCCACCCGCACTACCTCGCGCGAAACCTCGACGCGGCGTTCTTGAAGCTGCCCGTCTTCGCGAAGGGGCTGCTCTCGTACAGCCCGTGGGGCATGTCGTTGTTCCTCACGCTGCCGCTGCTCGCGCTGTGCTTCGTGCCGTCGACGGCGCCGAAGAAGGCGCTGCAGATCGCGGGCGCGATGTTCGGCGTGCTGGTGGTTTCGCAGCTCTTCCCCTCGCCGGCTCCGGTCGGTGAACGCGAGACCGCGGTGTGGCTGGTGTTCGCGCTCGTCGCCGGTTTCATCGTGTATTCGGCGTGGCAGTGGGCGCAGTCGAAAGACGCTCCACGTTTGCTGGTGCCGGTGCTCGTCACGCTCATCGCGTGCGTCGTGCCCGGGTTGATGTACCAGAACACCGGTTACGCGCAGTTCGGGTTCCGGTTCTCCATCGATTACTCCCCGTATCTGATGCTGCTGATTCCGCTCGGTGGCTGGAGCTGGAAGAAGCCCCTGCCCATGGTGTTGGCGTTGTTGTCGGTACTGGCCAACTTCTGGGGCGCGGTGGGTTTCCGCGGGTTCACCGAACAGCTACGACATTGGTGAGTATGGCGACCGTTCGCTGGCACACGCGGGAAGATTCAGGTCTGCGGCTCGATCGCGAGCAGCGCTGGTTCCACGACGACGAACGCATCGAGCACCCGAAGGTCATCGAGGCGTTCAATCGCGGGCTGCGCGTCGAAGACGACGGGCGGTACACGCTGCATTTCGGCCCAGACTGGGCGTACGTGAAGGTCGATGGCTGCGCGTATTCCGTCGTCGCCGTCGATGAGTCTGAAGGTTCGCGGCTGTCGGTGCGTCTGTCAGACCGCACGGCGGAGTGGCTCGATGTCGCGTCACTGAAGACCGATGAAGACGGAGTGCTGACGGTGAAAGTGAAGAGCGGCAAGGCGAGCGCGCGGTTCTCGCGTGATGCGCAGTTTCAGATGGGTCAGTACCTCGTTGAAGAGAACGGGCAGATCTTCTTCGTGCTCGGCAGCGCTCCCCCTCTCCCGATTTCAGGAGAGGGCCGCACATGATCGCACTGCTCGCGCTCACCCTCGCCGCATCACCGCTCGCGAAACAACCCAACGAAGAACGTGTCGAACGCGTGATGGCGTCGCTCAGCACGCGCGAAAAAGCCGCGCAGTTGGTGATGGCGTATCCGCAGATCAGCAAGACGGCTCCGGTCGAGGTCGGCGGCATTCTCTTCGTCGGCAACTCGCTCAAGAACCTCGCGAAGGCGAAGGAGCGCATCGAGTCCTCCATCGCGCGCGCGAAGATTCCACCGTTCGTCGCGGTCGACATGGAAGGCGGCCCGCAGAATCGAATGAAGAGCGTCGCGGAGCTGAAGGAGCTCCCGATGGCGCGCGAGATGGCGAAGCTCGACGACGCCGACGTGAAGGCATGGGGGAAGAAGGTCGGCCTCGCGATGAAGGGCCTCGGGCTGAACATGAACCTCGCACCGGTGCTTGATGTGGCGAAGTCGGGCCACATGGAGAGAAATGGCCGCAGCTATTCGGGCAATGAAGACGTCGTGGTGACCAAGGCGACGGCCTACGCGCGCGGGCTGCTCGAGGCCGGAGTCGTGCCCATCGGCAAGCACTACCCCGGTTACGGCGACACCGACGGCGACAGCGACCACGCGCTCGTGGTGAGCGATTGGCCGCGCGAGAAGGTGCTCGGTCACGCCGACGTCTTCGTGCGCGCGAAGGACGTGCTCGGCGGGGTGATGCTCGCGAACGTCGAGTACGCGGCGGTCGATGAAAAGCCCGCGATTCTCTCGTCGAAGCTCGTCGCGCGCGTGCACGAGCAGGACTGGCTCGCGGTGACCGACGACATCTCCATCGCGCTGCTCGCCAACGCCATCAACGGCACGACCGAAGACGTGCTCGTGCAGAGCTTCCTCGCGGGGAACGATCTGATCCTCACCACCGCTCCGCCCGATTGGGACAAGGGCATCGACTACATCGGCATTCTCACGCGCGCGGCCGAAGCGAATGACGCCGCGAAGAAGCAACTCGACGAGAGCTGCCGCCGCGTGCTGCGTCTCAAGGACCGCATGGGGCTGCTCGACGGCAAATGAGCGCGTCGCCGCCGCTCCTCAAACGTGTGAAGCGCTTCGCGCGCTACGTGTTGATTCGCGCGCTGTTGTTGCCGTTGCAGTTGATTCCACTGCGGCTCGCGTCCTCGCTCGGAGCGTCAGCCGGAGGGCTCGCATTCACGTTCGCGGGTCGTGAACGACGAAAAGCACTCGCGTCGCTGAGCACCGCTTTCCCCGAGAAGACAGAAGCCGAACGTGAAGCGCTCGCGCGCGCGACGTTTCGTCATCTCGGCTCGGTCGCGATGGAGCTCGTTCGCATCAGCGCCTTCGACCCGCGTCGCAAAGAGTTCGTGGAGTGGGATGAAGAATCTCGCACCGTCTTGAAGAACGCACTCGCGCGAGGCCGCGGCGTCGTCTTCGTCACCGGCCACGTCGGCAACTGGGAGCTGCTCGCGCGCTTCATCACGCAGGAGGGTTTTCAGGTCAGCGTCGTCGGTAAGGAAACGAGCGACCCGCGCACCACGAAGCTGCTCGAAGATTTCCGCCTGTCGGCCGGCATGCGCGTCATCTGGCGCGGGCACGAGGGCGCGGCGAAGCAATTGCTGCGCACGCTCAAGTCGAACTCGATTCTCGGCATCCTCATCGACCAGGACACGAAGGTGCAGTCAGTCTGGGTGCCGTTCTTCGGAAAGCCCGCGAAGACGCCGCGCGCGGCGGCTGACCTCGTCTTGCGCACCGGAGCCGCTCCGATTCTCGGCTTCTGCACGCGCGTAGGGCCGTTGAAATACTGCATCACCGTGCGCGAAGTGCCGACGCCTGAAGGCCGCGATGAAGCCGCGGTCGAGCAGCTCACCGCCGATTTCACGCGCGGAATCGAAGCGCAGATTCGCGCACACCCCGAGCAATGGGTGTGGATGCACGAACGATGGAAATCGCCCCGACCTCCGCTCACTATCAGGGCTCACGAAACTCCCTCCTCGGCTGTGTCATGAGCAACCCGTGAAGCGCAGTGCCTGGAAAACGCTCGGAGCCGTGCTGCTGTCGTTCGCAGCGGTGTTCGGTGCGCTCGAAGGCCTGCTGGTGCTCGTGGGAGTCGACCCGCTCGGCGCACAGACTTCGGATGTCGCGTTGTTGCAGGCCGCGCTCGCGTTCGTCGGCATCGATCTCGCGGTCGGCATCGTGCTCATCGGCGCGCTGCTTCGCCGGCTGCGTGAAGAAGAGCGTGACGTCGAAGGTGAGGTGCCCGCGGTCTCGGTGCTGCTCCCGTTCTGGAATGAAGGCGTCGAAGGCGCGCGCGCGACGGTCAGCGCGTGGGCTGCCCAGCGCGGGCTCTTGCATGAGCTGCTCGTCGGCGACGACGGCTCGACAGAAGGCACGGCGCCGGAGCTCGCGGCGGCGCTCGGTCTGAACGCCGTGTCTGCGCAACATTGGGTGGGCGACGTTCACGGCACGCGGGTTCACCTCTTTCGTTTTCCGCACGCCGGCAAGGGAGCGACGCTCAACGCGCTCGCGGCGAATGCGCGCCATGGCGTGCTGGTCACCGTCGATGCCGACACCGTGCCCATCGAGAGTTCATTGCGCCGGCTCGCGGCGGCGTTCCTCAAGCCCGAAATCGATCTCGCGACCGGCGTCGTCAGCATCGCGAACGGCCGTGAGAACTGGCTCACCGGCAATCAGTCGGCGGAGTATTTGAAGAACGCGTTGGTGCGCATCGCGTGGGCGTCGCTCGGCGGGCTCGACCAGTTGCCAGGCGCGTTCACCGGAGTTCGCGCTGACGTATTCCGTGAAGCCGGTGGCTTCCCCGAAGACTCGCTCACTGAAGATTACGAGCTCGCGTATCGCGTGATGGCGTTCGGAGTTCGTCGCGGGCGCCCGCCGGAAGTCGCGTGCGTGCTGCGCGCGCAGGTGTTCACCCATGGCCCGTCGACGACGCGCGGGTTCATTCGTCAGCGCACGCGCTGGTTCGCCGGGTTTCTCACCACGCTCGCGCGGTTCCGTTCGCTCATCGGAGACCCTCGCGCCGGCGCGTACGGGCTCGTGCGTCTGCCGCTCAAAGTCGTCGACGCTTTTCTGCCCGCGCTCGCGTTCACGTCGCTCGTCGTGTTGCTCCGCGGAGGGCTGCTCACCGCGCTCGGCGTGACGCGGCTGTCGGTGACGCTCTTCATCGTCCGGTGGATCTGGGACCTCTGCGTGTTCGGTCTCGCGCTGAAGGCTTCACGTCGACTTGGAGATCATGCAGCACACGTCCGCGCGTCGCCTCCGCTGCACCTCGCGTGGGCGCTCACCGCCTTCGAGGCGTTGACCTACGTGTGGCTGAAACACGCCGCGGCGCTGCGTGGTACCGCGTGGGCGCTCGGTCGCATGCGCCAGTGGGAACCGTCACGTGAACAGACGACGGTCGAACAAGACGAACAGATCCGCGCTCCGTAGTTCGACGCGACGAGTAGAACGCTGCGAATGCGCGCCGCGCTTCTCTGTCTCTTCGCCATGAGCTGCACGAAGCCGGTGACTCCGCTCCGCGTCGCCGCCGCGTCTGACCTCACCGACACATTCGAGGAACTCAAGCCGCTCTTCGGCGAACCGGTGGAGTTCACGTTCGGCTCCTCGGGGCTGCTCTCGAAGCAACTGCAAGAAGGCGCGCCGTTCGACGTGTTCTTCTCGGCCAACGCGAAGTTCGTCGATGACGCGGTGACGGCGGGCGCGTGTGACGCGACCACGAAGCAACCGTACGCGCGCGGCCGGCTCGCGCTGCTCGGCGAGCTCGACTCAGCGAGACGTATCGCCATCGCCAACCCCGACACCGCGCCGTATGGGCTCGCGGCGAAGCAGGCGATGCAGAAGCAAGCCAGGTGGGATTTGGTCCAGCCGCGTCTCGTCTTCACCGAGAACGTGCGGCAAGCGGTTCAACTCTTCGACACCGGCAATGCCGAAGCGGCCTTCGTCGCCTACGCCACCGTCAATTCACGCGATGGCGGCGTCACGCTCGTCGACGAGTCACTCCACGCGCCGATCGAACAGACGATGGTGCGCTGCACGCGCGGCAAGAACCCCGCAGCCGCGCAACGCTTCATCGATTTTCTAAACACGAAAGCCGCGCGCGACGTCTTGTCGCGACACGGCTTCCGGTAAAATCCCAACTGTTTTTCAGAAGCTGGCGTCGGAGATCGACATGCCGACCACGCGCAGCGTGCGCGAGATCTCGACCAGGCCCGTCTTCGTGTCGGAGTAACGGAGGTGGATGAGGAGCTCGTCGTTCTTCATCTCGAGGATCTGGTACGCGAGCAGCTTCTCCGCGTGGCGCTTCTTCGCCTCTTCGAGGAGGCAGAGATCTTCCGGCGTATCGAACGTCGCCTGCGCCTTGTTCTCGGGCGAGATGACGGTGATCTGCCGGTGCGTGACCGGGTTCAGCTCGGTCCAGTAGTTGTGCGCGTGCTGCTCGATGACCTTGCCCTTGCGCTTCTGCGTCAGGTAGTTCGAGAACACCTCGTACGCGAGACCGTCGAACTTGCTGTTGCCCGACGCGGCGCCGCCGAACGGCAACGAAGGCAGCGCGGGCATCGCGAGGCCCTTCTCGGTGGTGACGAACTCGACGCCCTTGGGCTTGCCACCGTCGCACTCCTTGTCGTCTTGATTGTGAATCCACGTCTTGGTCGACGTGTTCGCAGGGAGCGGATCGGCGAAGTCGTAGATGGCCTTGCCGAGCATCTCGCGCCAGTAGACCTTCGGCGGAGGACCACAGGCGACGAACATCGAGAGGGACAACACGGCCAGCATCAGGCGCTTCATGTGCAAGGGACTCCTTGAGTGTGGGGAACTGGGGGCTTCACACCGGAGCGCCGAAGCGTGTGCAAACTAAAATGAGGCGTTTCAGGCCCGGTCGAGTTCTTCGACGAGCTTGTTGCCCTCGGCGAGCAGCTTCTCGACGGCCGCGTGGGCCTTGAGCGTCAGCTCTTCGCGCGCGCTCGACGGCAGGCCCGCGGTCTGAATCGGCTCGCCGATGACCAGCGCCGACGGCCGCGCATGAATCGCCCGGCCACCCTTCTCGAGGATGCGCCACGTGCCCGCGACCGCGACGGGCACCATCGGCACCTGCGCTTCGAGCGCCATCACCGCCGCGCCCTTCTTGAACGGCCGCAGCACGCCGTCTTCACTGCGCGTGCCTTCGGCGAAGAACACGACGCTCACCTCTTCACGCACCGCGCGCGCCGCTTCGTGCAGCGTCGCCTTGTCGCCTTCACCGCCGGTGCGGTCGACGAAGATGTTGCCGGCTTTTTCCAACGCCCACCCGAACACGGGGATGCCACGGAGCTGCTTCTTCGCGACGAAGCGCATGTGCCTCCGGATGTGCCGGAACAGCACCAGCGCGTCGAAGTGCGACTGATGATTCACGACCAGCACGAAGTTGCTCGGGGGAATGTTCTCGAGCCCGCGGCACACCGTCTTCACGCCGGTGCTGCGCAGCACCGACTCCGCCCAGGTCCACAGCGCGAAGTCGGCCGCGTCGGTGTTGACGAAGCTCAGACCCGCGACGATGGGCGAGAGCACGCCGGTGATGCCCACCGCCGCCGAGCCGGAGACTGCCGTTCGAAGAAGTTCTTTCGGGCGAAACACGCGGCGGAAGCTAGCTCACTTGGTGACGGCGAACCGGTAACGAACTTCGGCGTCGCCCCTCGAGAAGCCGTTGATGCACTCGGGCTTCACGTCGACCTGCAACACGCGGATGCCGCCGTACGCGAACCCGATGATCGAATACTCGAAGTACACGTGCGGCTTCGACACGCCGCGAATCACGAGGTCGACGTGTGAAGGCTGCTGTTCGACGACCAGCTCGCCGCCGTCGAAGTAATTCTTGTAGATCTGCGGAGCGAACCCCAGGAAGCGCCGCGCTTCGCCGACCGAGAACAGCCCGCGCAGTTGATGCTGCAGCGCCCATTCGGCCGACGATTCACCGAAGCGCCAGAAGGCCTGTTCGTCACCCGCGTAGAAGCGCCTCACCAGCTTGTCGTGCAGCGCGAGGAAGTCGTCGACCTCGATGCGCGAAATGGGCATCACCGGCGTTCGCAAAAACGCGTGCAGTGGAAGCTGCTCTTTCAAAAACGCCTGCCACGCCTCCGCACCAAAGCTCTTTTCCATGACCTCGCAGCGCGCAAGCCATGCGTTCCCTTTGACTTTCATGTTCACGGCCCCCCCAGTTTGGACCGGCTCCCGCCGCTTCAGAAGAAATCACGCGCCGGGAACAACACGACGTCGCCGATTTCCTCAAATCCCAGACACAACATCAACACCCGATCGAGGCCGACCGCGATGCCGCCCGACGGAGGCATGTGTGGGAGCGCCGCCAGGAACGCTTCGTCGAGCTCGAACACCGGCCGGCCCAGCGCGCGCCGGAGCGCCTGTTCTTCGACCAACCGGTCGCGTTGCTCCTTCGCATCTGTCAGCTCGGTGAAGCCGTTCGCGAGCTCGACGCCCCGGGCATAGAGCTCGACGCGCTCCGCGACCCGTGGATCCGAGGGTTTGAGCCGGGAAAGCGACGCCATCGACGCTGGGTATTCGATGAGGAAGGTCGGGCGGTCGACGCCCAGCTTCCGTTCGACGCGCTCGAGAAACAGATGAAAGAAGACGTCATCGAAGCTGTGCGAGTCGCCGACGTGCACGCCGATGCCCTGGGCGGCACGTGCCAGCGAGTCGCCGTCGGCGTGCGCGAAAAGGTCGATACCGGTGTGCTTCAACACCGCTTGCTGCACCGTCAGGCGTTCGAAGGGCCGCTTCGAGAACACGCCGCGACCCGGGGCGACGGCTTCCTCAACGGCGGCCAGCGCGCCTTCGAGGTCGTCCATGATGGCGTGGTAGTCGGCGTTGGGCCGGTAGAACTCCAGCATCGTGAACTCGGGGTTGTGCGTGCCCGAGATCTCCCCGTTCCGGTACGTCTTACAGATCTGAAAGATGGGTGGCGAGCCGTCCGCCAGCAGCCGCTTCATCGCGTACTCGGGGCTGGTCTGGAGCCAGAACGAGCGGCGCTCACCGACTCCAGTCTGCGGAATGAACGGGGCTTCGAACGGGTCGATATGCGGCTCCATGCCCGGCGTGCGCAGCAACGTCGGCGTCTCGACCTCGAGGTAGCTCAACGACGCGAAGTGCGAACGCAGCGCGGCGTACATCTGCATGCGCGCTCTCGCCGCGCGCCACTGCTTTTCACCCGGCATTCGCGGCGTCCCGCTTGCGGAACATGGCCCAGCTCGTCATTTCCAGCACCAGCTCGCCGTGCTGATTGGCGACGTCCCACTTCGCGAGCACGCTGCCCATGAAGGGCTTGCTCTTCGACGGGCGCTGCTCGAGCACCGTGAGCTTGCCGGTCAACGTGTCGCCCACGAACACCGGCTTGAGCCAGCGCATGTTCTCGATGCCGGGCGAACCGAGGCTCGACGAGTCGAGCAGGTACGCGTCGCACATCATTCGCATCGTCATCGCGGCGGTGTGCCAGCCGCTCGCGCAGAGGTGACCGAACAGCGACGCCTTCGCGCCCTCTTCACTCAGATGGAAGGGCTGCGGGTCGAACTGTGTTGCGAAGTCGATGATGGCTTCTTTGGTAACGGTCGGGCCCTTCGCTTCGAGAATGAAGCCGGGCACGAAGTCTTCGAAGTACAAGCGGGGCATGCCGCTTCGTACATTCGACCGCACGTTTTCGCAGCGAATCTTGGGTCTGAGCGCCGTGCTGTTGGCCGGGTGCGCGACGAGCTCCAACGTGCGCAGCGCGGAGCCGGTGGACGCGGGAGCCTCGGAGGAAACCGCGCGCGTGGCGAAGCTCGACGCGCTGGAGCAATCAGCCAACGCGCTGGCCCACGCAGAAGATGAAGCGCTGTGGGCACATTGGACCACCGGCGCTCCGCTCGACCTCGCGCGCGTGAAGGAGCCGTACCGCGCGCTGCTCACCCGGGAATCGCTGGCGTTGAGCCGGGAGCGCGTCGACCTGCATCGCTTCATCGCGAGTGAGTTGATTTCAGAAGGGGTCGCCGCCGAACAGAGCGCGCTCTCGCAGCAGGAAGCCACCGTGACCTTCATGCTCGATGGCAAGGAGCTGGCCTGGAGAGAGCTGCCGCGGCTGCTCGCGAGCGAGAAGAGCGCGGTGAAGCGGCGCGCGTTGTGGACCGCGTCTCATGAAGCCGCGAAGAAGCTCGAGGAGGCGCTGGGGGCGCGTGACGCGAAGCGCGCGCAGGTGCTTCAGGAGCTGGGGCTCGCTCCCGATTTCGAAGAGCAGGCGCGCGGTGTCTCTCTGGCGAACCTCCGCGTCGAAGCGGAGGCGTTGTTGAGCTCGACCGACGCGGAGTGGTTCGCGACGCTGCAGAAACTGTCTGACGCCGAAGTGAAGCTGCCGCTCACGGCGCTGACCCGCGGCGACTTCCCGCGCCTGTTGCGCGTGCCGGCGAACGTCGACGCCGAGTTCCCGAAGGAGAAGTTCGCGGCGCGGTTGCCGACGGTGGAACATGTGACGGTCGACGTGGCGGAGTCTCCGAAGAAGAGCGCGCTGCCGTTGACGGTGGCGCTGTCGCCGGCCGACGTGCGCGTGAGCCTGAAGCCGGGCGTCGGGTTGCGTGACGCGCAGCAGGCGCTGGCGGAAGTCGGGCTCGCGAAGGCGCTCGTCGGGCGGCCTCGGCTCGGAGACACGCGCGGCGCGCAGGTGCAGGCGCAGCTCATGGCGGACGTCGTTCGTGACGAGGCGTGGCTCGCGGCGAATGGAGTGAATTCGCGCGAAGCGGTGATCGCCTCGGCGCGCGCGTTGTGGCTGTTTCAGGCGCGTCGCGCGGCGGCGGTGGTGCTCGCGGTGTCGCCGCAGAAGTACGTGGAGGTGATGGGTCGCGCGCTCGGCCTCAAGCTGGGCGCCGAGGAAGCCGCGCGCTATCGCGTGGAGACCTCAGACGTGCTTCGCGCGGCTTCCCAGCTCGACACGATCCTGCGCGCCGAAGAGCAGCGTCACTGAGTGGAACAAACCCCTCTACCGCTTTGCGGGAGCGGGTCGCAGAGCGGGGTGAGGGTTGAACAAAGTTGATTGCGGCCCTCACCCCAACCCTCCCGCGTGAATGCGAGAGGGGGAATGCAGCTCAGCGAATCAACCGCGGGAACGCGCCTGACTTCACCTTCGGCAACCCGCGCACCGAGCTCGCACGGCCCGGCTGCGGCAGCTCGGTGGGAGCGTCCTCATCGAACGCCTCCCGGCCCTGCGCGCTCGAGATGAGCTTCTTGTCTGCGTCGGTCAAATCATCCCAACTCGCGCCGAACTGTTCCGTCGCGACATCGGTCGCGCCGTCCCATTCACCGTCTTCATCTTCTTCGGTCAGCGTGTCGTCGGGCCCGCGCACAGCTCACTCCTTCACGAAGTACGTCGGCGCTTCGCGGCGCCACTTGCCGAACTCGAAGTTCGGAGGCGAACCGGCCTGCGAAACACCCGGCACCCCCGGCGCCCACTCGCCCGTCACCGCTGCGATGTGACCATGCGGGTGGCCCTGTACCGCCGCGAAGACCATCTTTCCGTCTTTCGCCGCGTCGATCGCGTCTTGCGCGCTGACCTTCTTCCAGCCGCTGCCGGGCGCGTTCATCTTCGCGTACATGTCATTGGCCATCATGGGCGCCCCGTTCTTGCCCTCGAGGCCCTTGTAACCAAACTCGCGCGCGTACTTGTCAGCGGCCTGGTTGCAGTGCGTGACGCCGTTCTTCGGCTGCAGCGCGGGGTCGGTCGTCAAACCCATGCCGCGAACCTTGTCGGCCAGCTTCGGCGACATGCCCTTCGGCAGATTGTTGAGGTCGACTTTGGTGATGTACTTCGCGCTGGTCGCGGCCTTCGTCGTGGTGGTGCGCTGCTTCGTCGAACGCTCGACCCGATTGCTCGTCACAGTCATGAAACCCTCGCCTTTTTAAGAGTGGGACAGATGCCCATTTGTCGGCCCCGGCAGCGAGGGAGTTGCCGGGGCAGACTGCCCGTTACGACTTCAGAGCTGCTTCATGAGCTCGGCCTTTTTCGCGGCGAACTCGTCTTCGGTCAGCAGGCCCGCGCCCTTGAGCTCGTTGAGCTCCTTCAGGCGGTCCATCACCGAGCGGCCACCGCCCGAATTCGCCTGCGCGGCGTTGGCCTGCGCCTGCTGTTGCTGCTGGCTGTGTTGCTGCTGCTGATTCTGGTTCATGAACATCTGGGCCATGCCGAACCCCATGCCCATGCCCATGCCGCCGAGCGCCTGACCGGAGCCGCTACCACCATCGCCGCCGCCCTTCGCCATGCCTTCGGCCGCGCCGAGCATCGCCTGCCCCTGCGCGTACTGCTGGAAGCCGCCGGCGAGCCGCGAGTACGCCACGTCTTTGCTCAACTTCTTCAGCGTCGCTTCGTCTTCAGGCTTGATGCTGATGGTGAAGTTGCCGAAGCGGACGATCTGCACGCCGTACGTGTCGGTGTGCACCTTGAGGCCGTTGATGACCTCGGTCTCGATCTCCTCGGTGTACGCGCCCGACGTCACGTCGAGGAGCGGCCACTTCTTCTTCACGCACAATTCGGCGACGCGATCGCGCGTGACCTTCAGCACCTGGCTCTTGAACCAGCCGACGAAGTCTTCGTTGTTCGCGCCGCGCAGACCGACGAGCCCGACGATGAGCTGCTCGGGGTTGGTGACCTTCAACGAGAAGTCGCCGTAGACCATCGTGCCGATGCCGAGGCCCGTCTCAGGGTCGCGCACGTCGCCGATCGGCCCGCCGAACTTCACCGACGGGAACTCGCGGGTGCTGACGAAGTACACCTCGGCGACGAACAGGTTGCCGCCGGTGACTTTTTCCAAGAGCGCCGAGAGGAACGGCACGTTGTTGGTGTCGAGGTTGTGGCGGCCGGGGCCGAGCTTGCCGGCGACCACGCCGTCCTTCACGAAGAGCGCGACCTCATCGGCCTGCACCGTGAGCTGCGTGAGGAGGCGAATGTTCCGCTCCGGGTACTTGTAGACGATCTGATCTTTGGCGGCGTCGGCGCGCGCGATGAAGTTGCGCTGCGCTTCAGACTTCAACGAATCGAAAATGCCCATGTGCAGTGTGCTCCCGGAAGTGAAGTGTAGCTCTTGGAGTACGTCGGAACGCGCGCACGATTGCAGATGCCGCGCGGCGATTCCATGACACGATTTGAGACATGAGCGAGCTGCACAAGCACGGTCGCTTCTTCGACGTCTGGGCAGGTTTCTACCGGCGCGGGCCGATGCATCTCGTGCTCCAGCGCATTCAACGCTGGGCCCTTGAGCGCATTCCAGTTCGTGAAGGTGAACGCATTCTCGACCTCGGCTGCGGGCCCGGTGACGGCTCGCGAAAACTGGCCGCGCGTGGCGCGGTGATGTTCGGCCTCGACTATTCAGAAGGCATGCTCGCGCAGGCGCGCGAAGTGCTCGGCGGGAAGCTGACGCGCGGAGATGCGTGTCGCCTGCCGTTTGCTGATGCGAGCTTCGATCAGATCATCTGCATCAATTCGTTTCACCACTACCCACAGCACCTCGCGGCGCTCAAAGAGATGCGGCGCATTCTGAAGCCGGGCGGCGCGTTGAACCTCGTCGACCCGCGGAAAGATCACGTGCTCGGCTGGGCGAGCATCGACCTCATCGAGAACGCGGTATTCGGGCTCGAGGAGGTGCGCATCTTCTCGATGCCGCACTGGCATCGGCTGCTCTCGGAAGCGGGCTTTGCGTCGGCGAAAGTCGAGACCGGCCCCTGGTGGAGTGTCACCTTGCGCCCCGAAGTCTTCGTGCGCGCGGTCGCTTGAATGATGCTCTACGCGCTCGCGAGCCGGCTGAAGAACGAAGGCCGCAGCGCCGTGGAAATTCGCGCGGAACTGGCGAAGGTCGGCGCGAACAAAGAAGAGATCGACGTGCTGCTCGGGAGTCTTGGGTTCTCAGCGCAGACGCAAACCGCAGCGCCCGAATTGCTCAACCGCGCGTCGCGCATCACGTCGAGCCGCCTGGTGCTCGGCATCGTGTTCGTGCTGGTCGTCGCGGGGCTGGCACCGGTGATCTACGTGATCATGTCGCTCCTCGAGGCGGCCAGGCTCGGCCGCTGACGTTCACTCTTGTGAGTCCGGGTACTCCGACTCTCGTTGGGCGCGCACGCGGAGCACGAGCACCGACTCCTCAATCTCATTCACGACGTAGAGCGCGAGGTAGCCGTTCTTGCCGCCGATGATGAGCTCGCGGCGCACGCCGTCGACGAGCCGACCAATGTATGGGCTCGACGACAACACCCGCAGCGCATCGACGATGTTCTTCGCCGTGCGTTCTGGGTCACGTTCTGTGTACTCCGCGAGAAACTGACCGATGCGCAGCAGATCTGCGCGGACCGCCACCGCCAACCCGAGTTTCATTTCGCGCTCTGTTTCCCTGGAACGAAACGCGCCTTCGGAGCGGTCGCTTTCTCGCCCTTCGCGATGCGCTGGAACCAATCGAACGTCTCATCGGGGTCGAGCGCCATGCGCGTGCGCTCGAATTCTTCCTGTGCGACGCGGCCTGATTCGAGCCATTCCTCACGCGTCTCGGCGCGTTCGACGGAATTCTGAATCACGCGCAGCAGATACCCGTGCGGAGATTCGCCAGATTTCTCCGCGAGCTTCTTGATGCGCTTCTTCAGCTTCGAGTCGAGCCGCAGCGTCGTTGGAGAAATCGCCATACTACATTGATACTACACTCAACCCCAACGGGTCATCAGGCGCTCCCGATCGAACAGCCTGCGTGCGGCGAACAGAATGATGACGTCGAGCAGCAGCACCACGACGCCCATCAGGCCGTAATACGCGGCGCCTGAATGCAGAAAACCCGCGAACTGGCCCGCGGCGAGCCCGACCAGCGGCAGCACGAAGAGCCCCGAGAGCTGCTGCGCGAGCCGTGAGTCACCGACGCGCGCGGAGATGAGCACCGCGACCCCATTGCCGAAGAACGCGAACAGCGGCGCGATGACGAAGACGCCGAAGGTCCACATGCCGTTGGGCAGAATCAATTCATGCGCGAGCGGCCACGCGACCATGTCGACGCCGACACAGAGCAGACCGAACGCGAGAAAACACACCGCCACCGAGGGGATCAGCGACGCGAGCGACTTCGCGATGACCAGCTCCAGCGGTGTGATGGGTGAGCTCAGCAACGGTTCGAGCGTGCGCTTCTCTTTCTCGCCGGCGACCGCGTGCGACGAGATGAGGATCGGCACGAACACCGGCATCACCAGGTACAGCACGAACCAGTCGGCGAGCACCTTGTCGACGAGGAAGCGCGCCGCGTGCTCCGGGTTCACGTGGAGGTCGTAATAGAGCGCCATCGTTCGCAGCGACGGGTTCTCGGGGTCGGCGACGTAGGTGCGCACGATGCCCAGCGGCACGAGCACGATCATCATCGGCAGCGCCAACATCGACCACAACATGCCGCTGTTCTTCCGAAGCTCCAGCAGGTCTTTGGTGACGAGGGCGCGCACGCGCGCGAATGAGAAGCTCATGCTGCGTCCTCCTCTTTCACGAGCTCGAGGTACGCCTCTTCGAGCGGGCGAGCCGCGCGCGTGACGGAATGGATTCGCGCGCCTGCATGCACGAGTGCGGCGACGATGTCGGGCGCTTCTGAATCAGAGCGCAGCGAGACGACGAGCTTGTTGCCGTCAATCGTGTGGCCCTCACCCCAACCCTTCCCCGCAGGCGGGAGCGGGGGCGGCCCTTCCATTCGGATTTCCAGAGCGAGCCCCTCGCGCCTCAGTTCTCTGAGCTCCGCCACCGCGCGCAGCCGCGACTTGATGACGGCCACGCGCGTGCAGAGCCGCTCGACCTCCGCGAGGTTGTGGCTGCACAGCACCAACGTGCGCCCTTCTTTCGCGAGCTCGGCGACCGCGTCACGCACCGTGCGCGCCGACTGCGGGTCGAGCCCCGAGGTGGGTTCATCGAAGAAGATGACCTCCGGCTCGTGAAGCAGCGTGCGCACGATGGCCAGCTTCTGCCGCATGCCTTTGCTGAAACCGCCGACGGGTTCGTCTTCACGGCCCGCGAGACCGAAGCGCTCGAGGTAGTTGAGCACCTTCGGCCAAGCGGCCTTCTCGTCGACCTCATGGAGCCGCATGAAGAACTGCAGGTTCTCGCGCGCCGTGAGTCGATCGTAGAGCCCCGGCTGCTCCGTCAGCAGCCCGACCTTGCGCCGCAGCTCCGTGCCGTCGCCGGTGCCGAGCTCGACGCCGCACACGCTCGCGCGCCCGCTCGACGGCGACAGCAGCCCGGTCAGCATGCGCACCGTCGTGGTTTTCCCGGCGCCGTTCGGGCCCAGCAGCCCGAAGTGAGCGGACGCTCACCGATCAAGAGGTCAGC
>JBEHYH010000010.1:0-29126 GCA_048498275.1 Myxococcota bacterium | reverse complement strand
CCCACCACCGCGCCGAAGCGTCCTGTGCCCACGGCGCGGGCTGACTGCTTCGAAGCGACGTCGTCGACGGGCCGCGCGCTCCCCACGCCTCCGCCGCCGGAGCAGACGGTCGGCCAGCAGGCGGTCGATCTCGCGCGTTCGGTGCTGGGTCAGACCGCGCACAACTTGAAGCTCGCGAACAACACGCCCATCGGCAAGGCGATGCAGGACTGGCCGGCCGACAACGTGAACTGCGCGAACTTCGTCTCGGGCGTGCTCATCGCGTCGGGCCAGATTTCGCAGAGCCAGGGCAGCGCTGGCGTCACCAACCTCAAGAACAACCTGAAGCAGGCGGGCTGGCAGCAGGTCGACCCGAGCCAGGCGCAGCCCGGCGACGTCATCGTGCTCATCCGCAACGGCAAGGAGCAGCACGTCGAGATGGTTCAGGGCGTCGACGCGAACGGCAAGCTGAACCTCATCGGCTCGAACAACATCAACGCCGACGGCACGCAGAGCATCAGCGAGAACAAGTACCCGTCGTCGTACTGGTCGGGCGCCATCGTGCTGCACAACCCGAACTCCGGTCAGCCCGGCACCGCGACGCCGACGCAGCCGTCGACGCCGGGCACCACGCCGACCACGCCCACGTCACCCTCGGCTCCGTCGGGCGCTTCGTCGAACGTCGAAGGCATCACGGCTGATCAATCGACCTGGCTGCGCGGCAACAGCTCCGGCCCGGCGGTGGAAGACCTGCAGAAGAAGCTGGCCGCGGCCGGCTTCGACCCGGGTGGCGCCGACGGTCAGTTCGGCCCGAAGACGCTCGAAGCGGTGAGGGCCTTCCAGGCGGCGCATGGTCTTCAGGTCGACGGCATCGTCGGCCCCGAGACGCGCGCGGCGCTGCTCGGTCAGGCGTCTCCTTCTGCTTCGGGAGCGCAGCCTGCGCCTCCGTCCACCACGCCTTCGACGTCGGGCGCGACGCCGGCGCCTCCGGTGGTGACCGATGGCACCGAGAGCCCCGCTTTCCAGAAGCTCGCCGCTGAAGCCGCGAAGAAGAACGGCCCGGAGTTCGTGAACCAGGTGAAGGCGATGTCGCAGCGCCTCGGCGTGAAGCCCGAATGGATGCTCGCGGTCATGAAGAACGAGAGCGGGTTCAGCACCACCGCCGTCAACAAGCAGGGCGGCGCGACGGGCCTGATTCAGTTCATGCCGGCGACGGCTCGTGGTCTGGGCACCACCACCGCCGAGCTGGCGCGCATGAGCCCCACCGAGCAGCTCAAGTACGTGGAGAAATACTATTCGTCGTTCAAGGGCAAGATCCACAACGGCGCCGACATGTACATGGCGACGTTCTGGCCCGCGGGCGTAGGCAAGAGCGACGACTACAAGCTCGGCGGCGAGACGGTCGCGCGTCAGAACAAGATCTTCGACCTCGACAAGAACGGGCAGATCACCGCGGGCGAGTTCCGCCGGTATTACCAGCAGCGCTTCCCCGAGCTCAGCTGAGGCGCTCGCTCAGCTCGAGCACCTGCGAGAAGTTGGAGAGCGAGCGCGTGGGCTTCACCGCCTGCGCGCCGCCTTCGAGAATGTGCGCGGCATGACGTCGCGTGATGGCGGGCGATGAGACGATGTCGAGTCGCTCGCGGTATTCCTTCGAGACGTAGGTTCCATATTCCGCCCACGCGTCGTGGCAGCCCAGCGCCTGCGCGATGGCGATGTCTTTCTTCACCGAATCACCGACCACCAGCACTTCGTTCGGCTGCAGGCCGTACGTGTTCAGAATCTGTTTGAGGCCGCGGGTGTCGGGCTTCTCCCATTCGCGTGGGAGCTCGATTGCGGGGCAGCGCGCTTCGTAGTGACCCGACGCGTCTCTCTCGACGATGCGCTGGTCGACCATCGGCTTGCCTTCGGTGTCTTTGGGGAAGACGAAGCCCGGCATCGTGTAGAGCGCGGTGAGGATGTCGTCGAAGCCGAGCGCTTTGACGCGCGCCTGCGCCGGGTTTCGCGGAGCGTCGGTCAGCGCGATGACGATGACGCCGCGCTTCTTCAATTCAGCGAGCGTCTCCGGCACGCCTTTGTACGGCACGAGGTACTTCTTGCGCGCATGTGAGAACGCGGCGCGCGCGGGCTCGATGATCAACTTGTCGAAGCTCCCGAACTCGGGGAACTCGTGGAAGATGACGCTTTCCTGCAGCGCGAACGGGTACTCGTTCGATTCGTACTTTGCGTAGACGGCCTTGAGCGCCTGCACGACCTTGATGCGCGGGAAACCGGTGGCGTGCACCACGGCGTCAACCATCGCCTCGACCGCGGGCACGATGTAGTCGACCCAGGAGTACAGCGTGTTGTCCATATCGGTAACGACGAGGCGAATGCTCATGGCGCGGAGCGATTAGCACCGCGTCGACGCGCTCGGCTGTGGCATCGTTACGAGCGAAATGTGGCAGCTCATCATCAACGGCCCCGGCTACTTCGACACCGCCTACGACCTGCCCGAGGGCGTCACTGCCGTCGGTCGCGCTGATGAGAATGACATCGTGTTGTCGGGTGACCTGGTCTCGCGCAAGCACTGCCGCCTTCACGCCGCGCGCGACGGAGTGAAGTTCGAGGACCTCGGCAGCCGCAACGGCACCAAGCTCAACGGCGAGCCGGTGAAGGGCACCGTCGACTTGAGCGAAGGCGACGTGGTGTCCATCGGTGACAACCACCTCAAGCTGCACGAAGCGACGCGCTCGGAGGCGGAGGACACCGACCTCGTCGACACCGCCGCCGGCGGCAAGGTGAAGCGCTTCGGGCGCGGGTTCGACATCAGCGAAGCGGTGAAGGCCGCGCGCGACATCAGCTCGTCGAGCGTCTTGAAGGCGTTGGATAACTTCGCGCCGTTCGATGTGTCGGCGCCGCCGGTGACGGAGCGCGCTCCGAGCACCGATGAGTCTGATGGGCCGTCGTCGACGGTGGCGGTGCAGTCGCTGGTCGCGATGTACCGGGTCGAGGAGTTTCTGGCGTTCGCGCCGAGCCTGCAGGCGTTTCTCGATGAGACCTGCGACCTCGTCATGAAGCGCGTGAACGCGACGACGGGCGTGGTGCTGCTGCGTCACCCGACGGGCGTGATGATTCCGGCAGCGGTGCGGCACAACGGCAAGCTCGCGAGCGGTGAAGTGCCGGTGTCTGACGGCGTGCTCGAGGCGGCGCTGAAGAAGGGCCAGGCGATTGCCGTCGCCAACGTGCAGGACGATTCGCGCTTCAAGGCGCGCGAGTCGGTGCTGCTCTACGGCGTCGAAGAAGTGCTCTGCATACCCATCGGTACGAAGGCGCCGTTCCCCGGCGTGCTGTACCTCAATCGCGCGAGCAGCGAGGGCGAGCCGGTCGATGCATTGCTCGACGTCTGCACGGCGATTACGCAGTTGCTCGAGACCGGGGTGCAGAAGTTCGCGGCCGCGCCGAACGCGACGCCCGCCGCGAAGGGTGACCGGCTCGATTTCTCGCTCGAGCGTCTGTACGCGCCAGAGGTCGCGAAGAAGCGCGCGTCGGAGATTCGTGGTGGCGCCACGCCCGGGCAATTGCTCGAGCTCAACGGCACGGTGCTCTACGCGGAGCTGGTCGGGCTGACGACAGCGGCCGCGAAGATGACTCCGGAGAAGCTGGCGGAGATGGCGAGCCAGTGGCACCGCGCGGCGACGCAGTTGCTGATGAGCTTCGAAGGCGCCATCGACATCGTCACCGGCGAGTCGGTGCGCGCGGTGTTCGGCGTGCCGTGGGCGAAGGGTGACGACGCGATTCGCGCGGTGCGCGCGGCGATTTCGCTGCGCGCCGAGTGGGAAAAGATTTCGTCGCAGCGCTCGACGAAGGAGCGCTTCGCGGTGCGCGCGGGCATCACCACCGGCAAGGTGTACGCGGGCGCCATCGGCAATGAATCGCGGCTCGACTCGGTGCTGCTGGGCGAGCCGACGCAGATTGCGCAGTTGCTGTGCGCGAGCGCCGATGCAGGTCAGGTGCTGATGACCGGCAAGACGCTGGCGCACGTCGGCGCGAAGTTCGACGTCACGCCGATGGGTGAGCGCGCGCTCCCCGGGCACAAGGCGAAGGTCGCGGTGTTCGAGGTGCTCGACGAAGATTCTGACTCGGGGACGCTCTCGGGAATCCGCTGATGAGTTCAGATGGAGGCGGCGCGCCCGGCGTCGTCTGCATGTTTCTGATTTCGTACCTCTCGGGCGCCGGCTTGATCATTCCGATGCTGTTCGCGCTCCGTCGTCTGCGCGTCGAAGTGAAGAGCGATCGCGTCATTCTTTCGGGCCTCGATGGTTTTCCGGCGTTCCTCGGAGGCATCGTGCTGAGCGTGCTCGCGTTGTTCGCGAGCTTTCGAGGCGCGTTGTTCGTGAGCATCTTTAGCGCGGTCGCCATCGCGCTCTGGTTGCTGAGCTTTCGCATCAAGGTGACGGTTACGCGCGATTCAGTGCGCATCACACGTTGGTTTCTCGGCGTGCTGCCCTGGTATCTGAAGCGCGACCTCGGAAGGCCCTCACTCGTCGTCGATGGTTGGGGCGACATGATCGACCCTGAAACGGTGGAGCTACACTTCGAGGGCTCGAAGATGAAATTCGACCTCGCGTTCACGGGTCGCGGCGAAACGGCGATCGCCGAAGCCATCTGCAAAACGTTCAACGACGCTGTGGCCGCAATCAGAAGCTGATCGGCCCGGGGTGGGACGCGGGAGCTTCACGCAGTCAGAGTCGGCCAAGGCCCTCGTGTCATCTTGGGAGATTCACAGACCTTCTTCACGAGTTGGGACTCGCTTTTCGCACCGGCTCGGGAGGGATGCCGACCTTCTCGAGAACGAGACATACGCCTTCCAACAACGTGCTCGCCGCTGCGGCACACGTTCCGCACTCCGCTACCACCTTGTCGAACGGCAGGAACACCGTGCATTCAACGTAGCGACCTCGGCGATGGAGCCGCGCCGAACTCAACCTGAACTGCGACGTATGTCGTTCAGCGCTCACGTAGATGACCAGGTCAACGTCAGCTCCGCGTCGCGCTTCGAAAGCGGTCGTATCAACCAGCTTCGACAAGCTCGCGGAGAGGAAGCCTGCAGCGCCGTTGAAAACGGGAAGCTGACTCCGGCACGAACGTAGGCCTGAACCGTAGCGATCTTCATGGCGGACGGCTCATGCCGCGACCTTTCAGAAGCTGATCGGCCCGGGCAGACGTTCGAGGTCGAAGGTCACGTTGATGATCTTCTTCGACGAATCGATGTCGGTGAGCGGCGTCACGTTCACGCGGGAGCCTTCCTTGCTCGCGCGCTCGGAGATGCGCTTCAGGTCGCGCTGAATCGCGAGGCGCGAGAACACGGTGCCCTTCTTCGATTCGAGCGACTTCAAGAACACGTCGCCGTCGCTCAACTTGTAACCGGAGAACGCCAGCGTCCCGAGCTTGAAGATGTCGCCTTCGTTCACGGTGAAGACGAGCTCCTTGCCGCTGCGCGTGTACTCGACGGTCGCGCGCACCATGCCGTGGTCGAAATAGACGGCGTTGATCGCCAGCACATCGCGCTCGGCCGCTTCTTCGTTGAACACCGCGCCCTCCTTCGAGACCAGCGTCTCGCGCAGCTCCTTTTCCTTCACCTTCTTCGCGCCCGAAAAGCGGATGCGGTCGACCGACGCGAGCTCGCCTTCTTCGACGCTCACCACCGCATCGCCGCTCTGCAGCGCGACGTTCACCTTCACACCGGGGTAGCCGTGCTCGAGGTAGAAATCGGTCACCGCGTCGCGCAGCTTCTGCAGCGTGACTCCGCTGGCGTACGCGAAGTCGCCGGGGTTCAAACCATCGAGCACCGAATCGCTGGGGAACGCCTTCGCGCCCTCGACGCGCACGTTCGAGATCTTCGGGAACGGCGAGACGAAATACGCGAGCACGATGCGTTCAGCGTCGAGGGGAATCGCGACGGCGTCAGCGTCACGCACCAGCCCGGTCGCGAGCAGCTCGACCAGCGCGTCGCTCACCATCGCCGCGTCGAGCGGCTGGCCTTCGCCCGGCGAAACCACGTCGCGCAGCTTCACGTCGCCGATGAAGCACACCTTGTCGATGCGTTTGCCGATGACCGACTCGAGCGCTCCCGGAGTGTCCGGGAACTTCTCAGGGCACGCCGCCTCGACCTTCGCAGCCGTGACCGGAGCCGCCTGTTTCGTCGTCGCGCACGCCGCGAACGCCACCATCACGAGCACGCGCTTCACGGCTGCACCTCACGCACTTCGACCGCGTTCTCTCTGCGAAGTTGTTCGAGGTAGCGCTTGCGCGCGGCTTCCATGAACGTCGCGCGCTCCATCGGTTCGGTCGGCATGTTCTCAGCCGCGGCGCGCCGCAGCACCCACCGCATCGAGAGCAGTTGTTGCTTCAACGCCTCGCGGTAGCTCGGCAATTCGTAGCCCTGTTCGTTGAGCGCCTTGAGCAGCTCCTCCTGCGTGAGCTTGTTGGTCTTGGCGATCTCTTCGAGCGCGCGGTCGACCTCTTCGGGCGAAACCGTGAGGCCGAGGCGCGAGCTGTCGAGCGAGATGAGCAGCTCTTCAATCAACATGTCACGGGCTTCGGTGCGGTCTTTGATGCCCTGCTTCACGCGCAGGTCGACCATCGACCGGGTGATGGCGTGCGACTGCACACTCGCCACGACGCGGTCGACGAGCACCGCCTGCGCTTGCGCGAGCGACGAGGCAAACAGAACCAGGAATACGAGTCGCATGATGGAGTGGAATGTAGCGCGTGATGCGCAGGTTCCACGCCTGACTATTCTTCGGTGAAGCTCCCCGAGTCGCCTTCGAAACGCGTCACCCAGGTTTCGATGGGGGCGTCGAAGTTCGCGTGCGTCTCTCGTGCGTGTTCGACGCGGAGCCCGTTGATGACCTCGAGCAATTCATGCGCGCGCTCGTGCAGCCAATCGCCGGTGAGCCGGCCCCAGATGGTGCTCGAGCCTTCGTAGTGCTGCGCGCAGTACTCCTCGAAGGTGGTGAGGTAGCCCGCGTATTCGCCGGTGACGCCGCTGACCATCGTGTGTGCGTCGTCGGCGCGGAGCACGTCCATCAGACCCATGGTGAGCATGGTCGTCGGTTCACCCGGCAGCGAGAGCAGGCGCACGGGCGACGTGTCTGCGAGGCGGAGCTCCAGCAATCGCACCGGCAGGCGATTGTGTTGCAGCGCCAACGCGGCACTGGTCGCGATGAGTGACACCCAGTTGATGGGGTTAAACGAGCGCAACACCTTCGACGATTGCGGGTCAGCGGCGGCGAAGATGGCGGCGACGCCTTCCTTCGCGCCGGGGCCGCGACCGAGCTCGGAGCCTCCGAACGTGGGCACTCCGACGCGCGCGAGGAGCGCCAGCAACCCACGCTTCGTCGACGCGCCTGCCGCGACTTCTTCTGAAAATGAGAACCCGAGACGCTCGAGTGCGCGCGCGTTGGGCCGGGCGGTGGTGACGTTCCGTTCGACGGCCGTCGCGAGCGCGGCTCCGTGCGGTTGAATCAACTGCTTCGATGCTTCTGCAGGCGAGAGCTTCTTGCGACGCGCGATGAAATCCTCTCGTGAATGCTCCGGAGGCAGCGGGTCTGAATCGCCGATCGACCCCGCGGCGAGAACACACACCGCTCCCGGATTCCGACGTTCGAACTCAAGCGCGGCGTACCCGAAATAGTCAGACGATTGCCGATGATGCGCGCGGTACTGAATCGCGTTGTGCGCTCCGTAGGTCGAATATGTACCGATGATCTTCTGATCAGCATCAAATACGCACACGCTGCGCACTCGATTGTCGACGCCGTGGCGTTCACCCAGCGGCCGCGCGTCATTCGCATCGACGAGCCCACGTCTGATCAGCTCCTGCTTGATCTCGTCATCGCTCCGGTTCGGAAAATTCGCGCGAAACGCGGGGAAGCTCCGGTTCACGTTCCATTCCGCGAGCCGCTCCGTCGCGAACGCGACGCGCGCGGGCCTCAGGGTCTTCACCGAGTCGAGAATCGCCTTCGTGAGCAACTTCGCGAGGTGCTCCGCGAGCTGCTTGTTGAAGTGAATGCGTTTGCTCGGGAACAGCATCTTCCAGAGGCTCGTCGAGCCGCCGTACGCGTCGTAATACCGAGACGCGTAGAGCCCCGCCGGCCCGGCGTGATTGTGCGTTCCACAGACGTAGATGTTGCGGATGTCGAAGCCTTCGTTCGCGCACAACACCGCGACGCGTTCACTCAACCAACGCGAACCTCCGTGGAGGTCGACGCTGCACAGCGCGACACGTTTGCCACCGTGCTCGAGCACCAACGCGCGCGCGTGAAGCGGCAGGTCGGCGTCTTCTTCATGCGCGATCCGCTCGTCGAGGAGCGCGAACGGGCCCCAACCCGCGAGCGGCGCTCCCTTGATGAAAGGAATGCGAACGCGCGTCGCTGCCGCGCGCGTGTCGTCGCTGTGGGTGACCGCCTCCGCAATCGCCCGTAAAAAACCGCGCTCCGTATCCCCCATTCGCAAAGCTCCCCGAAGATTTGGTGGGCAGTGTAGCGCGACGCGTGGTGTGAAGCGGTCATGCGCTACACGATGCGGCAAGACCTCTTCTCGTTCGGCGACGACTACACCATCAAGAATGAAGACGGCCGCGAGGTCTACAAGGTCGACGGGCGCGCGTTCACGTTGCTCCGAGAGAAGCTGTCGTTCGAAGACATGAGCGGCAAGGAGCTCGCGTTCATTCGCGAGAAGCTCATCGCGTTGACCGACTCGTGGGAAATTCTGCGCGACGGCAAGCAGGTCGCGGTGGTGAAGAAGGACCTCATCAACCTCTTCCGCTGCGGGTTCACGGTCGATGTGCCGGGGCCCGATGATTTGGACGCGCAGGGCAATCTGCTCGACCACGAATACACCTTCCGCCGCGGCAATCGCGTGGTCGCCACCGTCTCGAAGAAGTGGCTCACCATTCGCGACACCTACGGAGTCGAGGTCGCCGACGGTGAAGACGACGTGCTCATTCTTGCGTCAGCCGTGGTGATTGATCAGGTCTGTCACAGCAAGAAGAAGGTCGAAGCGCCGACGGCCGACTGACGTCGCCGAAATGACTTCCTGATTTTGCTCTGCGGACCGGCACGTTGACTGCAACAGTCCGCGCCCATGTCAGACCAGCAAAAGCGGGGTTTCCTCCAGTCACTCTTCGGCAGGCTTTCGTACGACGCGCCGCCGTGGCTGCGCGCCCTCGGAGCGTGGCTCAAACGCAACGCGCGCGTGTTCGTGCTGGTCACCGCCGCGCTCGCCGCCATCGTCGGCGCGTATCTCTGGCGCAAGGCGCATCCGCCTCCGATTCCGCCTGAGACGCTGCAGTTATCGGCGACCTTGAGCGCGCCGAACCCGCCGCCGATGCGCAAGCGCACGGAGACGGAACCGCCTCCGCAGCCGGTGGTCATCGACTTCGATGGCTCGGCCGCGCCGCTGGAGGTCATCGGCAAACCGGTGAAGGAATTCATCAGGCTCAAGCCCGAACTCGCCGGCGAATGGACCTGGGTCACCGAGCGCGAGATCGCGTTTCGGCCCGCGAAGAACTGGCCCATCGGCACGCACTTCAAGGTCGATATCGACGAGAAGCTCGTGCAGCGGCCGAACCTGATGCTGATGACGAAGGAGCTCGAGTTCGACACGCAGCCCTTCACCGGCCGCATCGACAGCGCGGAGTTCTACCAGGACCCCGTCGACCCCGCGGTGAAGCAGGTCGTCGCGACGTTCACGTTCAATTACCCGGCAGACACCGCGAGCTTCGAGAAAGCGGTGACGCTCCAGTCGCACCCGCAGAGCAACGACACGCAGAAGTCGTCGCACAAACTGTCCATCGCGTGGGACGACCTCCATTTTCAGGCGTACGTGCGCAGCGAGACGCTGCCGTTGCCGATGGAGGACCACGAAGCGACGCTGACCCTGGCGGGCGGTGTGAAGCCTGAAGCGCCTGGCGGCGCCATCAAGGAGCCGCTGAGCACCACCGTCACCATTCCCGGGAAGGGCAACAAGTTCCGCATCAGTGGCGCGTCGGTGCACATCGTGCGCGACGCCGAAGGCAACCCTGATCAAGCGCTCGTCTTTCAGTGCACGTCTGACGTGAACGAGAAGAAGTTCGCGAGCGCGGTGAAGGTCTGGGTGCTGCCTAAGGACAACGGCAAGGAGAAGAACGTGCAGTGGCTTGGCCGGGAATCGCAGGTCGGCCCGGAGATCCTGAAGCGCGGCACGGCGCTCAAGCTCGACCCGATCCCCGGGGAACGTGAAGTGGGTTCGACCCAGAGCTTCAAGATCGACACCAACCCCGGCGCGTATCTCTTCGTGCGCGTCACGCAGGGCGTCGAAGCGTACGGCGGTTACGTGCTGCTCAAGACGTACGAGCAGGTCATCGAGGTGCCGGAGTTCCCGCGGGAGCTCCACATCGCGCACGAAGGCTCGGTGCTCAGCGTCAGCGGTGACAAGAAGCTCACCGTTTCGGCGCGCGGGTTGCCCGGCTTCCGCGTGCGGCTGTACCGCATTCAGCCGAAGGATCTGAATCACCTCATCACGCAGTCAGACGGCGACTTCGCGCACATGCAGATGCGCTCGTACTCATCGTTCAACGCCGAGAACATTTCGGAAATCTTCACCGAGGTTCGCAAGCTCGACGCGTCGAAACCAAAACTCGCGCAGTACGCCGCCGTCGATTTCGCGCCGTATCTGAATGTGAACGGGCAACAGCGCGGCATGTATTTCGTCGCGGTGGAGGCGTGGGACCCGGTGACCAACACCGCCATCACGCGTTCGACGAGCAGCAATGATCCGCCTCCGGAAGCTGAAGAGAATGAAGGCGAAGGTGAAGACTACGAAGCCGTCGATCGCGAAGACGACGGCGACAATGGTGAGGACGAGGGTGAAGGCGAGGGCGAATACGAAGGTGATGGCGACAGTGGCGAAGACAGCGGCTGGGGTCAGTTGGAAGACCGCCGCTTCGTGCTGCTGACCGACCTCGGCGTCATCGACAAACTCGACGCGCAGCAGAACCACTGGGTCTTCGTGCAGTCGTTCCGCACGGGCAACCCGGTGACGGCGTCAGTCGAAGTGCTCGCGAAGAACGGCAGCGTGGTCATCAAGCGTGCGACCGATGCGAGCGGCGCGGTGACGCTGCCTCCGCTGAAGGACTTCACCAACGAGAAGACGCCGGTCGCGCTCGTGGTGCGTGATGGAGATGACGTCTCGTTCCTCCCGTTCAATCGCAGCGATCGCAACCTGGACTTCTCGCGCTTCGACATCGGTGGTGTGCGAACGATGGGCAAGGCTGCGGCGCTGACCGCGTTCGTGTTCACCGACCGTGGCCTGTATCGCCCGGGCGAGACCTCGCACCTCTCGACCATCGTGCGCGCGGTCGACTGGAGCCGCTCGATGAAGGGCGTGCCGCTCGAGCTTCGCGTGCAGGACCCGCGCGCGCTGGTGGTGAAGAAGCAGCGCGTGGTGCTCGATGAGAATGGCTACACGAGCATCGACTTCACGCCTGAAGAGAGCGCTCCGACGGGCACGTACAGCGTGACGGTGAGCGTCGCTGAAGAGAAGAAGACGCCGGTGCAGCTCGGCTCGACCACCTTTCGCGTCGAGGAGTTCATGCCCGACCGCATGCGCATGACCGCGCGCTTCGACAAGCCCAACGCGGGTTGGGTCACGGGCGACAAGGTCACCGCGCACATCGAGCTCAAGAATCTGTTCGGCACGCCGGCGGCGGGTCACGACGTTCGCGCGTCGTTCTCGCTCTCGCCGTATCAGCCGTGGTTCTCGCAATATTCGGAATACGCGTTCTACGACCCGGCGCGCGCGAAGCGCTCGGAGGAGTACCGCGCGGAAGACACCACGACGGGTGATGACGGCGACGCGGAGTTCGAGCTCGACCTCTCGTCGTACGCGCCGGCGACCTACCAGGTGAGCTTCTATTCAGAGGGTCTCGAGCTCGGCGGTGGCCGCAGCGTGTCGAGCTACGCGAGCGTCATCGTGAGCCCGCGCAAATACATGCTCGGGTACAAAGCCGATGGCGAGCTCGGGTTCATCAAGCGCGATGTCGAGCGCAAGGTGGAGCTCATCGCGGTCGACCCGGCGCTCAAGATGACGAAGGTCGACGGGCTGAAGATCGCGCTCGTCGAGCAGCGCTACGTGTCGGTGCTCACGCAGGAATCGAACGGCACCTGGCGCTACCAGTCGGTGCGCAAGGACGTGACCAAGAAGACCGACGCGCTCGTGGTGAGCGACAAGGGCACGACGTTGACGCTGCCGTCGCACGATGTCGGCACGTTCTATCTCGCGGTGAAAGACGCTGAAGACGTCGAGCTCGCGCGCGTTCCGTTCACGATTGCCGGCGAGGCGAACTTGACCAAGGAGCTCGAGCGCAACGCCGAGCTGAAGGTCTCACTCGACAAACCCGAGTACGGGCCGGGCGACACGATTTCGGTGCAGATCACCGCTCCGTATGCAGGCGCCGGCGTCATCACCATCGAGCGCGACAAGGTCTACGCGCACAAGGCGTTCAAGACGACGACCTCGAACACGGTGCAGACCATCGAAGTGCCCGCGGGGCTCGAAGCGAACGGCTACGTGAACGTGACGTTCGTGCGTTCACTCGAATCGCCGGAGCTCTACGTGAGCCCGCTGTCGTACGGCGTGGTGAACTTCACGGTGATGAAGGAGTCGCAGCATCTCCCCATCACGCTGACGACCGAGAAGCTGTCGCAGCCGGGCAAACCGCTCGCCATCAAGTTCAAGACGGGCAAGCCGGCGAAGATTGCGGTGTTCGCGATCGACGAAGGCATTCTGCAGGTTGCGAACTACGAGACGCCGGATCCGCTCGCGTTTTTCCTCGCGCGGCGCGCGCTCGAGGTGTCGACCCGGCAGGTGGTTGATCAACTGCTCCCTGAATGGAGCCTCGTGCAGAAAGGTCACGAAGGCGGTGACGATGACGCCGACGCGCTCGCGAAGAATCTGAACCCGTTCAAGCGCAAGGCCGACAAGCCGGCGGTGTACTGGTCGAAGATCGTCGACTCCGGCCCCGATGAGCGCACGGTGACCTTCGATGTGCCCGAATCGTTCGCGGGCACGCTGCGTGTGATGGCCGTGGCTGCGTCGCCTGAAGCGATGGCCGCGACGAAGACCAGCGCGGTCATTCGTGGGCCGTTCGTCATCGCGCCGAATACGCCGACGTTCGCGACGCCGGGTGACACGCTGACGGTGACCGCGGCCATCGCGAACAACGTCGAGGGCTCCGGCGACAAGGCGCAGATCAAGGTGAAGCTCGAGCCGAACGCGTCATTCAAGGTGACCGGGCCGGCGGAGCAGACGTTGACCATCGCCGAAGGCCGCGAAGGCGTGGCGTCGTTCGCGGTGACCGCGACCAACACGCTCGGCAACGGGGAGCTGAAGTTCTTCGTCTCCGGCGGCGGGAAAGACGCGGTGCGCACGGCGACGATGAGCATTCGCCCGGCGTCGGCGTATCGCGTCGTGAGCCAGGCAGGCTCGGTGAAGGACTCGACCGTCGAGCTGAAGACCAGACGCAAGATGCATGACGCGCTCGCGAATCGTCAGTTCACGATTTCGCTGCTGCCGCTCGGTCTGAGCGCGGGCGTCGTCGACTATCTCGATTCGTACCCGCATCTCTGCAGCGAGCAGTTGTCGAGCCGCGCGGTGCCCGCGCTGGTGTTCATGAAGCGGCCTGATTGGGGCTACCCCCAGGCGACCGCCGTCGCTTCCTATGAGCGCGCGTTCGGCATTCTTCGTCAGCGTCAGAATGAGAACGGCGCGTTCGGGTACTGGGCCGCCAACTCGTTCAACTCGCCGCCGCTCGATGTGTACATCACGCTGATGCTCACCGAGGCGAAGGAGCGCGGCGCGCCGGCTCCGGCCGACGTGCGTGAGAAGGCGCTCGCGAACCTGAAGCAGATGGTCGCGTCGCCGCCGACCGACATGAACGACGCGCGGCTCAAGGCGCAGGCGCTCTACGTGCTGGCGCGGAATGATCAGACCGCGCCGGCTCCGACCGCGGCGGTCGCTGAATGGCTCGGCCGTCAGAAGGGCGCGAACAACGACCTCGCGTACGTGTACCTCGCCGGTGCGTACGCGCTGACCAACTCGAAGGACAGCGCGCAGAAGACGATTCGTGCGTTCGAGGTCGCGACGAAGGTGACGCCTGATTCGCGCGCCTTCTCTGATGATCAGCTCTATCGCTCGCAGGTGCTGTACCTGTTGGCGAAGCACTTCCCCGAGAAGCTCGATGCGATGGGCCCGAATCTGCTGAAGGAACTCACTGCGGGCATTTCATCGGGTGTGCACTCGCTGTCGGCCGCATGGAGCCTCTACGCGCTCGACGCGTACGCCGCGCAGCTCGAGAAACTGGGCGGCGGTCTGTCTCACGTGACGGTCGAGACGTCTGACGCCGCGGGCAAGTGGAAGCCCGTCACGCTCGGCACCGGGCTCACCTTCAAGCTGCAGTTCGGTGGCGACGTCACTGCGTTCCGCGTGAAGGCGGGTGATGGGCCGGTCGTCTTCTACAGCGTCGGCGAGAGCGGGTTTGATCAGGACCCTCCGAAGGACGCCGTGAAGGAAGGCGTCGAGGTGCTGCACTCGCTCGAAGACGACGCGGGCAAGGCGGTGACGAAGGTCGAGATTGGCGACGAGGTCTTCGTGCACCTGAAGACGCGTTCGTTGCTCGCGAATCGCACGCTCTACAACATGGCCATCGTCGACCTTCTGCCCGCGGGGTTCGAGCTGGTGCTGAACCCCGGTTCGTCGGCGCAGGGGCTCGACCGCCTCGTCACCGACAACGTCACGTGGACGCCAGATTCACTCGACGCGCGTGAAGACCGCATCGCGCTCTACGGCACCGTCGGCGGCGAGGTCGGCGAGCTCCGTTACAAGGTGAAGGCGGTGACGAAGGGCACGTTCGTGGTGCCGCCGTCGCAGGCCACCGGCATGTACGACGCCAACGTCATCGGCCGTTCCACCTCGGCCACGGTCACGGTGGAGTGAACGATGAAGCGTCTGCTGCGAGCCTGGTGGATGCGCGCGCTGCTGGCGCTCATCGCACTCGCGCTCGTAGCGCGCTTCACGTGCCCTCCGTTGCTCGAGCCGTACACATTCAGCCGTGAAGTGACTGACCGCGACGGCAGGCTGCTGCGCCTCACGCTCGCGGCTGATCAGACCTACCGCATGTGGACTCCGCTGGACCGCTTCGCGCCGCAGTTGGTCGAAGCGACGCAGCTCTACGAAGACCGCTGGTTCTATTGGCACCCCGGCGTGAACCCGGTCGCGCTGGTGAAGGCCGCGGCGGAGACGTTCTCCGGCGGGCGGCGTCGTGGTGGTTCGACGTTGTCGATGCAGTTGGCGCGCATGCGATTTCACATCGACTCGCACACGGTGCCGGGGAAGTTCCAGCAGATGGCGCGCGCGCTGCAGTTGGAGCTCACGTATTCGAAGCGTGAGATTCTCGAGGCGTATCTGAACCTCGCTCCGTACGGCGGCAACGTCGAAGGCGCGGGTACGGCGGCGCGCATCTATTTCCACAAAGACGCCAGTCAGCTCTCGCTCGCCGAATGTCTCGCGCTCTCGGTGTTGCCGCAGAGCCCGTCGATGCGCACGCCGGGTTCGGGTGATGAACCGAAGACGCTGCACGCGGCGCGCGTGAAGTTGGGAGGGCTGTGGCTCGCGGCGCACCCCGAGACTGATGCAGACACGCTCGCGCTGCGTGAATCGCTGCATCTGTTTTCGGTTCGCGAGTTGCCGTTCCTCGCTCCGCACGCGGTGGAGCGCGCGTTGCGCACGCGTGAAGGCCGCACGTTGATGCTGACCCTCGATGGCTCGCTGCAGGCGCGGCTCGAGCGGCAGGTGGCGTCGTACGTCGAGCGCCGCGCGTCGTCGGGTATTCACAACACCGCGGTGCTGCTCGCCGACGCGGAGACCGGTGAAGTGCTCGCGCATGTTGGATCCGCTGACTTCAACGACGCGACGCTCTCAGGTCAGGTCGATGGTGTGACGTCTCCGCGTTCACCGGGCTCAGCGTTGAAGCCCATCGTGTACGCGCGCGCGCTCGATGAAGGGCTGATTCACCCGCGAACGTTGTTGCGCGACGTGCCCACGCGGTTCGGCGCGTACAACCCGGAGAACTTCGACAATCAGTACCTCGGGCCGATGACGGCGACGGAAGCGCTCGCGCGCAGTCGCAACGTGCCGGCGGTCGATTTGAATCTGCGGCTGGAGCGTGACCTGCACGCGGTGCTCGAGCAGACGCACGTGAAGGGGCTGCGTGACCGCGAGTACTACGGCGCGGGCATCGTGCTCGGAGCGGTCGAGGTCACGATGGAAGAGCTCGTCTCGCTCTACGTCGCGCTCGCGCGTGGCGGCATGTGGGCTCCGCTCAAGCGCGTGCGCGGTGAAGCGAGTGTTCCCGCACAGTCGATTGTCTCGCCTGAAGCCGCGGAGTTGACGTTGTCGATGTTGTCGCAGCACGACCCGTCACGTGAACGCGCCGGCCTGAAGGTCGCGTGGAAGACCGGCACTTCGTACGCGTACCGTGACGCGTGGACCGCGGGAGTCGTCGGGCGCTACGTGCTCGCAGTGTGGGTCGGTAATTTCGACGGCGCGCCGAATGCGAGCTTCGAAGGGCGCAAAGCGGCGGCGCCGTTGTTCTTCGAAATCGTCGACGGGTTGCGGCCGTTGCTCGCGACGCCGGAAGGGCAGCGTCATTCGCCCGACGTGTCGCTCACTGAAATCGAGGTGTGTTCGGTCAGCGGAAAGAAGCCGGGGCCGCACTGTCAGCACACGGCGCGCACGCGGGTGATTCCCGGAGTGTCTCCGCTCGGCGAATGCGACGTGCACCGCGCGTTCCCGGTCGATGTGAACACCGGTGAGCGTCAGTGCGTCGCCGGGCCGAATACGCGTGATGAGGTCTTCGAAGTCTGGCCGTCTGACGTCGCGCGGTTGTTCGCGCTCGCGGGTCTGCCGAGGAAAACGCCGCCGCCGGTTGCCGGAGTCTGCGAGTCGGATGTCGTCGTCACGCGCGCTCCGCGCATCTTGTCGCCGCAGCCGGGCATCACGTACCGCCTGCGTCGCGACAAGAAAGAGGAGTCGCATGTGTTGCTCCTCGCGCACGCCGATGGTGCGGCGCGGTCGCTCACCTGGTTCGCGGGGCATGAATTGCTCGGCACGGTGAAGGCGGGCGAGTCGCTCGATTGGGCGGCGCCGTCGGGTCAGTACGAGCTGCGCGCGGTGGATGATCGCGGCGGCATCGCGACCGTCAAAGTCACCGTCGCCTGGAATGAATGACGCGTCGAGGTCGACATCGAGAAGTTGCACTCACGTTGACGGCTCCCAGACGTTCGGCAATGCGCTCGCCGAACTCGCGAATCGTCACCTGAACGCGGGCACCGTGCCGTCGACCCTGGCGGAACTCGGGGCTGGTTTCTTCGAGCAGCGTCGGTGGCGCCACTTCGGAGAAGCTCTCGACGAGAAGACGATGCGTCAGAGGCATGAAGCGAAACAGCCCGGCATCGACCGTGGTCGAGACCGGGCTGACGTTTCAACTGCGCGCGGGAGACCGCTGACGGGTCACTGGCAGACGCCGTTCACGCACGCCTGAACCGGGGTGCAGTCGAGGTTGGTGCGGCAGAACGGCGCCGAGCCACCATCGAGCGCGGCCAACTCACACACGCCGTTGATGCAGTCTTCGCCGCTCGCGCAGTCATTCGACGTGTTGCACACCCACGCGCCGCCATCGGAGCCGGTGTCGACGACGCACGTGCCATTGCCGCACACCTGGCCGCTGGCGCAGTCGGTGTCGGCCGCGCAGCCACTCACGCCGCCATCACCCGAAGCGAGCTCACACGTACCGTTCACGCACTGCTGAGTGGCCGTGCATTCCAGATTGGTGCGGCAGAACGAACCGCCATCAATCGGGTTGCCGCAGCCGTTGTCGACGATGCCATCGCAGTCGTCATCGATGCCGTTGCAGGTTTCGGTTTGCGCGACGCACGAGAGCACGCACGAACCGTTCACACATTCTTCGCCGCTGAAGCAGTCGGTGTCGCTCACGCACGAGAAGCTGCCGCCGTCGGTGGTGCTGGGGTTCGCTTCACATGAACCACGCACGCACCACTGGCCGCTCGCGCAGTCCGTATCTGAGGCGCACGAAGCGGCGGTGCAGCCGTTGTCGACGACGCCATCACAGTCATCATCGACGCCGTTGCACGTCTCGGTCTGCGCGACACACGCCGCGTCGCAGAGCCCGTTCACGCACTGCTCGGTGGCCGTACAGTCGGCGTTGCTCACGCAAGCGTTCGAGCGCTGCGCCTGGAAGCTGCCGAGGCGGCGAACGGTGAACGTGGCATGCGTCTGGCTCGCGTCGATGGTGATGTTCGGCGTGGGAATTTCGTAGCTGCTGCCATCACCCGCGCGCGCGGAGATGGTGATGATTTCACCGGTCTTCACGTGCGAGAGGGGCAACACGACGGTCGCGTCGCCGTTCAGTTGCAGCGTCTGCGGCCCGAAGACGACCACCGGGCTCGCGATGCGCGTCGAATTCACGAGCGCGTCGAGCCCGACCTCCACCGTGATTTGAGTGTTCGACGGCAGCGCGTTCGCGGGAATCGACAGGCGCGTACCCGCGAGCTCGGCGTTCTCCGACGCGTCGATGGTGAGTTCACCGCCGGCGCTGGCGGTCATTTCCTGCGACTTCACGTAACGGGAGCCGACGACGGGGTCACACGCAGCCAACACGAGCGCGGCCAACACGATGATGCGTTTCATGATTCTCCTGGTCTCTGTGTCCCGGTGTCCGAGCCTCCGCCGGGTGTTCAGCCGCTGAATGACCCGGCGCTGCGATTCGTTCATCGAGCCCTCGAAATAATTCACGGACACCCGGTAGCAGGCTGCTTCAACTCGCCGCACGCGCGCGTCTGGAGCGCTTTCAATTCGGCCGTGCGTTCACTGTCGGGGTGCGCGGCGAGAAACTCAGACGTGCGGCGCGCGACTTCATCGAAGCGATTCAACGCGAGGCAGCTCTCGATGGCCGACAACTGACGTTCTTGCGTCAACGCGCCGCGCGGGTGACGGCCTTCACCTTCATCGAACGTCACGAGCGCGAGCGCGGGTTGGTTCAGCTTGCGCAGCTCGAGCTCGCCTTCCTTGAAGTTCGCGACCTCCGCATCGAGTGAATTGGAAGCAGCGAGCTCCTTCCACGTCTTCACCGCGTCTTCAAAACGTTGATCAGCCTCCGCGCGCTCCGCCGTCGCGGTGAGCCGCAGAAATTTCGCGGGCGGTTCATCGAGCGCCATCGCCGCGTCACTCAACGGCGTCGGTGCGCGCCGCGGAGCGGAACGCGATTCGCCATCGAACAACAACGAGCCTTCGACGAGGTCGACCGTCACCGACTCGCTCGCGACCTGGACGATGGCGACGCCGCGCTCGACGACGATGGTGTGCGAACCCGCGCGCACTTCCACCGGAGTTCCCCACGTTGAAATCGCGAGCTCGCCGCGCTCGAGTCGCAGCGTGTTCCCCGTGCGCTCGAGGCGCGCGTTGGCCCACGCCGCAGACACCGCGCCTTCGTGCCACCGGCCATCACCCGTGCGCGGAAAGAGAACGGCCACGGCGAGCATCGACACCGCGAGCGCGCCTGCGAGCACCCAGCGCCGCCGCGACGGCGCCGGTCGATGCTGCAAACCATTCCACACCTTCTCGCGCGCGAACGGAGGTGGCTGTGCGGTCGCCTCCTTGCAAGCGCGGGTGAGTTCGTCGTGTTTCATGGCGTGACTCCCAGCTCGCCGGCGATGCGCTCGAAGTCTCTTCGCGCGTAGTGCAGGCGGGTTCTGACGGTTTCGATTCTGGCGCCGGTGAGCTCGGCGATTTCCTGATGGCTCAGACCTTCGAATTCGAAGAGCGCGAAGACTTCGCGTTTCTCGTCTGACAATTTTCGCAAGACGCGTTCGACGGCGCGCAGCGAGTGCCGCGCTTCGACCTGGGCCTGCGTCGAACCGTCGTCGTCTTCACGTTGGCGGCCGAGGATTTTTCCAAAGAACGTGCGCACGCGCGCGCGGCGCAGCCGTTCAGAGACCACGTTGGCGATGATGCGGTAGAGCCACGTCGTGAAGCGGCCCCAGGTGAACGACGCGAGCCGCTGCCAGGCGATGTGAAAGGCGTCCTGCACCACGTCGTCGACGTCGGCTTCGGGCGTGCCCAGCCGGCGGGCGGTGCGCCAGGCGAAGTCGAAGTGCGCGTCATAAAGCGCGCGAAAAGCGTTCGGCGAACCGGTGCGACAGGCCTCGACGAGCGGATCTCTCTCGGTGTTTTCCGCTGTGATTTCAGTGGCCTGCATGGGCATCGCGGAGAGCATGGTCGAGGTCGCACCGTGAATGACCTGAGCGACGCGAAACGTTCAACGGGTGCTCCCGAGGCCGATGGAGAGCCGGAAGACGCCCTGGAAAGCCGGGAGTGACAGTGACGACGGCGTGAGCCCGGTGACCTGGAACGTCGAGGGCGCCGGGGTGATGAGCAGCGTCGCCTCGAAGGCCAGATGAAAAGCGTTCGGGAGCCACGCGATTTGAATCGAGGGCCCGAAGGTGAACGCGGCGGTGCGCGCGACGGTCGACTGGAAGACGAACGCGCCGGAGGTGCGGCCTTCGTCGAGATGCGCGCCGATGACGAGCCCTCCGCAGGCGCGCACGGGCCAGTTGAAACACCAGCCTCCATGGACCAACGCCGCGCCGCCGCGCGTGGTGAAGGCGCCGCGAACGCGATTCTGATCATCGACCAGATTCGTGGAGCCGCCGAAATCAAAGAGCCCCACGAGCCCGAGGCGGAGTCGCCGGTCGAGCACCAGCGCGAGCTCCGCAGAGAGCGTCGGGCCGACGGGCGTCGAGTACGCGGGGGTCACCACGCCACCACCGACGAACGCTTCGAGGCCGGTGACCGCGACGCGCGCTGGAGGGACTTCAAGCACCCCTGCGTCGAGAACCGGCTCCACTCCGGCGTCTTCGAACACCGGTTCGTCGAATACGGTGAGGCCCGCATCGACTTCTTCGACGACAGGCTGATCAGGTTCTGATCCGGCATCGATGCTCTCAATGGAGAGACCTGCGTCGACGGGCTCCGGTGGTCGCGGAGGTTTTTTCTTGGGAGCAACGGGCGCGACGGGAACGCCGGCGTCGACCATCGCCGGACCCAGTTGCTGCGCCCAGCGCTCCACCATCACGCGTGAGGCGCGGCTGAGCTCCGCGCACGTTCCATTTCCGAGATCTCGCCGGAGAAGCACTTCGCCATCGCGCGAAGTCAGCGTGAGCAGTGCGGGCGGGGCGAGCCGCAACAGCACGCCGCTCCCTTCGAACTTCAGGCCCGACGCGCGCAGCTCCGACGCGCAGAGTGCATCAGGCGAGAGCTCCATCGCTGGAGCGGCTGCGAGCACGGCCAGCAGGAGGGGACCCATCAGGGCGGCGCACCCTAGGCGAGCCGGCGATGCATCGCGAAATCAGAGGTCGGCGGGGAGCTTCCCGAGCTTCAGCTTCGTCGGGTCGAACGCCGGCTGCCTGATGACGACGCCGGCGACTCCGTGACTCGTGCGGTAGGCGTCACCCAACTCGCGGCGGTAGTTGATGATGACGATGTTCCCGTCGGCTGCCGCGGCGAGCGCCTTCACGCGCTTGAGAAAGTCTTCCTCTTTCTCGGCCCACTTCATGACGATGTTGAAGTGCCCGACGAGCGTGATGTCGCCGGTCGTCGAGACGGTTTCGTCTTTCACCGTCACGCCATCAGGGAGCGTGTCGACCAGCGCGACGACAGCCTCCACGTCGTTCTTCGTGGGCAGCGCCGCCGACGCGACGTTGGCCTGATGCGTGGCTTCGTACTGCGCGAGCTTCTTCCGGTAGAGCTCGGCCTTCAGTTCCTGCGCGTGACCGGAATGCGGCTTCGCGAGGTACGCGCGCATGTCTGTGACTTCCTGAGGGACTACCTCCGGTGCCGCGGGTGTGTTGAGTAACGAGAAGAGCGCGTTGAAGCGATCGACCACCGCGCGATCTCTCGTCGCGTCGGTTGCGCCGTAGCCGGTGTAGCTCAAATGGCGATAGCTCATCGCCTCGGGGGACTGCGCCAACGACGAGAAGCCCAACAACATCACGATTGCCAACGCGCTCTGTCGCATGAGGCTTGCGCTTAACAACTCCGGAATGTGTTCGTCAGGTTGAGGCATGCTTTCGAGTCAAGGTGACTCTTTTGAAACGGAACCCATGAAACCCATCACCATCGACGACTCCACGTTTCTCTTCGTTCTCACCGGCGCAGGCGTGTCTGCGGAGAGCGGCGTGCCGACCTTCCGCGACAGCAACGGCCTGTGGGAGCAGCACCCGGTGGAGAAGGTCGCGTCGCCGGAAGGCTTCGAAGAAGACCCGGCGCTCGTCTGGCGCTTCTATTCACAGCGGCGCGCGGGCGCGAAGGTGGTTCAGCCCAACGCGGGTCATCACGCGCTCGCGGCCATCGAACGGAAACTCGGCGAGCGGTTCCTGCTCGCCACGCAGAACGTCGACGGGCTGCATTCGAAGGCCGGGAGCAAGCGCGTCGTCGAGATGCATGGCTCGTTGTGGAAGACGCGGTGTTCGAACTGCGACCGCGAGCCGTTCGCCGATGACGCGGAGTATCCGGCCGACAAACTCCCGGGCTGCAAGGCGTGCAGTGAGAAGGGCGAGTTCGCGCTGCTCCGGCCGCACATCGTGTGGTTCGGCGAGAACCTCGACCCGAATGACCTCGAAGCCATCAGCGACTTTTTTCTGAAAGCGCGCGGGAAGCGTTTCGTGTTCGTCGCCGCGGGGACTTCGGGCGCGGTGTGGCCCGCGGCCGGCCTCGTGAAACAGGCGCGCGCGCTCGGCGCGGAGACGTGGTTGATCAACGCCGAGCCGTCAGCGAACGCGGGCGATTTTCAGCACGTGGAACTCGGCAAGAGCGGCGAGTTGCTGCCGAAGCTCCTCGCGGTGGGCTAAGCAGCGCCGCCATGACCATCGCGATTGGCGACAAGCTCCCCGAGGCCACGCTGTTCGAGTCCACCAGGTTCGGCGAGGCGTGCCCGCTCTCCCCCGACCCGATCTCCGTGTCGGCGGCGACCAGGGGCAAGAAGATCGTCATCTTCGGCCTGCCCGGCGCGTACACGCCGACGTGCAGCGCGAAGCACGTGCCCGGCTACGTCGCCAACCTCGACGCGCTCAAGAAGAAGGGCGTCGATGAAGTGTGGTGCGTGTCGGTGAACGACGGCTTCGTGATGGCCGCGTGGGGCAAGGAGCTCGGCGCCATCGGCAAGGTGCGCATGCTGGGCGACGGCTCCGCGGAGTTCGCGCAGAAAATCGGTCTCGCGAAGGACCTCACCTCGGGCGGCATGGGCATTCGCGTGCAGCGCTTCTCGATGCTGGTCGAAGACGGCGTGGTGAAGCAGCTCAACGTCGAAGCGCCCGGCAAGTTCGAGGTCAGCAACGCCGAGACGATGCTCACGCAGTTGGGTTGAGAAAATGAAACGCATTCTCCTCGGGTTGATGTTGTTGCTGGTGCTCGGCGTGACCGGCGCGGGTGTGTTCGCGTTTTCGATCGCGAAGACCGCGGGTGAGCCGATGGACATCCCCGCCGACTCCGCGGAGTTCGAGGTGCCGAAGGGCGCGAACGCGAAGACCGTGGGCAAGCTGCTCGAGGAGAAGCACCTGGTGTCGAGCCCGCTGGTGTGGCGCTTCGTCATCTGGAATCGCGGCGGCCTGAAGTTGAAGGCCGGCAAGTTCAAGCTGGAAGGGCGGCTGTCGACCTTCGACATCGCCGACGCGCTCGAGAAATCGCCGCTCGCTGAAGATGAACCCTTCGTGGTGGTCGAAGGCTTCCGCATTCGTGACACCGATGAAGCGCTGGTCGAAGCGGGCCGCATCAACGCCGGCGAGTACATCAAGGCGGCGAGCTCGGCTGACGGGTACACCGCGCCGTTCCCGCTGCCGAAGGGCACGCTCGAAGGGTATTTGTACCCGGAGACGTATCAGTTGCCGAAGGGTCACATCGACGCGCGGCAGTTGGTGCAGAAGCAGTTGGACCTGTTCGGTGCGCGCGTGTTCGCGCCGAATGAAGAGGCGCTCAAGGCGCAGAAGCGGTCGCTGCACGAAATCGTGACGATGGCGTCGATGCTCGAGCGTGAAGAGCCCACGCCCGCGAATCGGCCGCTGGTCGCCGGCATTCTGTGGAGGCGCATCACCCAGGGTTGGCCGCTCGGCGTCGACGCGACCTCGCGCTACGAATTGGAGAAGTGGAACGACCGAAAGGAGTTCCTCGTGAAGCTGCGAGACCAGAATGATCCGTACAACTCGCGCTACAAGAAGGGCCTACCGCCGACGCCGATCGGCGCGCCGACCACCGCGTCATTCGAAGCGGCGTTGAAGCCGACCGAGACCGAGTACCTGTATTACCTCCATGATTCGAACCACGTGCTCCACCCGTCGCGGAACGCGGACGAACACGAGGCGCTGCGCAAGAAGTACGACGTCTACTGAGCGTCGAAGCGTACCGGCACCGCGTAGCAATGTGATGCCGCTTCGGGTGGCAACGGAGCGGCCGCGGCGAGCACGCAGTTGAGCGCGGAGTCGTCGAGCAATGGCGCACCGGAGGATTCCTTCACGGCGGCGCCGGTGACTCCGCCGGCCGGGTCTGCGCAGAAGGACAGCGTGACAGTTCCCTTCTGGCGAAAACGGCGGGCCGCGGCCGGGTAGCAACGACGCGCAGCTTCGGCGAGCCTCGCGTGCACGAGCGCCGCGTCATCAATCTTCACGGCGTTCGACGGAGGCAACTCCCCCTCTCCCGCCTGCGGGAGAGGGTCGGGGTGAGGGCCGCCCTCATTCGGCGATGGCTCAATCTCGACCTCGATGACCTGCGAAGGGGCAGCGATTGCCTCGCTGTTCTGTACAACCGATGTGTTGGTTTGAACTTTGGGTTGTACTGGTTTGGCAGGTGTTCGGCCCTCACCCCCCGCTTCGCGGGACCCTCTCCTGAGGTCGGGAGAGGGGTTTTCGATGGTGAACTCGACCGGCGCGTTCGCGCGCACTTCTTTCGGCGCGATGAACGCATCTTTGAACGTGAACCACAGCACCGCGTGCACCGCCGCCGACAATGCGAGCGCGAGCGCGATGCGCTTCACGGCGCGTCCCACCGGGGAGCGAACCCCGGCGTTTCCCGCATCTCCACGCCGTACAGCTTCGTGAGCGCGTCTTCGGTCAGCACGTCTTCGACGGCCCCCTGCGCGATCGTGTGGCCGTCTTTCAGCAACAACACGTGCGTCGCCAGCTGCCGCGCGAGGTTCACGTCGTGCAGCACCGCGAGCGCACCGAGGCCCGCGTCGACGAGCTTGCGCACGTGCCGCAGCGTCTCCACCTGATGCTTCACGTCGAGAAACGCGGTGGGCTCATCGAGCACCAGCACCTTCGGCGTCTGCACCAGCGCGCGCGCCAGCCACACGCGGCGCCGTTCACCGCCCGACACCTCCGCGAGCGGCCGATGCGCGACGTGCGCGACATCGAGGGTCCGCAGCGCCTCCATCGCCCGCGCTTCATCTGCGCCACCGGGCACGCCCCACGCCGACAGGTGCGGCGCGCGCCCCATCAGCGCGATCTCCAGCCCGGTAAACCGGCTCCCGTCGTCGACGACCTGGGGCACCCACGCGGCCCGCCGCGCGATCTGCCGCGTATCCAACGAGCGCAACGCGTCGCCGCACAACGTCACCTCACCCGCGGAGGGAGTCAGCAGACCCAACGCGACCCGCACCAGCGTCGACTTGCCGGCGCCATTCGGGCCGAGCACCACCCACGCTTCACCGGCCTTCACGGTCAACGACACGCGATGCAGCACGCGCGCGCCGTAGCCGGCTTCGATGTCGGTGAGCTGGAGGAGCGCCACGAGCGCCGTTTACTTCGTTTCTTCGGGCGCGGGCGCTTCCTGCCCGGCCTCATCGGTCTGCTGCTGCTTCTTCAGGTCTTCGAGATGCAGGTCCCACGCGATGAAGCCGCCGACGGCCGCGAGCGCGAGCAACGGCACCACGAACCAGAGCCAGGTGGCGCCGCTCTTCTTCGCGGGCGCCGCCGTGCGCGGAGGTGGATCGAGCAACGGGTTGCGGATCACCATCGTGTCGGTGCGCAGCGGCCCGCTGGGCATCGGCGGCGGCGACGGAGGCGGAGAGGACTTCAGCGTCTTCGAGTTCGTGCGGCGCGGCTTGATGGGCGCCTTCTTCTTCACCGGCGTCGGCGCGGGCGGCGGCAGCGGCGCGCTCTCGACGCCATCGAGCACGATGGAGGGCAGCGGCTCGAGCGCGCGCACGGTCTCCGAGGTGTGCACGTTGGGGATCGCCGGCGCGGCGGCTTCAGTCGGCTCGTTGTCGAAGTTCTTCGGCAACACCTTCGCGCGAATCGGCGCCGCACCCGCTGCAGGGGTCGCGGCCTTCACCGGCGCGGGCGGTTCGGGCTGCTCTTCATCGAGCGTCGCGTCGAGCTCGGGTTGCTCAGGCTCTTCACGGCCGAACTCCATCGGAGGCAGCGCGGCTCCCGGGCCCGGCGTCTTCGACAGGTCGGTCTTCAACTGAATCGCGGGCAGCGTTTCTTTTTCGTGAACGTCGTCTTTCTTCGACGGCGTGCCCGAGAGCTGCACCGTCTTCGGCGTCGGAGCGAACGAGAGCGCGGTCGGCTGCAGCTCCAACGCCTTCGATGCGATGGGCGTCGGCTCGTCACCGCGCAAGAACGACGGCTTGCTCGCGAACGGCGATTTGGTGTTCGGCTGGAGCGTCTCTTCCTGCGTGCCGCGCTCCGGAGCCTCCAGCGACCGCGCCTGTTCCTTCAGGCTCGCGAGCATTCGACGCTCTTGCTGGTACTCGGAGGCGAACGCGTCGCGCATGAAGCGGCTGGTGCTCTCCGCGCCGGCCGACGGGTCGATCGCGACGAGAATCGACTGCAGCGCGGTGCGGAACTCTTCGGCCGTCTGAAAGCGTTGCGCGGGGTCGACCTGCAGCGCCTTCGAGACCGCCTCCGACAGCGCGCGGGGGCAGAGCGGATCAATCGAGTTCAACGCGGGAATCGTCGGGTTGCCGACGCGCGCAATCATCTCGCCCGAGGGCACGTCTTCGAACGGGTTCTTCCCCGCGACCAGCTCCCAGAGGCACAGCGCGACCGAATACAGGTCGGCGCGGCGGTCGACCGGCTTGTGGCGCGCCTGCTCCGGCGACATGTACATGAACTTGCCGAGCAGGATGCTGGGGTTGGTGTTCGACACCGACAGCGCCGACTTCGCGAGCCCGAAGTCGATGACCTTCACCTCGCCCTCGTACGAGATGAGGATGTTCTGCGGGCTGACGTCGCGGTGCACGAGGTTCAGCTCGCGGTCGTCTTCGCTGCGCTTGCGATGCGCGTAGGCGAGCGCGTCCAAGACGCGCGACATCACCGAGAGCACGAACGACAGCGGCAACGGCAGCGTGCGCTCACGGGTGCGCGCCAGCACGCGGCGGAGGTCCTTGCCGTCGACGAACTCCAGCGCGATGTAGGGCGCGTCGTCTTGCACGCCCATGTCGAGCACCTGGGCGATGTTGCCGTGCGACAGCTTGACGAGAATGTGGCCCTCGTCGACGAAGCGCGAGACGAAGCCGGGCTCCTTCGCGAGGTGCGGGAGGATCTTCTTGATGACGCACGGCTTGTCGAACCCGTGGCTGCCCTCGAGGCGCGCGAGAAACACCTCGCCCATGCCGCCTGTCGAAAGCGGCATCAACAGTGTGTACCGGCCAAACCTCTGCGGTTTGAACGGCCTCAATCGTTGGCTGGCCTGCCCGGGATTCATGGGAGGAAAAGTGCGCTGGTTCAGTACGTCATGGCGTGTCTAGCGCCATGACATTTGTCGGCTTTTGGCAGGCGAAAGGTGCCTGCCGAGCGCCTTTACATGAGGTCATCGCACGGCGTGCCGAGCCGCTGACCGGAATAGGGGCCGAGATCGACGTAGACCATGCGGGCGCTCTCGAAGGTGTCGAAGGGCACTTCCACGAGCTCCGTGGCCTGCTTGCCGTTGATCCACTTGCCTTCGAGTTTGCCCTCGCGCGTGACGAGGCGGAGGTCGCCGGTCCTGGTGGCGAAGATCATGCCCTGCGCGTCATCGACGATGTCCTTGAGCGGCATCTGCTTGAGCGCGCCCTTCTTGCCGACGAACACGCGGAAGTCGCGGCGGTCACCGGGCTCCTCGCTGCGGAAGCGGTCGACGAAATAGTAAACGCCGGTGTCGTCGCGGAGCAGCTTCTCCGGCATGCGCCACCACAGATACGTGGTGAAGGTCGCGGCGCCGAGGATCTTCTTCGTCTCTTCAGGCGTGAGCGGCTTGAGCGGGGTCTCCTTGCGGCGGCAGGTGACGGCGTACTTCGCGCCCTTGTCGTGCATGTCGACGCTCGCCGGGCCGCCGGTGGTGGTCCAGGCGCGCGGGTCCCAGAACACGAAGCTCCATGACTCGTCGCCGCTGCGGCCGCCGCCGGTGACGCGAATGCGCGCGAACGTCTTGCCGTCGCCCCAGAAGTCGGTCTCGCCGTTGTAGGGCTCGTCGGGGTTCACCGCGAGGTAGTGGCCCTTGCCATCGGAAAAGAGCTGGAGCTTGTCGCGGAACGCGCTGGCGTCGAGCGGCTGCGTCTGCGCGAGGAGAGTGACGAGGAGCGGGGTCAGCACGGGTGAAAGTCTGTGCAGATTCGGCCGCGAACTCCAGCTTTCAGCACGCCACCCATCTCGCGTGATGGAGTGGATGATGGCGGCTTGCGCGGGCAATGAAGTAGCGCGCACGGCGCGGGGAAAGTCCGGTAGAGGTGACGCGCGATGACTGACGCCACCTCACTGCTCTCGCCGGGCCTCACGGTGGCGGGCACGTACGAAATCGAACGGCAGCTCGGGCGCGGCGGCATGGGTGAAGTGTGGCTCGCGAAGCACCTGCGGCTCGCCGGCAAGCTCGTCGCCATCAAGGTGCTGAAGCTCGGCGGCGGCGCGACCGGCGAAGCGCTGGCGCGCTTCAAACGCGAAGCCGAGATCGCCGCGAAGTTGGAGCACCCGAACATCGTCCAGGTGTTGGACTTCAACTCCCTCCCGACGGGCGAGCCGTACCTG
>JBEHYH010000009.1:0-30998 GCA_048498275.1 Myxococcota bacterium | reverse complement strand
CTTGATGGCGAGAAGGTCGCCGGCTTTCAAGGGGGCGAGCGCGCGGTCATGACCCAGCACGTCGGTCGACTCGCAGACCGGCCCGACGATTTCGACCGTGGTCTTCGAGCCGCGACGCGGCTGCACCGCCACGATGTCGTGGTGCGCTTCGTAGAGCGCGGGCCGCATCAGGTCGTTCATGCCGGCGTCGACGATGACGAAGTGTTTCGCGGGCGTGCGCTTGTTGAAGAGCACGCGCGTGAGGAGAACTCCCGCGTTCGCGACCAGCACGCGCCCCGGCTCCAACACCAGCGTCGCGCCGGTGTCTTTCGCGGCCTCGATGACGGTGCGCGCATACGTGTCGACGCTGGGAGGGTTTTCCGTCGTGTAGGTGACGCCGAGCCCTCCGCCGACGTCGAGATGCGTGAGCTTGAAGCCCTGTTTCTTGAGCTCGTCGTAGAGCCCCCCGACGCGGGAAATCGCTTCGCGCACCGGGCGCGCGTCGGTGAGCTGACTGCCGATGTGACAGTCGACTCCGCGGGCTTCGACGCCGGCCATGCGGCGGCTCTTCTTGTAGAGCGCGACGGCTTCTTCGAACGGCACCCCGAACTTCGAGGTCTTGAGGCCCGTCGCGATGTAGCGATGCGTCTTCGCGTCGACGTCGGGGTTCACGCGGAGCGCGAACGGCGCGCGCTTCTTCAACCGCGTGCCGACCTTGTTCAGCAGCTCGAGCTCTTCAGCGCTCTCGACGTTGAACATGAGGATTCCCGCCCGGAGCGCGGCCTCGAGTTCGTCTTCGCGTTTGCCGACGCCGGAAAAGACGACCTTGCGAACGTCGCCTCCAGCCGCTTGCACGCGGCCGAGCTCACCAGCCGACACGATGTCGAAACCGGAACCCTGCTTCGCGAAGAGCGAGAGCACGGCGAGCGTGGAGTTCGCCTTCACCGAGTAGCAGACGAGCGTGGGCGTCGACGCGAACGAGGTCTGCACGACGTCGAGATGCCGCGAGAGCGTGGCCGACGAATACACGTACGTCGGTGAGCCGACTTTCTCTGCGATGCGCGAGAGCGGCACGTCTTCGCACCAGAGCGCGCCGCGCTTCTCGTGAAAGTGATTCATGGAATCCCCGAGTCCTGAGTCGAAACGCTGATCGTGCCGGCATCTGCCTGCTCATCGGGCACGAACACGCTCTTCGGAGGCCGCGGCGAACCCTTGATGCCGCAGGCAACGAGCGCGAGCAGCGAGACGACGAAAATCAAACGCACGGCGCGGCACCCTGCCCTCGCGCGGTGCGTCACGCAAGCGAGCCATTCCTCGGGTTGGCGCAGAAGTTCGACAGTCGGCGCGTTGCCCGTCGCGCACACGCCTCTCTCTTCGCGCGAACACCGTAAGCACCGGTCGAACTGATTTTCTGTACGCGGAGCTCCCGCCCGTCGTCGGCCCCCGCCGCGACCGGCTTCGCCGCTGAGCCTTCGAGTGGAGCACCTGGCCTTCGCCATGAAGTCCGCGCCTTCGAAGAGACCTCACGTGCATCGGCTTCGCGAAGCGGGTGCGCTTCCGTTGCCGATACGCCTCAGTGCCCGTGGGCCGTTGGGCCCCTACGCGCCACAGCTCGTCGAAGACGCGATGGCGAAGCCACGAGCGGCAGGGGCGGACGACGGGCGGGAGCTCCGCGTACAGAAAATCAGTTCGGCCGGTGCCTCCGACGTTTGCCTGAAGCCGAGGGCACGAACAAAACGAGCACCGCGTTCGCACACGGTGCTCATCGTCTTCTTCAAAGCTGTAGTGCGCTCAGAACTTGATGCCGAACACGCCGCGGATCGCCTGCGGGTTGTCCAACGTCACCTTGCTGCCGCCGAGCTGCGTGTTCTGCCCCTGAACGTACGGGTCGGTCTTCTTCATGAAACCCGGGAGCGGGAACAGCACGCCGTACTGCAACTGCGCGTAGAACCCGTCTTCGGTCTCGTAGCGCACGCCCGCGTTCAGTTCGACGCCGAGGTCTTCGGTGCTGTCGGTGTACAGCGAGCCCGGCGCAGACTGCGGGAACAACGTGCGCGCGTACAACGCCGACGCGAACACCTCGAGGCCCTGCGTGATGCGGTACTTGCCCTTCACCTTGAAATAGATGCTGTCCGTCACTCCGCCGAGCAGCTCGCGGAAGAGGATCATGTCGGTCTGGAAGTCGCGGTTGAAACGGAAGTTGTTGATGGTGTTGTCGCTGCAGCCGACCGCGTTGCAGTTGTACTGCGGGCCATCGATGTCGCCCAACACGGTGTAGCCATCCTTCGTGCGGCGCGGGTAGTTGCCGAAGCCCGGCGCCTTGTCGCCCGACGCGAAGCCGATTTCACCGCCCACCTCGAGGTCGCCGTTGAACGCCTTGCCTTCACCCTGAATCACCGCGCCGAACTGCCAGACATCGAGCCGCTGGTCGCGCCCGTCGCCGTTCACGAACATCTGCCGCCCGTTGATGGAGCCGAGGATCGCCGCGAACTCCGCTTCGATGCGGAACTCCTTGCGCTCCACCTTCGCCCACAGGTCGGGGATGAAGATGTCGGAGCGGCGAAGCACCATGTTGTACTGCGAGTCGGCCGCGCCGATGCCGATGCCGTCAGACACCGCGTTGTTGAACGGCTGCGAGAGCGTGTTCACCGAGTCGTACGCCTGATTGCGGTACGTGAAGTGGAGGCCGTAGTTGAACACCGTCTGGCCGGTCGCGATCTTCTGGCGGCGCTCCTGCTCGGTGTCGCGGCGCTGAATCGCGATGATGTAGCTGGTCACGTTGTCGCGGTTCGAGAGGTCGAACGGCTGCCCGCCTTCTTGCGTACGCGGCGAGACCAGACCCACCACGTCGAGGTCGATCATCGGCGTGATGAAGAGGCCGGAGATCGGCTCCACGGTGAAGCTCACGCGGTCGACCGTGTCGCCGTAGTTGTTATCGATGCCGTTGCCGTCGTTGTAGAGCATGCCCAGACCCCAGTGGCTGCCCATGCGGCCGAAGCGCAGAATACCGACGGGCGTCGAGACCTCGCCCCACACGCGCTTCACCGCGATGGAGTCCTGCAGCGAGTTCACACCCGAGCGCTGCGTGGTCTGGCTCATCGAGAACAGCGAGAACTGATTGCGGTCGTACCAGTAGCCGTTCGAAGCGTTGCGCGAGAACGCGTAGTCAGGCGTGCTGCCCCAGACCAGGTTGTCCAACATGTCGATCTGCGCGCGGATGCGCACCTCTTCAGACACGTTGATGGTCGGCTCGAGGCGGAAGCGCATGTTCACGCCGGCCTGCGTGCGGTCGCCCTGGCTCACCGGCGAGTGCGGGAACAGCGAGTAACCCGACGGGTCCTGCCCGCGGCCCATGTCGAACTTGTTGAACAGGTCGGGACGCACGCGGAGGTAACCGTCGAAGGTCACCAGCTCCAGCTTGCGCTTCTCGTCGACCCAGTCTTCCTGCCAACCCTGCGCCACCGATGACGTCGCGAGCTGCGCGCGCACTTCATCGCGGAGGTCCTTCACTTCGCGGCGGGCCGCTTCGAGGCGCGCTTCGAAATCGCGCTTGAGCGCCTCGACATCGGTGGGCGACTCCGTGACGCCGGCGTCGGCCTGGGCGAAGGCAAGGTTTGAGGCCAGCACGAGGGCAGGCAGCAGCGCGCGGTGCATGAGCGGCGTTCTCCAGAAAAGGCGGATCAAAGCGGGGTGCGTGTAGTCGAAAGGCCGGGAGATGGGTGCGCTTTCTTACGGGGGAACTCCCGGGCGCTTGCATCGCGAGATGCAGCCGGTGTTAAGGCGAGTTCGCATGGCGTTGTCTCCCGTTCTGCTGCTCGGTGCCGGAGCCGGCGAGGCGACGTGTGGAATCCTCTACCTCGCGTCATATCTGCGGCGCGGCGGCATCGAGTCGTACGTGCGCCTGTGGGACGGTGACGAAGATGAGCGCGCCGTCGAACGCTCCATCGAGCAGCTCGTTCGTCGCGTTCGCCCGAAGCTGATCGGCCTGAGCCTCAAGTGGTTTCACCACGCCGCGCGGTTGCTGGTCGTGGCGCGCACCATTCGTCGCGTCGCGCCCGATGTGCACATCACCGTCGGCGGAAACTCCGCGTCGTTCTGGTGGAAGGAGCTGCTCGAGTACGACTGTTTCGATTCGGTGATTCTGGGTGACGGTGAAGTGCCGCTGCTCGCGCTCGCGCGCGGCCTCGCGGATCCGCCGAACGTGGTGACCCGCGAGCGCTCGACGACGAAAACGTACATTCAGGGCGCGAAGAGCACCGACGTTCACTACTCGCACTTCAAAGAGCTGTTCTTGAGCGAGATGGACCTCGCGAACTTCTCCGGCTGGGTCGCGCCGGGCAAAGGTTGCACTGAGAACTGTCTGTACTGCTCGGGCACGCGCGGCATGCAGAAGGCGACGTTCGGGCGCGCGAAGCCGTTTTTGCGGCCTGAAGCGCAGGTGCGCCGTGACCATGAAGAGATCGCCGCGCACACGTGGCAGCTCCGCTACGACTTCGCCGGGAGCACCGCCGCGTTTCTCGAGCGCACGTGGGGCGACCTCGATTTCAAGAAGCACTCGGTGACGTATTTCTTGTGGGGCGTGCCACCGCCGGAGCTCGCGTCGACGCTCTCGGCGCGCTTCGAGAAAATCTACATGGTGTTGGACATCGGCTGCTTCTCGCAGGCCCAGCGCCTCGACACCATGGAGCGCGGGTTGCTCAAGCCCTGCCCGACCGATGACGAACTGATGCAGGTCATCGAGCGCTGCCAGCAACACCCGAACATCGAGCTCGAAGTGTCTGGCATCGCCGGGCTGCCGTATTCGTCGCTGGAACGGCTGCGTGAAGAACGGGAGCTCGTCGAGCGCGTGCTGAGTCTCGGGTGTTCCGTCGGCTACCAGCGTCTGCAGGCGCAACCCGGAGCGCTCGTCACCGAACACCCCGACCGCTTCGGCATGCGCACGCAGGCGCGCACGTTCCACGAGTTCCTCGAGTATTTCGAAGAGGTCGACCCGACGACCGTGACCGTGCCGATGATCACCTACGTTGATCAGAAGCTCGAAGACGCCGTGCAGGGCACTTCTGATGAAGTCGACGCGATGGTGTTCGAAGCGGCCGAGTCGCGCGCGCACGTTTCAATTCAACACAATACAAAGTTGATCAACGCGTCGGCCTCGCGGAGTTTGTACAGACTTGGCGATTGGCTCGGTTCGCATCGCGTGCCCGCGAAACACGCGAAGACCGAAGTGGTCACCGTGCGTTCGACCACCGGCAATGGGCTCACGCTCGCTCCGGAGCTGAATGCGAAACAGTTCTCAGATCCGCTGATTCAACAAGGTGAAGACGCCGCTGCATTGCTCGCGACGTTGGATGCATTCGACAAACCGCTCACCGTCGATGCCGCACTTCGAAAACTGCCGGCGCGTCTGCGTTCGACGGAAGCAGTCGAGTACCTGGCACACGGCAGGTTTCTGCAACCCGCATGAATCTGCATTCCCCCTCTCCCACTTGTGGGAGAGGGTTGGGGTGAGGGCCACACAAACCGCCTAGGTTCCGCCCATGAAACTCTGGTGCGTGGTCGCGGTGGCGCTCTGCGGTTGTGCGCATGCACCGACGGTCATCAAAGAAGACCCGCGTGATGAAGAAGTGGTTCGCCTGCATCGATTCCTGAGCGACCACCTCGACACGACGGAAGGCGACAACGCTCTCTACGAACTGGCCGAGACGCTTCGGCAGGCGAACCTGCCGTTCACCGCGTTCATCTATTTCACGCCCATCGTGCAGGCCGGGCCGAAGAACGCGTTTCATCTCCAGGCCGTCGAAGCGCTCGCTGAACTTCAACGGCGCCTTCGCGACGACGTCCTCATCCCCTCGACGTTCAACAACTTCTACGATCGCAATGCCGACGCATGGAGCGCGCTCCCTGCGGAGACGCTCGCCGCGATCCACCTCCAGCTCGGCCGCCTCGCGCATCGCAAGAACAAGCTGACGGAAGCGCGCGCCTTCCTCGAAGCGGTGCCTGCGAACTCGGCATTCTTCTCGCGCGCGCAGTACCTGCTCGCGCTCACCCTGACTGACGCGGGAACGACTGGCCTCGACGAGAAGACTGCTGACTTCGCGCTCTCGGTGATGGAGCAGCAGCATCAGCTCGCCGAGCTCGCGCGCATCAACTACGCCACGGGCCGCTTCGACGAAGCGCTCCGCTGGTATCGACAGGTCCCCCTGTTCTCCGACGAATGGAATCGCGCGCTCTTCGAGAGCACGAACATCGAGACGTCTGCGTGCCTCTTCGTGCGCAGCAACGCGTCGCTCCCGGAATTTGAGAAGCGCTATGTGCCGCTCGCCGAATCACTCAACGCACGCACCGTCGTGCCGCCCGAAACCAATCGGCTGGCATACATCGAGCTCATCACCGACGAGCGATCCAACGCGTTGCCCGCGCCGGTGCTCACGTGGCTGCGTTCACAGGAGCGTGTGAACGACACCGTCGCGCTGCTCGCGGAAGTGCGCGCTGAACACCGAATCATCGAGTCACGCAAGGTGCTGAAGAATTCGCGCTTCGCGCCGGAGGTCCTCACGTATCTCGCGCAGAACGACACCGTGCTCGAGCTCGTTTCCGCGTCGACCATTCGAATGACGCTTCAAGACGCCGCGCGGGCCATCGTCGCGTTCGATGAAGCCGTGAAGAAGGTTCAGAGCGGCGAGCTGACGTGCCGCTGAGCTGATTCAGTTGACGAGCAACACGCGTCCCGCGCCACCCGGCTTGCGGGCTTCTTCGCGGCAGATCGCAGCGACCTGTTCGTGCTGCTCAGAAATGCTGCGCAACGACCACAACGCCGCGCTCTTCGCCGCGATGCGAATCAATTCAGGGTGCGTGAGCTCGAACGGGAGCTCGGCGAACTTGAGCTGACGCTCTTTCGCCGTGAGCGCGACGCTCACATCGAGATCCATCGGCCCATCGACACGCGATTCCTCGAAGACGATGGGAAACGAGCAACGCTGGAACACCGGCAGGTACTTCTTGAACGCCCTGCGGCCGAAGAACCCCGTGCCCTTCTTGCGCAACCACTCCGTCAGCTTCGCGCGAACGACCTCGGGCTCATCGAGCACGGCGACCACGCGATGCACCGGCGCGTGCGAGCCGGTGAGAAAGAACTCGGCCCAGAGAAAATCGAGTTCTTCAGGCGAAGGCGGGCCGTCGCTCAGTCGCGGAAATTTCGGGTCGGCGAAACCGCGCAGAACGGCGTCGATGAACTGCGGCTGACGATCACGACGCGCCTCGAGCATCGCTCGCGCCTCGGAGTTCAACTCCGCCAGCCGCGCCAGCGCGTACAAGACGATCGGGTTCGGCGTCGGAGCCGCGAGGAAGTCGTCGAGACCTTGCGCCAGCAGCGCGACGTCCGGCTTTCGGTAGAAGTTCTGAAGCGCTGCGTCGAATGCAGACATGAGCTCGGCCCTCGCCCCAACGCTCGTGAGTTACTTCTTCGGGCCTTCGCGCAATTCAGTCAGCACGCCGTGCGCGCCCTTCGGGTGAATGAACGCCACCTTCGCGCCACCGGCGCCCGGCTTCGGCACTTCATCGAGCAACTGCGCGCCCTTGCTCTTCAGCTCCGCCATCGTGCCGACGATGTCGTCGACCTCGATGCAGATGTGATGCAGCCCTTCGCCGCGCTTCTCGAGGAACTTCGAAACGCCGGTGCCGCCTTCCGTCGGGCAGATGAGCTCGATGCGCCCCATGCCGTGACCGAAGATCGCGGTGCGCACCTTCTCCGTCGCGACCTCTTCAATCTCCGGCGGAGCGAAGCCCAACACCTCCACGTAGTACTTCACCGCGACCTCGAGGTCCTTCACCGCGATGGCGACGTGATCGAGACCTTTGGCGTTACCGTTCATTTCTTCGGTCCTTTCAGGGGCTGACACGACGGGCAGAAGTGCGTCGTGCGCCCGCCCTGCGTGAATGATTCGACTTCTGTCTTGCAGCGGCGGCACGGCGTGCCCGCGCGGCCGTAGATGTAGAACGGGTTCTTCGCGCCGGGCTCTTCGACGTACTCAATCTCGTCGCCGTCGCCTTCGTTCTTCAGCGCGAACGCGATGGTGTCGCGAATGCCCTTCGCCAACGCGCTCCATTCTTTCGGAGTCAGCGACGGCGGCGTGCGCGAGGGGTGCAACCGCGCGCGGAACAGCGCCTCAGCGGCGTGAATGTTCCCGAGGCCGGCGATGCGCTCTTGATCCATCAGCGCGACCTTGAGCGGCTGCTTCGATGAACCAATCGCGTCCTGCAACTGCGCGACCGACAGCCCGTCGTTCAACGGATCGACGCCAAGCTTGGCGACCGATTTCCGCCCGGCGAGCTCCGACGTCGGCATCGCGTCGAGCTGCCCGAACATGCGCGGGTCTTGAAAGTGAATCACCTCGCCGGAGTTGAGGAAGAACCGCCCGCGGCTCCACTTCACCTCTTCGCCCTCGGCGCGCTTCAGGAACTTCCCCGTCATGCCGAGGTGCGCGATGAGCCCCAGGCCGTCGCCGAACCCCAGCATCAGGTACTTGCCTTTGCGCGTCGCCGTCTTCAGCGGGCCTTTCAGCGCCTTGAAGATGCTCACATCGCCATCGCGAAACGTGCGCAGCTTGAAGTCGCCTTCGGTGCGGGCGAGCTTCTTCCCGTCGAACCAGCGAACCAACGAGCGGCGAGCGAACTCGACTTCGGGTAACTCAGGCATCAACTCTCTGTAGGATGTGCCGTTTTGAAAATGAAGCTCGCAGTCGTCACCCTGGCCGTTCTGCTGCTCGCGTTCCTCATCGCGTACTCGCAGCGGCACGAAATCTACCGGCGCCTCGCGGGGCTCCCGCCGTTCACGGTCTCGGGCTTCACGGAAGAAACGGTGATGGTCGCGATGCGCGACGGCACGAAGCTGCACACCGAGATCTACCGGCCCGATGGCGTCGACAAGGCGCCGGTCATCTTCGTGCGCAACCCGTACAAGATGCTGCGCGCCGTCGAACGGCTGCAATGCGGAGCGCTCGCGCAGCTCGGCTACGCCTGCGTGCTGCAGGACGTGCGCGGCATGATGGAGAGCGAAGGCGATTGGTACCCGATCCTCCACGAGCGCGAAGACGGGCTCGACGCGCTCAAGTGGCTCGTCGCGCAGAGCTGGCATGACGGCAACATCGGCATGCGCGGCGTCAGCTACCTCGCGTGCGTGCAGTGGGCCATCGCCGACGAATTGCCGCCCGAGGTGAAGACGCTGGTGCCGTCGATGTTCGGCACCGATCTGCGCAACGTGTTCTACGAACGCGGGCTCTTCAAACACGAGATTCTGACCGCGTGGGCGATGTTGATGCCCGACCGGGGAATGCACCACTTCGCGGGCTACGACTACTTGAAGGCCGCCGCGCACCGGCCCGCGATGGAGATCGACGAGAAGTTCATCGGCAAGCGCGTCGACTGGTACCGCGATCTGCTCCAGGCGCAGTCGCCGTCGGCGCCGTTCTGGAACACCGAGCAGATGACGACCTTCCGCGCGACGCCGGAGAAGACGAAGGTACCGATGCTCTTCATCGCCGGGTTCTTCGAGCCGTTCTTCGCGACGCACAAAGATTCGTGGGACCGGCTCGCCACGCAGAAAGACAGCGTGTTCCTCGTCGGCCCGTGGAATCACATCACCTTCGTCGCCGGTGACTACGACGGCCCCGCGCCCGCGCGGCTCTCGCAGTGGCCGATCATGCTCGAGTGGTTCGAGCATCACCTGAAGGGCAAGCCGCTGACGACGCTGACGCCGGGCACCGTGCGCATCTGGGGCGTGGGTGACGAAGGCTGGCGCGACCTGCCGCGCTGGCCGAAGGCGGAAGCTGAACAGACGATGACCATCTTCCCGCTCGGTGACGCGCGCGCGGCGCAGAGTTGTGAAGGTGGTTCGTTGGGCAACGCCGACCACACCGAATGGGCCGAATACCGGTTCGACCCCGCCAACCCCGTGCCCACGCGCGGAGGCGCGGCGCTGCTCTCGTTCGCGTTCTTCCGCTACCTCGGCTTCACGCCGGGCCCCATCAATCAGAAGCCCTCGGAGTCGTGCGAGCGCGATGACGTGCTCACCTTCCGCAGCGCGCCCGCGCCGAAGGCGCAGCGGCTCTCGGGCGCGGCGAAGCTGAAGCTGACCGTGAAGTCGACGGCGCCTGACACGGCCTTCGTCGCGCGCCTCATCGCGGAGCAGGACGGCAAAGTGCTCCTGGTTCGTGAAGCCGCCGCGACGCTGGCGTGGCCGACCGCGAAGACGACGGAACCGCAGCGGCCCGAGACGCGCGTGCCCACCAACGTCGAGATCGATTTCTGGCCCATCGAGTGGACATTGCCCGCCGGCGGTCGCTGGCGGCTCGATGTCACCTCGTCGAGCTTCCCCGCGTTGGAGGTGCACTCGAACCGCGCGACGCCGTGGGAGACCGAGACCGGCTTCGACGTCGCGAATCAATCGGTGCAGATGAGCAGCTCGCAGCTCGAGCTACCGCTGTATTGAGACCACCGCCTCCGTGGCGAGGGCGGTGAACTGCACGTCGTCGACCAGGCTCTGCGGCGTGAGCAACGTCTGGTCGGGCGAGAGCCCCAGCCTGGGCGCCATCTCGAGGTCGAGCGCGGTGACGTTGAGCTCCTTCAAGACCTCCTGCCTGCCGACGTCGCGGTCGGCGCCGCGCTTGAACGCCTTGGCGACGAGCTCGCTGCAGTAGAGCTTCTCGTCGTCCCACCGGAAGCGCGCGTCGTACTTCTTGCCGAGCTGCTTCTTCGCCTCGGCGACGACCCGGCGGCCTTCGGCGGCGGTGAGGTCATTCATGCGAATCACGGTGACGCGCTCGTCGACGCCGCGCCTCGCCCATTGCTCGAGCGGCGTGCGTGAGACCTTGCCGATGGCCTCGATGACGAACACGCCGTCGGTCGCGACCTCCACGAGGCCCGTGTGGGAATACGGAGAACGGCTGGCTTTCTGAATGAGCGCCGAGCGGCTCGACTTCGAAGTCTGTAAGACCACGTCGCCGTTCTGGAATTTCACGGGCTGTGGCTGCGTGGAGACAGCTACGATGACGCCGAGACACACCATGCGGAACAAAAGGCCCATGCCCTTCGTCTTGAGCAACATGCGTGCCGCGATCTTCCTGACCGCTGTGCTTTCGATTCCCGCGTTCGCGGACGAGTGCACTGACGACTACGCCGAATGCAAAGACGGCTGCCTCATCGAGTTCGGCGGCTCGGTGAACCTCGCGCAGAAGAAGAAGTACGAGAAGTGCGCGAACAAGTGCACGAAGACCGCGCGGCGCTGCACGGAGCGCGTCACCGAGACGAAGAACAATCAGCTCGATGAAGGCGCGCTCGATGGCACGCCCGCGAGCGATGAGTCAGACAAAGACGGTTTGCCGACGCGGAGCGGTTCTTCGAGCTCGAAGAAGAAGCGTCAAGCGGCGGACACCGAAGAGACCGGTTCGTCGACCGGCGAGGGCAATGAGAAGCGCGAGGCGCTGCGCGAAGACGAAGTGCCGAAGTCGAATCGCACCAAGCTGAAGACCGACGAGTCCGCGGCGCCGCCTCCGAAGAAGGCCGACGAGGAAGAGCCCCAGAAGTCGGATGTCATCGAGATGAAGATCTCGAAGAAGAAGAGCAGCGGGAGCAGTGACGAGCTGCGCGATGACGGGCCGCGAAAGGCGGAGCCGAAACAGGACGAAGAGCCCGCGCCGCCGCCGAAGAAGGAAAAGAAGAAGAAGGAAGAAGCGCCGCCGAAGCGTGACGACGATCACGACGATCTGCGCAACTACTGAACGCCCTCGGCACGCACGAGCGCCAACCCGATGACGACGCGCGCTTTTCCAGGTCGAAGATCGATCCGGGTAGCTCCTTTGCGCGCGACTCACTCATAGAATGACCACGTGAACAACGCGCCCACCATCGATGGCTCCCGCTTCGACAACTTCGAGGGCTTTCGCGACGAGGTGAGCCGCGTGCTGAAGGTCGAACCGAGGTGGAACGGCAATCTCGACGCGCTCGCCGACCTCGTGTGGGACTTCCCGAAGATCATCTGGCTCCATTCCGAACGTTCGCGCGAGCAGCTCGGTCACGACGAAACCGCGCGCTGGCTCGAATCGCGGCTGGGCAAGGTGCACGCGTCGAATCGCAAGGTCTGGGAGCTCCGGGTTGCTGCGTCGAAGCGCGGCGAAGGCGAGACGTTGTTCGACAACATCACGCAGCTCATCCGCGACGCGGGCGTGGAACTAGAGCTGAGCTAACGCCCACGCTGCGGCGTCACGCACGCGCTCGCTGGGGTCGTCTTTCAACTGCTGCAACACCTCGCGCGCGTCACGCGCCTTCGTCGCGCCCAGCACGTAGGCCGCGTTGCGCCGCAAGCCGTCGAAGCCGGCGCGCGCCAGCGGAGAGCCGGGAATCCACTCGTCGTACTGCGCGCGAGTCATGCTCGCGAGCTGCAGCGCAGTGAGCTTCGAGAGCGGTCGCGGCTCAAACCGCGCTCCGGCTTTCACCGGCGCCTGATTCAACGGGCACACGTCCTGACAGAGGTCGCAACCGAAGAGCTGATCCGTCAACGCCGGCCGCAATTTCTCCGGCACCGCGCCCGCGTTCTCGATCGTCTGGTACGAGAGACACGCGCGCGCATCGACGACTCGCGGGGCCACAATCGCGTCTGTCGGGCACGCGTCGAGGCACAGCGAACATGTGCCGCAGACATCGTCATCAACCGGAGTCGCATACGCGTCGACGTCGTCCGGGAGCACCAACACCGCGAGCACCACGTACGAACCGAACTCCGGCGTGGTGAAACACCCGTTGTTCGTCACCGTGCCCAAGCCCGCGCGCACGGCCCACACTTTTTCCATCACCGGGTTCACGTCGACCGTCGCGTAACAACGGTCGGTGTTCAGCCGTTCACGCAAGAAGCGCCGCAGCGTGCGTAGCCGGTCTTTCATCGTCGCGTGGTAGTCGCGGCCCTGCGCGTACCGAGCGACCACCGACGCGTCATCGGAGTGCCAGTAGTTGCACCCCATCGCCATGACGGTGCGCGCACTCGGGTACAGCTTCGTGATGTCGAGCCGCTCTTCAGCGCGCTCGGCGAGCCAGCTCATGTCGGCGTGAAACCCCTGCGCGAGCCAGTCGGTCAACGTCGCCGCGGGAATCGGCTCAGCACGCGCGAAGCCGACGAGATCAAACCCGGCTTCACGCGCGAACGCAGCCAGCGTGGCCGACGAAAACGTCACGGCTTCGGAGCCACCCACGGCACGTCTTTCACGCCGGAAAGAAAGTTCGCGTAGCGCGCGGCCGCGAAGAGCAGGTCAGACAACCGGTTCAGATATTTCACGACGTCGGCATCGACGAGCCCGTCACGATGCAACGGCACCACGCAGCGCTCCGCGCGACGGCACACGGTACGCGCGAAGTGCAGCAGCGACGCGGCGCGCGTGCCACCGGGGAGAATGAACGAAGTCAGCGGAGCCAGCTCCGTGTCCCACGCGTCGATGTGCTTCTCCATCGCGTCGATCCACGAGCTCTGCACTTGAGGAATGTGCGCGGCGGCCTTGCTGTCCTTCGGCGTCGCGAGAATCGAACCGACGGTGAAGAGCTGGTCCTGCAGCTCCTTGATGAGCGAGTCCAACCTGGCGATGTCTTCGGAGCGCACGAGGCCCAACACCGAATTCAATTCATCGACCACGCCGTACGCATCGACACGCGCGTCATCTTTACCGACGCGCCCGCCACCAAAGAGCGACGTCGAGCCGCCATCACCGGTCTTCGTATAGATCTTCATTCACTCGTCCCACGTGACTTCACAGGTCGACAAATCGCCTTCGACCTTCGTCATCTCGACTTTCAAGTTCTTCGCGCCCGCGGCTCCGATGCCGCCGAGCAGAATGCCGCGGAGCACATAGCGCGTCGTGCCGGGTTCATTCACCACCACGGTGAACTTGCCGGGGCCGACGGGCGTGACGTTCACCGTGGTGTAGCTGTTCGCGCCGCGCATGCTGCGCTCCAGCCGCCGCAACGTGCGCTCCGGGCCGAGCACGCGCACCATCGCCGCGAGCGCCTTGCCGATGAGCGTCTCGAAATAGCCGGTGATGACCAGCTTGCCGATCTCCGTGTACGCGTCTTCGACTTCCAACTTCGGGAACAACTCTTCAGCGGTGATCTGAACCGCGCGCGCCCAGTCATCGGTCGTGTAACCCGGCAACAGCCGATCGAGGTTCAGGTGCGCTTCGACCAGCAGGCGCTCCTTCATCTTCGGAGTCACGCGGCCCTTCAGCGCTTTGTGAAAGAGCCCGTCGAACGTGTGGTCGAAGACGATGCGCTGCTCGGTCATGGGTGAACTCGTTGGAGATCGATGAACTCCACGCCTTCAGTGGCCCCTCGCGTCCGTTTGACCTCGCGCCATTCCCCCGGCCGCAGTTCTGGAAAGAACGTGTCGGCCTCTACTTCGCGATTCAACTGCGTCAGGAACAGATGTGTCACCTGAGGCAACGCTGACTCGTAGAGTTTTGCGCCACCGATGATGAACGGCATCGCATCGTCGCGAACCAATGCGAGCGCTTCGTCGAGCGACTTCACGGTGTCGCAACCTGCATACGTCGCGTTCGAGCTCGTGAGCACCACGCTGCGACGGCCCGGCAACGCGCGCCCGATGGATTCGTACGTCGCGCGGCCCATGAGGATCGCGTGACCCGTGGTGAGCGCTTTGAAGCGCTTCAGATCTTCAGGCACGTGCCATGGGAGTGCGCCCTTCAGCCCGATGCCGCGATTGCGCGCCATCGCGACGATGAGCGCGAGCGGCTTCACACCGCCACCGGAGCCTTGATGGCCGGCAACGGGTCGTAGCCTTCGAGCGTGAAGTCTTCGAATTCGAACTCGAAGACGTTGGTGCGCGCGGGGTTCAACTTCATGCGCGGCGGTGAACGCGGCGTGCGCGAGAGCTGCTCCTTCGCCTGCTCGAGATGGTTCGAATACAGATGCACGTCGCCGAAGCTGTGCACGAAGTCGCCGGGCTTGAAGCCGCCGGCCTGGGCGATCATCAGCGTGAAGAGCGCGTAGCTCGCAATGTTGAACGGCACCCCGAGGAACAGGTCGGCGCTGCGTTGGTACAGGTGGCACGACAACTCGCCGTCCTGCACGTGAAATTGAAAGAGCGTGTGACACGGAGGCAGCGCGACCTGGTCGGCTTCCTTCGGGTTCCAACCGGAGATGATGAGCCGCCGGCTCTCGGGCTTCTCCTTCAAGTCGTGCATCAGGCGCGCGAGTTGATCGAAGCCGTCGCGTTCGTACGTGCCGTCGGGTTTGCGCGTCGCTCCGAAGTTGCGCCACTGATGGCCGTACACCGGCCCGAGGTCGCCAGCCTGCCGGCCGAAGCGCGCGGTCTGCTCTGGAGTCGCCCACTCGTCCCAGATGGTGACGCCTTTTTCCTGCAGCGACTTCACGTGCGTCTCGCCGCGAACGAACCAGAGCAGCTCGTGAATGATGCTCTTGAGATGCACCTTCTTCGTCGTCAGCAACGGGAACGATTCGCGCAGGTCGAACCGCAACTGCCCGCCGAAGAGTCCACGTGTGCCGACGCCCGTGCGGTCCTTGCGCTCCTTGCCCTTGGTCAGAACTTCCTGGAGCAGCGACAGGTAACTCGCTTCAGACATGCGCCGGGAACTAGCACGCACGCCGAGCAGCAGAACTACTCGCTCTGCGTGATTTCCCGGTCGAAGCATTTTGACATCGATTCTCAAAATGCGCTTAAGGGCCTCATGCGCTTCGCGATGTTGCTGCTCGTCATTTCGCTCCCTGCTTTCGCTGATGACGCTCACTGGCATCGCGTAGTGGGCCTGCTCGAGTACCTCGAAGGCGATTACGCGAACGCGCTGGCGACGGGCGATCAGGCCGAGCTCGAGGAGCAGCGCGGCTTCGCCGATGAAGTCTTGAAGCAGCTCGCCGATGACGACGGTGCGCCGTACCGCGAACGCGCCGTCGCAATTCAGGCGGCGATCGTGGCGGCGAAACCAGCGAGAGAAGTGTCTCCGTTGTGTGGAGCGCTCGCGAAGGCGATCGCTTCCGAACATTCGCTCGCGCTGTCGCCGGCGCACGCGCCGTCACTCGATGAAGGCAGGAAGCAGTTCGAAGCGATCTGCGCCACGTGCCACGGAGTCACCGGTAAAGCCGACACGGAAGTCGCGAAGGCGATGGATCCGCACCCGGCGAACTTCACCGACGACGAGCGCATGCGCACGTTGACGCCGTACAAAGTGTTCAACACCACGAGCTTCGGCATTCCCGGCACGGGCATGGTCGCGTTTGATTCGCTGCCGGAAGAGACACGTTGGGCGCAGGCGTTCCACATCTTCACGCTGCGGCAGCCGGCGTGTGACCACGTGCCTCCGAAAGTGAGCGTGAAGGAGCTCACGACGTCGACCGACGTACAGCTCGCAGCGAAGTACGGAGAGAAGGAAGTCGCGTGTCTGCGTCGCGTGTTGCCGAGCGACCAGGACTCGCTCTCGCTCGCGCAGTCGATGTTGGATGACGCGCTCGAGAAGTACGCGAAGCATGACCTCGACGGCGCGCGGCAAGCCGTCGTCGATGCGTACTTGAACGGGCTCGAACCGGTGGAGCCGACGTTGCGTGCGCGTGATGCGCGGCTCGTGTCTGAACTCGAAGGCGCCTTCACCCGCGCGCGTCTCGCGGCGCAGAGCGGCGACAAGTTCGAAGCGTCGGTCGTCGAAGTGAAGGTGCTGCTCAAGAAGGCGCAGCACGGCACCAGCGCGTCTGACTTCTGGACCGTGCTCATCGCCACGATGCTGATTCTGCTGCGCGAAGGGTTCGAAGCCATCGTGGTCATCGGCGCGCTGCTCGCGGTGCTGAAGAAGATGCAGACGCCGCAGCTCGCGCGCGTGGTGCACATCGGGTGGGTGTCGGCGCTCGTGGTCGGCGCCATCGCGTTCATCTTCGGTCAGGCGCTCTTCGCGGGCGCGAATCGCGAGTGGCTCGAATCAGTCGTGGGGCTCGTCGCGGTGGTGTTGCTCATCTACGCGGCGCTGTGGCTCAACGCGCGCGCGAACATGAGCAAACACATGACGGAGGTCCGCGGGAAGCTCACGGAGGCCGTCACCTCCGGCAGCACCGCTTCGCTGTTCTTCATTTCCTTCTCCGCCGTCGGCCGTGAATCGCTCGAGACCGCGCTGTTCCTGCAAGGGCTCGCGGGCGACTCGTTCAACGGCGTGCTGTGGGGCGTCGGAGCCGGCCTCGTGTTGCTGCTCGCGCTCATCGTCATGGTGCGCACCGTGGGCTTCAAGCTGCCGATGAAGACGCTGTTCACCGCGTCGACCGTGGCGCTCATCGTGACCGCGGTGATGATGCTGGGTCAGGGTCTGCACGGCCTGCAGGAGCTCGCGGTGCTGCCGCTGGTGCCGGTGCCGTTCATCCAGCTCGACGCGCTCGGCATCTACCCCGACGCGATTTCGCTCGGCGCGCAGGTGCTGCTGTCCATCGCGCCGTTCATCTTCAAGAAGTTCGAGAAGCAGCTCACGACACGCGCGGCGTGAGTCAGCGGCGGTTGCCGAAATACCAGAGCGCCCAGAACACCAGGGCAGCGAGCAGTTTCCAAAACCATCCGTCGCTCCAGGACGCGCCGTAGAACCGATCCCTCGCGGATTTCCGATTTTCTGAAGCGGGTCGCGCGACGCACTGCTCGCAATTGGGCGGGTCGCCCAACGCACCGCAATCAGCGCACAGGAAAGTGCCGCAACGTTCACACGTCGCGATGGCCGGCTTCTCGTGCACCGGGCACACGTTGCCCTCGACGAGCGCAGCGTTTGCTCGAGGCGCGTCGAGTTCGATCTTCGACTTCTCGAGAAATGCGATCGCGTCGTCGAAGTCTTCGTCGGCGACCTCCACGCGGCTCTCGACGATGCCGGTGAGTATCGCCGTCGATTGCGTCTGCGAGCCGATGACGACGGCGTCGAAGCCCGCGCCTCGCAGCATCGACGCCACCTGCTCGACCTCGATGCCCACGTCGCTCGAGAAGACGGGTTTCATGTGCACGGAGTGTACTCAGTGCGCTGCACCGTCGGCGACCGCGAGCTCGCACCACCACTGCGCGACCCAGAGGTCGGCGAGCGCTTCGGCCTTTTGACGGTCTGAACTTTCGCGCGCGGCGCGAGCGTTCAGGTAGCGAAGCCGTGCAGCGAGCGGCACCATCGACGCCTCACGCTTCGCGCGCCCGCATGCTCGCAACACCTGCGTACGCGCGTAGTCGAGCTGCGAAGACAGCGCCCGCGAGTTGCGGATGTTGAGCACGCCCTTCTCGTTGAGCACGCCACCGAGCGCGCCGTACACGTTCACCAGATGCGTCGCGTAGATGTCGCGACGGGCCGCGAGCAGCAGTCGCGCGCGTTGATCGGTCTCCGTGCGGAGCAGCGGCTCATACCCATTCAGCTCTTCCGCGCCCGGGTCACGGGCGATGGTCTTCGCCAGCTCGGGAGGCAGCGCATCACGGACAGCGGCTCCGGCGGCGGCGTATGCGTTGGCCAGCCGCTCCGCGTCGAGCGGCGGCACGGTCTTCTTCAAGAGCGGCAGCGACGCATAGAGCTCGATGAAGCGCTGGCCGTCATGGAGGTCTTCACGACCGCGCAGCAGCGCCTCCGCCACGCGCCGCGCGCGCGCCGCGAACGTCACGTCGGTGATCGCGACCGAGCGAAGCGCCGCGGCGTCGGTGAGCGCCTTCGTCGCCTCGCCCTGCGTGACGATGCTCTCGAGCACGTCCATCGCGTACATGTCGTTCGCGCGCGAGGTCGGTGGGAACTGCTCGTCGATCACCGCACGAAACTCGCCGCGCTCGAGGGGCAGCGCCTTCTCCTGCTCATCAAGCAACGCTCGCACCGCCGCGTCGTCTTTCGCCTTGAGCGCCTGCAGCAGGTTTGCGTCGAGCGCGGCGACGCGAATCGTCGTCAACGCCGAGCTGCGCACCACCAACGCGCGCACCGCGTCGCCGTTCTGCTCGAACGCCGCTGCCTGTTTGGTGGCGCGCTCAACGCGAGCCTTGATGGTGCCCGCGTCTTCGAGCTCGGCCTGCTCCCCCTCGAGTTCATCACCGAGCTGTGTGTTGAACCGGCCGAGGCCCTTGAGCTCGGCGGGCCACAGCTCCATGTCGCTCTCGGTGGCGGGCGCCGGCGCGGCCAACGCCTGCCCGGTGAGAAAGAGGTACGCGTCGTCGAGACCCGCGAGCTCCTTCACCTCGACGCCGAGCCGCTGGCCTTCGAGCACGACGTCGATCATCCCGCCGTCAGCGCCAGGCTGCAGTCGCGCGCCGAGCGGAACGCCCAGGCGCTTCACGCCGTCACCGCTCGCTGCACGCAGCCGTGCGAGCACTTCTTCGACGGGCCCGGCGCTGCCGTCGGGGTTGATGGCGCCGAGGATCGACGTGTGCGGCAACACCTTCTCACCGGCGAGGAGCGCGGCGAGCGTCGACGCGGTCAACAGGCCCACCGAGCGATCGCGCAGCGATTCGGGCACCTGCAGCGAGAACTCGAAATCGAGCAGGCTGGTGCGCGTGGCGGAGGTCGCGACGAAGACGGCCTGCCACAAGGTCGCGCTCCATTGATCAGCACCGCTCGCCGTCGCCGAGAGAATGCCGACCGAGGGCCCACGCGCCTTGTTCGGACCGATGCGAGCGCGCGCCGTGGTCACGTGCCCGACGACGCCTGCGTCTCCGCCGGAAATGAGCACGGCGTGCAGCTCCGCTTCGCGGGAAGTGGCAGCCGAAACAGTCAGCGCGCTGAGAGCAGTGAGCAGAACCCCGAGGCGATTCACGACGTGGAAGCTACCCGAGTGCGCGCGAGTTGCAGCACACGCACGCAACCCACACGAGAGAACTGCGCAGCTACGCGAGTTCAATCCACTCGGGCGAACTGCGGACGATACGCAACCCAGCGAGTGATTCGGCAGCGCGCCACGCATCGCCGAGCGAAACGAGCTCGGCAGCCGCGGTGTGAAACGCGTCCGCGGAAAGCTGCGCTTTCGTGAACAGGTCCGGCAGCAGAAACGGAGCGAGCCCGGTGAGCGTCGTCGTGCCGTCACGCGATGACACGAAGAACAACGACGGCTTCGCGCACCATTCACTCGCGGGCCACAACGCACCGGGCGCTTGATGCGCAATCACCGATGAACGTCGCAGCGAGCGGCTTCACTTCCAGATCACGAGCCAGCTCGAGAGCACGATGTTGCCCTGACCATTCACGCCACCATCCGCCGTCGGAGGCAGCGGCTGGTTGTTGTACGTGGTCGTGTACGTGACGGTGTTGTTCGCGCCCTTCGTCACCTTGTTCGTCACATCGAACACGACGGGAGGAACATCGGAGCCAGGGCACCAACCTCCGCGGCCGTAGTACCAGGTGCCGAACTGATTCGGCGTCACGCCCTCGTCAATGCGCGTCGCACAGCCGTTGCCGGTCTGCGCCTCGGGGAAGTCCTTCACGAACGGCGAACCATTCACCGTGAAGTGGTGCTGGTGATTGCAGAACTCCGAGCACCCCGTGTCGCTCACGCCGCCGTGGCCGGTGACGATGAAAGCGAGCTCGACCTTCGCCGCATCAGCGGGAATCGCGACGTCGATGGGTAACTTCGTCGCGTTGTAGTTGTTGTTCCAATCGCCGCCGGTCCACAGCGGCACGAGCTGCACCGGCTTGATGCCCTTGTGCTGCGTCGAGAACCGCAGGCTCAACGACACGATGTAATCGGTCGGGCGATACGCCGAGCCCTGGCCCGTGCCGGTGCCGTCATCGAACTGACCCGACGCCCAGAAGCGCAGATGGTGCTGACCAGGCGAGAGCGCGGCGAGCTGCTGCGAGATGTCGGTCACGTGGTGCGTCTCGCTCCAATACGACGTGATCCACCGCGTGAGCTCCTGGTCGCAGGTCCACGACGTGCCGCCATCTGACTGCGCCACCGGCGAATCACAGAGCCACAGATGCGAGAGGTAGTCCCACGCTCCGCAGTTGCCGGGGAGATGCCCGGGGCATTCGAACGCGAGGTCGGTCTCGAGCGTGTCGAAGTTCGCGAGGTCGGGGATGGTCAGGTCGAAGTCGGCGGTGTCGTGCACCGTCTGCTTGTCGGCGAGCGTGAGCACCTGCACGCCCTCCTCCGCCGCGAGGCGATTGCGCAACCCGACCTCGTACTCGAACCCCTGCGGGTGATTCGCGAGATACGTGAGGCTGTCGGTCTGAATCGTGCCGAGCATTCCCAGTTCACGGATTCGCTGAAAGCGATCGATGGCGAAGCCGACCGGGCCATTCACATTGCGGTAATACGGGCTCCCCGCATCGAAGCCCGACGCCCAGCGGAAGGTCATCATCGAGCCGATCCAATTCGGTTGGCTCTCGAGGTTGCCGGTCAGGAAGTGCACGTGCGCGAGCCAGTGATCACGGTCAGCGCGCGCGTTGATGGTGGTCTTCCAGCTCGCGGCCGTCGAATCGAAGCTCGCCGGCTTCGTGCCCTTCCACGAGAAGAAGTAGTGCACGTTGCTCGGGCTCGCGTTGAGCAATGCGGTGATGCCGCTGCCGAAGAGCGCGCTGCTCGCGGAGCTGTACGCGAGGAACACGTACGACTCGCCGCCGCTCCACTGCTGTTCGAAGTCGAACACGCCGTCGGTGGTCGCGACGCTGAACGGGCCCGCGACGTCTTTGATGCCGGTGCCGTACGGGCCGCTCGAGAACGCGATGCCGCCATCGACCTTCGCCACGTAACAGCCACGCGCGCGCGTGCAGTCGGTGCCCGCGTCTTGAACGCACGAGGCGACCGTCGCGCTCGACGTGCACTGATTCAAATCGAAGGGGAAGCACGAGTACGCGCCGGAGTTCACGCAGCGTTCGAGCAACGAACCGGCGTCGGGCTGGCCGGCATCGAGCTCCCCCGCGTCGACGCCACCATCAACGGGCTCGCCGATCGGGTCGAGGTTGCCCGCGGGCTTCGCGCAGGACACGAACAAGAGAACGAGGAGTGCGCGCTTCATAGAGACCTTTCAATGCCACGCGCCGATGGCGGCGCCGAACGCGAGGAACTGCACGAAGTGGTAGCCCGCATCGATGAGCCACAGCACGCCGCTCTTGCTGCCGAAGGCGTAGTTCACCGCGAAGCTGGTGGCGACGAGCGCTCCGCCGGTGAGCGCGCCGAGTTGCAGACCCGAGAGCCACGTGCGCTCCGGCCCCGCGAGCTGCGTGAGCGCGAACACCGCGATGACCGACGCGAGGTACGCGAGCCCGAAGACGATCGCCGGGTGCTTCGCTTCTTTCGGGCGCGGCGCGTTCAGGTCGAAGCCTGATTCTTTCGCCCAACGCTTCAAGAACCCCGCCGGCGAATACCAGAAGCCGCCGATGGCGAAGGTGAGCACCGCGATGACGAACGGCTTCACGAGTTCCATGCGCGCCTCGTAGCAGCGGGAAATTCTCGCGCCACGGCGCAAGTTCCCGACATCAGCTCACAGCGTGCAATTTCGCGCCGTCACGGCGCGCGCGGCCCTCGGCGAGCAGCTTCTGCACGATGGCGTCTGTATTTCTTTCGGCGATGGGCCACACGAATGACGCGACGTCGTCGTACGCCTTCTCGACGAGCGCGGAGAGTTCGACGCCGTCGGTGAATGACTTCAAAGCGTCGAAGACCTTCTGTTCACGCCACGCGCGATGCAGTTGGTACTCGCGGAGTTTTCCGGGCCCATCAGGCAACACCGGACCATGCGCGGGAAAAATCGCGCGCACCGGCAGCGTCTCGAGGCGATGGAGTTGCGAGAGGTACTCCGCCATGTCGCCCTCGGGAGGGTCGATGACGATGGTGCCGACACCCGCGACCATGTCGCCCGCGATGCACGACTTCGTCGCTTCATCGATGAGCACGATGTGCCCGCGCGCGTGACCCGGCGTGTGCAGCACGCGCCACTTCATCGGCATCGGGCCGTCGAGCTCGATGACGTCTCCATCGTTCAACAGCCGCGACACGGGAACCGGTGAACGATCGGCGGTGCGCGCATGCGCCCAGACCGGAGCGCCGAGTTTCTCCGCGAGATACTTCGCGCCGCCGAGATGGTCGCCGTGGTGGTGCGTCAGCACGATCGCCTTCACGCTGAAGCCTTCGGGCTTCAAGGAATCGAGAAACGCGACGAGCCGGTTCTCTTCGATTTCATCGGGCGCGCCGGGGTCGATGATGACGAGCTCGCGCGTGCCGAGGAGATACGAGTTGGTATGCGCGGCCGGCGGCAACGTCGGCGTCTCCATCGGGAACAACATGACGCCGCGCTGAAACTCGATTCGTTCAGCGACGAAGTTCGTCATGTGCGGAGGTGACGCGAGCCGCTTCGCCGCATCTTCCGGGGTCGAGAAGTTCTCCATCACCCGCAGCGCGTGGAGGTTCGGAGGGTGCAGCAGTGCTTCGGCGCGCTCCCACCGTTCGATGGCTTCGGCGGGTGCGATCCATTCTCCGCCTGCGAGCTCGCCGGGCCAGATGCTCGCGGTGTGATGCGCGTCGGCTTCCACCAGGAAGAAGCGCGCGTCGAAGCCACGCAGGTACGGAGGCGTGACCCAGCGGCCCGCGGAAAGAAAGTCCTCCGCGGTCAGCGTGAGGGCGTGCTTCTGCAGAATTTCTGCGAACGAGATCTTCTCTTCGAGGAGCGCTTTGCGGAGTTCATCGAGCTCAGTCTGCGTGAGCTTTTCTGAACCGCGCGCTTTGAGAACGCCCGTTTCTTCGAAGAGCTCGCGGGCGGCGGTGACGATGAAGGTTCGGCCCTCACCCCGACCCTCTCCCGTGAATGGGAGAGGGGAAGCGTCCGACTTGTCAGTCTTTCCGCCCGGGAACGCGAAGAACCCGCCCGCGAATGACAAGCGTTGCTCGCGTTCGATCCAGAACACCTCTGCTCCACCGGCGACGCGACGAAAGAGCACGACGACCGCGGCGTCACGCGGTGGCGGCATCGGTGGCGCCGCGGGAACTCCGGCGAGCCGCTCACTCATCGCGAACTCCGGTGAGCTTGGTGACGATCTCCTTGCCCCGCGCGAGCTGTTCGGGCCTCACGAAGATGCGCGACAACTGCACCGCGCTCGCGAACTGCTTGTAGAGCGGCGTGTAGTCGGCCACCGGCGTCAGCCGGCCATTCCCGCGGTCCAACACGTGGAGCGACGGCACTTCACCTTCCGCGAAGTACTTCGAGAGGACTCCGCGCGATTCGACTTCGAAGTGTTCGACGCCGGCGTCGTTCAAGGCCTTCGACAACGCCTTCAAGTCGTACCCCTTGTCGCGCTCGGTGAACTGCGCGACGCGCTTGAACCCGCGACGCTGCGCGATGCGCTGCGCCCACTGATTCTTCGAGCGTCGCAGCGTGAGATGCAGCGCCATGTCGTCGCACTCGAGAAACGCGTCGGGCGTCGCGGGGATCTCGAACTCGCCCGGCGCTTCTTCGTAATAGCGCTTGAGCATCCAGTCGAAGCTCACCGACGTGTGGTGGAAATAGACCGACAGGAACATGTGGTAGCGGCTGAGCAGAAAATCTTCGAACGCGAAGATCGCCGCCTTCGACAACGCCAGCACCGCCTTGCCGTCGCGCTGGTCCGCGGAGAGGTTCTGGAGAATCCATTCCAGGTCGTACCGGCCGTAATTCACACCGGTGTAGAACGAGTCGCGCATCAAGTAGTCCATGCGGTCGGCGTCGAGCTCGCCCGACACGATGGAGCGCAGCACCGGCAGCCAATCGACTCCGCCTTCGACGAACCCGCTCGCGCCGGGCGCCTCGACGCCGGTCACCAACGAGGCCGCGTGCGCCGCGGTCAAACCCAGCTTCGCGTACGCGGCATCGATCGACTTCGTGAGGTCTGACGACAGCAACAACATCGCGGTGAAGTCTTCGTGCGATGCCTGGTCGCCTTCCGCCGGCAGCCATGACGGCAACGCGAGTGACGAACGCTTCGGCGCGATGCTCTCGCTCGCGTGCGACAACGGCATGTGCCCGATGTCGTGACAGAGCACCGCCAGCCGCACCACCGCGCGAAACCGTTCGCGTGTCGCATTCGGCAAATCAGAGCGCGAGGTGATCGCGTCAAAGAGCCTCGACGCCACGTGCATCGCGCCGATGGAGTGCGCGTGACGGGTGTGCGTCGCTCCGGGAAATGCGAGGTCACCGAAGCCGAGCTGACGAACGTGACGCAGCCGCTGAAAGATCGGCGTGTCGATGACCACGGTCTCTTCATCAGAAACTGAAACGCTCCCGTGGATGGGATCTCGAATGCGCATCGCCCTCCAGATGTAACGTGGTACACCACGCCGCACTTCTTCTTTCCGCATGCGCATCGCCATCCTCCACAACTCGGACCACACGCTGTTGGAGGAAGACCCGGGGCGCGAAGCGCGTGAAGACGTGCTCCGTGTCGCTGCGGCGATGCAGGCGGCGCTCCTCAAGTCGAAGCACGACGTGGAGCTCGTGCCGGTCGAAGCCGATCTCGGTGGTCTGCATGAAGCGCTCGGCTCCAAGCCCGACGCCGTCGTGAATCTCTGCGAGTCGCTCGCGGCCGATGCGCGCGGCGAAATGCTGCTGCCCGCGATGCTCGAGCTGTGGAACGTGCCGTACACCGGCAACTCCGCGCTCTCGCTGATGCTCGCGCTGCACAAAGACAAGGCGAAAGAAATCTTGAGCGCGCGCGGCGTGCCGACGCCCGGCTTCCGCATCGTGAAGCACTTCGAAGAGGTCGCGGAGATCGACCTCGGCTTCCCGCTCATCGTGAAGCCGTCGCGCGAAGACGCGTCGATGGGCATCGACTTCGATTCAGTGGTGAACAACCGGCAGCAGTTGGGCCGCGCGGTCAATCGCGTGCTGAAGACCTTCCGTCAGCCGGCGCTCGTCGAACAGTTCATCGCGGGCCGCGAGGTGTACGTGCCGATTCTCGGCAACGCCGCGCGCCGGGCCTTGCCGTTGTCTGAGATTCGTTTTGGCGCCGCGTTCAACGGCAAGCCGAACGTCGTCTCCTACAAAGCGAAGTGGGACACCGAGTCCGCGGAGTGCATCGAGTCTCCGTCGCAGCTCGCCGAATTGCCGAAGGCCATTGAAGCGCGCTGCATCGAGGTCGCGCTCGCCGCCTTCGAAGCGCTCGATTGCCGTGATTACGGCCGAGTCGATTTACGCGTCGATGAAGACGGTCAGCCGTACGTCATCGACATCAACCCGAACTGCGACCTCCACCCGCAGGCGGGGTTTGCGCGCGCCGCAGAAGCAGCCGGGCTTTCATACGCCGACCTCGCGTCGCACCTGGTGGACCTCGCGTCGGAACGCCGTCATGGAAATCAGGCCACTCGCCTCGCAAGACAGACAACCCCTGGCCGAGCTGCTGAGCCGCATCGAAACCTTCACGCCCGACGAAGTGACGTGCGCGCTGGAACTCATCGACGCCGCGCTCACGCCCAATAACCCCGACTACCAGGTGCGCTGCGCGATGCGCGACGGCAAGGTCGTCGGGTACGTCTGCTACGGCCCCACGCCGATGACGGAAGGCTGCTTCGATCTGTATTGGATCGCGTCGGATCCCCTCGTGCGCGGTCAGGGTGTCGGCGCCGCGCTGGTGTCAGCGATGGAAGGTGACATTCGCCGCCGCAAGGGCCGTTTGATTCGTGTCGAGACCAGCGCGATGGAGGCGTACGGCCCGACGCGCGGGTTCTATTCGGCGATGCAGTACAAAGAAGAGTCGCGCTTCCGTGACTTCTACAAGCCGGGTGACGACCTCATCACGCTCGCGAAGCGGCTCTGAAGAATGCGGTCTTGAAATGAGCCTGCGCGCGAGTTGAACGCGCCGGCTCTCGACCTCGTGCACACGTCACTTCGCAGTGCCGTTGATGTCGACCTTGAAGAGCGCCGCGGTGGTGCTGCCGGTGTTCGTGCTGAAGAACCACGCGAAGCCCTGATGCACCTGCAACCCGTAGAAACGGCGGCCCGCGCCTTCCGCGATGCCGATGGCCTTGTCGCCCCGCAGGCACTGCACCGCGTTGGTGTTGAGTTGAATGTCGATGGTGATGAAGCACACGTTCTCACCTTCGCTGGCGATCTCCGTGACTCCGTGGAGCGCGATGCCGTCTTGTTGAAAGACGGTCTCGGTGCCCTCGACGCCGGTGAGCGGCGCGCGCACCACGCTGCCTGCGAGACCGGTCGACGACCAGTACGCGTGCGTCGGCGTCACCGTCACGTCAGCCACGCCCACGTACGGCAACGTCGGCACCGCGACGGTCGCCGCGCCGCCGATGAGCGGCGTGAACTTCAGCTCGGTGTCGTCGAGGAAGTAGATGCCGCGCGCGTCGACCGACACGATGCTGAAGCGCGACCCCGTGCCGGCATCAGGCTCGGGCGTGTATTCATAGAGCGACGTCGGCGTGGTGCCGTTCACGCCGAGCGACCAGAGGTTGTCGCGCGCCGCCCAATACAGATGGCCTGCGTTGGCGAAGAGGTGACCGCCTGAAACGCTGCCGACGATGGGCCCATATTGATCAGGAATGTGCGCGAGCACGCCTGCGTCGTTGCCATCGAGCCTCGCGGTGAACAGCGCTCCGGAAGGCGAGCCGCCGTCTGACTCGATCGAGAACCAGTAGAGCGCCGATTCATCAGCCGTCACCGAACCGCGAATGAACTCCGGGAGGTCGGAGACGATGCGCGCGGGTTTGCCTCCGGCGAGGGGCATCTTGTTCAGCGACGCCGTGGTGACGGTCTCGCTGAAGTAGATCGAATCAGCGGTCACGATGAGATCATCAGGCGCATCGAGCTGCCCGGTGATGGAGCTGATCTGCGGCTGATCACACGAGAACGCGAACACCATCACCGCCACACAGCCGACGTATCGAAGATGCATGGCTTCGAATTGTGCGGTCCGCGTCAACCGTCAGCAACAGTTGAACGCCTACAGACGAAAGCCGAGCTGCAGACCCACGAACGGCCCATTGAGGTTCAAGGTGGGCACGCCGATCAGGTCGACGCGCATGCCGCTGTCGTACCCGGCGCGCAGCGCCACCTGAATCGCCAACTCATCTCCGACGATGCGCTGAACGCCGAAGAGCGCCCAGCCGCCGAACATCACGGCCATGAAGTTGTTCCCTCGATATTCGAACGACGAGGCCGAGGTGCTCGTCGTCAACACGCCCACTTCCGCGGCAATGTCTCCCACGAGCGACCATTCTTTCAGCGGCACCTCGAAGACGCGCGCGCCGAGCAGACCGAGGAACACGAAGCTCCTCACCGTGCCCTGCGCCGCGACGACGTTGGTGAGCCCCAGCTCGAAGCCCGCCCAGAAACGCCACCGCGTCATCGCGCGCGCGAGAAAGCCGCCGAGCCCGGTGGGCGGCGCGAGCAGAAAGAGTCGAACGCCGAGATCGACCTGCAGTTGCGCGGGCGAAACGGCGGGCGCAGGGGGTGGCGCCGGTGGAGGTCTGGGCGGCAACAAGGTCACCGGTGAAACGAGCGGCGCGCCAAGCACCGGCCGCGGCGTCGCGGGTCTCAACGCAGTCTGCACCGCGAGCGCGAACGTACGGGCGCGCAGATGCGCCGGCGTGTTCGACAGGTTGACGACCACCGGCTCGAACATCTCCGACTCGAAGCGCCACTGGTCGCCGCATCGGGTGACCGCGCCGGTGGTTCGCCGCACCTCGAGCTCGAGCGCATCGACGAGCTCCGCGTCTTCAGTGACCTCGCCCTCGCACGTGAAGACCGTGAAGCGCGCGGGCATCGCCGCGAGGAGCAGCATCACGGTGAAGCTCACGGCACCTCGAGCAACGCGCGTTGCGCTGAAGAACGAAGCGGCTCCGCGAGGCCCAGTGACAACGCCCGCTGGTACCAGCGTCGCGCGAGCGCCGGCTCCTCCCGCTGCTGATGCAGGCGCGCCAGAGTGAACGCCGCGAGCGCGGCTTCGGGTGCATCGGGGTGCTGCTCGACGAGCAGCCGCAGCGAAACCATCGCCTCTTCGTCGCGACCATTGGCGCGAAGCAGGTCAGCCGCTCGCAGCGCTTCGGCGACATTGACCACCGGCGAAGGAGGTTCTCCCTCTTCGCCCGGCGTGACCTGACGAACGGGTGCTTCGCGAACAACCGACGGCTTCACCGGCGAATTCTTGAGCACTCGCGGGTCGGCCACATCGGGCCGCTGCGGAGCGACAGGAAGTTCCGCATCTTCGCTCGGCTCGCGCACCGCCACCGGCTTCGGAGGCGTCGGACTCGCGGGCGTCGTGTCTTTGACTGCCAGCGGGTCGCTGACTTCGAGCTGCTGCCCCGCGGTCAGCAGCACTTCTGAACCGGGCACGCGCGGGCCGGAGACCTTCACGATTCCCCGTTGTACGAAGACGCGCACGCGTGAGCCGATGGTCTCGACCTCGAACACCGTGCCCACCACTTCGACGACCGTATCTCCGGCGAACACGCGCCACGTGCGGCCCGTTTTCGGAGTCACTGAGAAATGCGCCAACCCTTCGTCGAGCTTGAATGACAGCGCCGGGCCGGAATTCTCCGTCACCGCGACGCGCGTCGTTCCTTCGAGCGTGATGCGTGAGCCATCGGCGAAGAAATGCTCTCCAGGCGCGAGCTCACCGGCCAATACCGTCTGCGCCACGTTGAGCGGCGCGAGCGGAGGCGTCGGCCGCATGAGCCAACCGGCCGCCAGCCCGGCGCCCGACAGCACGACGATGGCCACCGCGCTCAGCACACGACGGCGACGAACGCGGGCGCGACGGCCCTTCTCGACCGCGCTCCACATTTCATCGAGCGCCGCCGGTGACGCGACATCGCCGAAATCGAGCTTCATGGATTCTCCTGAGACATGCGCTCCACCGCGGCCTCGGCCAGAGCGATGTCACGTTTCACCGTCGCGAGCGACACGCCGGTCAAGGCTGCGATGTCGACGAGTGTTTCACCGTCTACGTGATGCAACGTCCACGCGACGCGGGCACGCGGCGGCAGCGTCGAGAGCACCTTCGTCAACAGGGCGAACTCCGCGCGGGCTTCGGCGCCGCTGCCCATCGGCGCCAGCGAGCTCGACGCCATTTCAGACGCGTGACGAAGACCGAAGAGCGCCTTCCACCGGGCGCGTTGGAGCTGCCGGGTGCAGCGCGCGATGCAACGCCGTCGCAACCACGCTTGGAGTGCCGCGGGCTCGCGGAGTGAATCGAGCGAATCGAGCGCTTCGATGAACAGGTCCTGCAGCACGTCGCGCGCCTCGGTCTCGTCATGGAGGATTCGTGTGGCGGTGTTGAGCAGCCGCGGCGCATGCCGACGGTAGATGGCTTCGTGCGCCCAGGCCGCACCCGAGCGCGCGCTGACCACCAGCTCGGCGTCACTCACCGACTCCGCTGGCGGCTGCACTCGAAACTTCACGACCGAACTCACGCGCATGAAGAACACGCTCCTCGCCCAATCGGCTCACGGAATCTTTCGTGAGCCGTTTTAGAGCCGACGATGTCCCTTTTGAGTCGTCGGCCGCCACTTCCACCTCGGCAGGCGGCACAATGAGATGGCGACATGAGACGGCTGCTGCTGGTGAGTATGGGCGTTCTGTGCGGGTGCGAGTCGCCCGTCTACGAGGGGCTGGAACGCAACCCGTCCGTCGACGACCCGACATACGTCGTCGCGGGGAGCGCCTGCGGCCCCGGTGAACCCGGCGACCCGCAGCATCTCGTGCGAATCGATGCCTACCAGCGCCCGACATGCGATCTGGTCGCGATGAACCGGCCGTCGATTGCGCCTGCAAAGCCGCTGCGTGGCATCGATGCGCCGACTCCCGAGTTGAAAAGGGTCGCGCAGTTGATGGTCGGCCAATGGCGCGGCACGCAGACCGACATGACCGGAGCTGACCCGCACGAGGTGCTGCTCACCTTCTTCGAGAACGGCCGCTACTCGGGCACCGCGATCGACGGCCGGCTCTTCTACGACGAGTCGTGCGCCTATCACCGCGACTTCTGGCGGCTTCAATCGACAGAGAACGGGTTCGCGTACGGGGAGATTCAGACGTCAGATGAGATTGGAGACAGATGCGTCGTCGGTGA
>JBEHYH010000008.1:0-31040 GCA_048498275.1 Myxococcota bacterium | reverse complement strand
TTTTGAAGTGTGATCACAGTGAATAGAGCTTGGTGAGCACCCAATCGAACAATCGCGCCGGCAACAACGCACGCAGCGTCACCGCGAAGCGTTGAATGAACTGCCCGACGAGCATCGCGGCCGGAGGGCGGCGTTGGTCGAGCACGTTCGCGATGCGCTCCGCGACTTCATCGGCCGGTGCTGCACTCATTTCGTCGCGATTGATGATCGCGAGGGTCCGCGCAAACGCCGGGTACGCAGAGCGCTCGGCAGGAACCGAGAGCTGCCGCGCCGCAGTGATGCCGGTCGAAAAATCTCCGGGCTCGATGCTCACCACCTGCACGTTGAACGGCGCGAGCTCGAGCCGCAGCGCGCGCGTGAGCATGATGAGCGCCGCCTTGCTCGCCGAGTAGTGCGCCTGAAACGCCATGGGGATGTGCCCCGCGACCGACGCGACGTTGACGATGGTGCCGCTCCTCCGCGCGCGCATCCTGGTGGCGGCGATGCGGCAGATGGCGACGACGCCGAAATAGTTGGTGTTGAACTGCCGCCGCGCATCGGCGGTCGTCGTCTCTTCGATGGAGCCGGTGAGCACCCAACCCGCACAGTTCACGATGGCATCGAGCGTGCCCAGTCGCTCCAGTACGGCCGCGACGTTCGCTTCATCATCGACATCGAGCGTCACGCACTTGAATGTGGGCTTCGGCTCCAACTTCTCGATGCTGCGACTCGCGCCCCACACGGTCCACCCGCGTCTGTGGAGCAGCTCTGCGGTGAGCCGGCCGATGCCGCTCGAGGCACCGGTGACGAGAACCGTTTTCATGAATGACTCCCGACGGCGGCGCACAGTGGACACGACGGAGGATGCGCGACGCGGCCTCGATGCAGGTCCAACACCGCGCGTGAAATCTCCGCGAGGTAACGACGCACTTCACGTCGCTCTCCTTTGATGCGCGCGATCTTCATCGAGTCGTACGCGGTCGTCTGATGACGCATCCACGCGATGACGGCCGATTCCGCGCGCTGCTCGAGTGGAATGCGTTCAGTGCGCGCCACGGTTCCGCTGCCGACGGGAGTCGCGTGCGTCGTCACCAGCTTCGACATCTGTTTCTCGAGCTCGACGAACTCCGGCGTGAAGCGCAGAAATCGGCGAACCGCGATGTAGAAATCTTCGACGTATTCCGTCTGCGCTTCGTCGCGGCGCACCTTCGCGGCGGCCTGTTTCTTCGCGTACGCCGGAGTCGCTCGCTCCGCTTCCAACGTCGCGCGCTCGCGTTCGATGTTCTCGCTCGGCGCCCACAGGCCTTTCGAGAACGCCTTGCGGCCGACCTTCTCGATGACCTGCCAGCTCGGGCCCGCGGCTTTCACCCGGCGCGTGAGGCCGGCGTCACCGGGCGGCAGACAACTCCACTCGGGAGGAATCGTGAGCACGCGGCCATCAGGCGCGCGCACCTGCCGAGGATCCTTCGTGGGAGCGCAGACCAGCGATTGCGACATGCGCGACAGGAATCACAATTGCGAGCAACCCGCTACGCTTCGCGCGAGATGTCTCGCCGTCGCATCGTCACTTCCTTCGACGCGTTGCTCGAGCCGTTCGCGAACGGCGTGAACGCGCTGTGCTTCGAACGAAAACTCGGAGGCGAGTTCGAAGACATCGCGGCGTCGCTCGCCTCGCGCGCGGAAGACGAAGACGGCGTTCTCGAGCTCGACGCGTCGATGCTGCGCGGAGCGGACGAACGCGCGGTGAAAGTGCTGCTCGACGACCTCGCGTGGCTCACCGCGCTCGGGCGCGCGCCGCAGCTCAACGTCATCACGCGTTACCCACGCGACGAACGCGGGCTCGCGATTTCGGTCGATGTGCATTCGTTTCACGTCGATCGCGCGCCCATCGAGGCCGACACGTTTCTCTGCACGTACGCAGGCGCGTGCAGCGAGGGGCTCGACAACGACGACGCGGAGCGATTGCTCGACGACCCGAAAATCGCCGCAGCGCTCGGTGCCGCCGAATTCGCCGACCTGCACTTCCGCGCGAAGCCGGGCGCGGTGCCGTACTCGTTCGGCGTCGGCAATCTCTGGCGCGTCGCCGTCGACTGGCCGGGGAGCGCGGTGTTGCCGTGCATTCATCGCGCGCCGCCCCACGATGGTCGTCCGCGCCTGCTGCTGATTGCGTAGGCTCGCCACCGTGAGCGAATCAGACGACGAGCTCCTCGGCGCGACGGTCACTCCCCACGCCGCGCGTTCGGGCACTGAAGAAGCCCCGCTGCCGGTCACGCCGTCGCATCGCTACGTGGTCGAGCGCGAGCTCGGCTCGGGCGGCCAGTCGGTGGTGTTCGCCGCGCGAGACTCGGTGCTCAACCGCGAAGTCGCGCTCAAGACCGCGCGTGATCAAGGTGACGCAGCGAACGGCTTCATTCGAGAGGCGCGCATCACCGGCCAGCTCGAACACCCCGGCATCGTCCCCGTTCACGAGCTCGGCCGCACCGAGCAGGGCGACGCGTACGTCACGCAGAAGCTCGTGCGCGGGCGTTCGCTGCGCAAGGCGCTCGAAGAAGCGACCACGCTCGACGCGCGGCTGAAGCTGTTGCCGCACTTCATCGACCTCGCGAACGCCGTCGCCTACGCGCACGCGCGCGGAGTCGTGCATCGAGATCTCAAACCCGAGAACGTGATGGTCGGCGAGTTCGGCGAAACCGTGCTGCTCGACTGGGGCGTCGCACGCGTGCTCGCGGAAGCCGAGAACTTCGAACTCCCGCCGGAGAAGCTGTCGGAGGTGAAGCCGCTGCAGACGGTGCGTCGCCTCGAGGGCGTCATCTCCTCGGGCTCCACGCAGCGCGGCGCGATCGTCGGCACGCCGCTCTACATGTCGCCGGAGCAGGCGCGCGGTGACAACGAACACGTCGACGCGCGCAGCGATGTCTGGAGCCTCGGCGTGATGCTGTACGAGCTGCTCGCGTTCACGCGGCCGTTCCATTCGACCGACGTGCGCGCGTTGCTGAGCGAAGTCGCGCACGGCCGCATGACGCCGTTGAAAGACGCGGCTCCTGAAGCACCGCCGGAGCTCGTCGCCATCATCGAGCAGACACTGCAACCTGAACGCGAACGCCGCGTCACCGCGAAAGCGCTCGCCGAACAGCTCACCGACTTCCGCGCGGGTAAACGCGTCGCCGCGTACCAGTACACGTCGTTCGAACTGCTCAAGCGCTTCGTCTCGCAAAATCGCGCGCTCACCGTCGTCTCGCTCGCGGCGCTCCTCGCGCTCGGCATCTCGGAGCTCTACGCGTGGAACCTCGTGCATCAGCGCGACGCTGCGTTGAGCGACGCGGACCAGAATCTGCGCCGCTCGACGCTCGCGCTCGTCGACAAGAGCATGCTCGCGCGCGACTGGGCGTCGGCCACCGCGTTGCTCGAGCAGCTCAGCGACGCGGGGATGTCTGAAGCGGGAATCGTGGCGAGCGCGCTCGACGAATGGAGCGCTCCGAACACGCCGCTGGCCGGTGAGCTCGATTGGACCGCGTCACGCGTCGTCATCAACGGTGAGGGCCGTGCGCTCGCCTCCGCGCCGGGCAAGGGCGTCGCGATGCTCGTGAACGACACGTGGAGGATGACGAGTTCTTCTCGTCGCGAGATTTCGCCGCCCATCGCCATCGGCCCTGGAGACGTATTCGCCGAGAACACCGCGCTCATCACCTCCAACACCGGCGCGACCCAGAAGCTCGACGCGCATCTGCTCGCAATTTCCGACGACGGTGTGCTGCTCGCCGCCGCGGCGCCGGGTCACGTGTGGTCGGCGCAGCTCGCGGTGAGCGACTCCGCCAGCGAACTCTCCGGTGCGCCGGCCACGCCGCTCGCCATCGCGGTCACGCCGAAGCACGACGTCATCGCGGTGAGCGGCAACGACAGCTCGCTGCATTGGTGGAGCGGCCCGACTCCACACGAGCTCCGCGGCGATGAACCGTACGTGAAGCTCGTGTTTTCGCCCGATGGCGCGCTGCTCTTCGCCGCCGATCGCGCGTACCGCATCGACGTCATCGACCTGACTCTCGGCACGCGCATTCGCACGCTCGAAGGCCATCGCTACGCGGTGCTGTCGATGGCGGTGTCGTCGCAGGGCTGGCTCGCTGCTTCTTCAGATTCGGGCACGGTGATGATCTGGGACCTGCACACCTGGCGCCCGCTCGCGCAGGTGTCGATTCCCCGCTTCTCGCCCGAGTCGCTCGCGTTCGACGCCGCCGGCACGCGGCTCTTCGCCATCGACGACAACGGTACACGCCGCGTGTGGGACCTCACGAAACCGTTCTCCCATCGCGAACTTGCGCGGCTCCCGTCCTCAGCGAGCGCGCTCACCGTCGACTCCGCCGGCGGCATCTGGGCGCTCACGCGTGATGGGCTGCATCGGCTGCCCGCGGAAGGGCAGCAATCACTTGCCTTTCTTGACGTGAAAGGCGCGAGTCTGCTCGCGGTCGAAGACGGCGTGCTCGTGGGTTCGCAGGGCCGCATCGAGCTGCGCGGAATCCTCGACGGCAGCGTCACCGTGTCGGGCTCCCCCTGCCCGGCGACGACGTGGGCGCTCGCGCGCGCGAGAGACTCGAAAGACCTCTGGGCTGCATGCGGCACCGGCGTGGTGTTGCTCGACATGGAAACGCTCAAGCCGAAGCAGACGCCGATTCAGGCGCGCGCCACCATCAAGCACCTGACGATTTCACCCGACGGCGCGTACCTCGCGTGGTCTTCAGAAGACGGCGCCGGCGCGCTCGTCGACCTCTCCACGATGCAGGAAGAAGAGCGTTGGAGCGGCTCGCCTCCCGAAGTGCTCGCGTTCTCGAAAGACAGCGCGCAACTGCTCGTCATCACCGACCACGGCGCGTCGGTGCGCAGCGGCACCACCGGCGTCGAGCTGCGCAAGGTCTTCCCGAAGGGAGACATCGAAGCCGCCGCCGCGGGTTTCACCGCAGGCCATCACGCGGTGTGGATTGCGGGCGGCGAGCGGCTCACGTTGTGGCCCGGCTCCGGCAACTACGACCTGCCCGGCCTGCACCTCGAACTCACGGCCGCCCACGAAGTCGACGGAGGCATCGTCGTGTCGGACGTGCGCGGAGCGCTGTTCCGTTACGCGCTGCCTCAATAAAGACAACACAACGCGTCACTGTTCTCACACGCCTCTTGAATGTCTGAACTGAGAGGTTCACCCTCCGCGGCCATGAATCCACAAACGTCAGTGGCACGAGTGCTGTTGGTTGGTTTGGCGGTTCTCTCTCTCACCGCATGCCCGACCGGTGGCGGCGGTGAAACGGGCGGTGGTTCAGGTTCAACCGGCGGCGGCTCGGGCGCGACCGGCGGCGGTTCGGCGACGAGCGGCGGTGGCGCGGGAACGACCGGCGGCGGTTCGACGGCCACGGGCGGTGGCGCCGCGACGACCGGTGGTGGCACCGCGACGACTGGCGGCGGCGCGGGAACGACGGGCGGCGGCACCGGAGCCACCGGCGGCGGCGCACCCGGTGACGGCGGCTGCGTGACGCTCAACTTCACGACCGGCCAGGAAGCGCAGATTCAAGACGCGGTGAACTCGCTGCAGAACTGCACCACCATCGTTCTCGGCGCGGGCACGTACCACTTCGACAACTCGCTCACGATTCGCTCGCAGAACGCGGGCACGCTCTCGACGTTCACGCTGCGCGGCGCCGGCAAGGGCGTGCAGGGTGAAGCGACCGGCACCGGCTCCTCGACGGTGCTCGACTTCAGCAACGCGGTGTCCAACTCCAACGGCGTCGACATCGTCGCCAACAACCTCATCGTCGAAGACCTCGCGATCTGGAACGCGAAGAAAGACGCGCTGCGCGTCGAGAACTCCGACGGCGTGATTCTGCGCCGCGTGCGCACCGAATGGGCGACGGAGAACGCGACCACCAACGGCGCGTACGGCCTCTACCCGGTGAGCTCCACGCACGTGCTGATGGAAGACTGCGAGTCGTACAACGCGGCCGACGCCGGCATCTACGTGGGCCAGACGACGTTCGTGACGGTGCGCAACTGCATCGCGAAGAAGAACGTCGCCGGCATCGAGATCGAGAACACGCGCTTCGCCGACGTCTACGGCAACCTCGCTGAAGACAACACGACGGGCCTGGTGGTCTTCGACCTGCCGAGCAACCCCGTCGCGGGCACCGACATCCGCGTGCACCACAACACCGTGCGCAACAACAACCGCGCGAACTTCGCGTCGGTGAATTCATCGTCGAGCACGGTGTCGCAGGTGCCCGCGGGCACCGGCAGCTTCGTGATGGCGTCGCGTCGCGTGGAGTTCTTCGCCAACACCTGGCTCAACAACAACAGCGTCGACTTCGCGGTCATCAGCGGTCTGAGCATCACCGCCTTCGACCCGGCTCCGTGGAGCATCGGCAACTGGGCCATCAGCGACATCTACGTGCACGACAACGTGTTCATGGGCCAGAGCGGCGACAACGTCGATGCAGACCCGAACAGCAATCGCGTTCTCGGCGTGTTTATCGGCGCCCTGTATGGCTTCGGCGAAGCGACGGCGCAGGTGCCGTACGTCGAGCCGCTCTTCTGGGACGGCGTCGACACTGACGGTGGCGCCAACCCCATCGACCTCTGCTTCAACAACAACGAGCTCGATGCGGGTCAGCCGTACGCCGTCGCGAACCTCAACTTCCCCGCGTCGCTTCCGTACCTCATCACGTTCCAGGCGACTGGTGATGCCGGCGCGCTCGCCGACGCGTGGGGCACGACCTCGCGCTACGCGAACAACACCACGCCGTTCAACTGCACCGGCATCTCCATCGACGCCGGTTACACGCCGTAACCCATGCGGACCGCGCGTCTCCGTCTGCTCACCGCCGCGATGTGCTTCGCGGCGGTGGGTTGTTCTTCGCCTCCATCGGGCTCGTCTGACGCGGGCCACGACGCGGGTGTGACCGAAGACGCCGGCGAAGTCGATTCAGGTGTTCCTGATTCTGGGAATCGCGATTCCGGAATTCAGGACTCGGGGACGCCTGATGCGTCGGTGACGGTGTTCGACAATCTCTCGGAGTTCGGGCTCTTCACCTCGGGCCCCGATGACGCCGGGCATCTGACGACCGCGCCCGGCAACGTCGAATACCAGCTCACGACCGCGCTGTTCTCCGACTACGCGCTCAAGCAGCGCACGCTGCGAATCCCTCCGGGTTCCACAGCTCTGTACAACACCGACGATGTGTTGGATTTGCCGGTCGGCACCATCATCTCGAAGACCTTCTCGTTCGCCGCCGACCTCCGCGTGCCCGATGAGAACGTGAACGTGGTCGAGACGCGTCTGCTCATTCATCAACCGACGGGCTGGGAGGCGTACCCGTTCGTGTGGAACGCGCAGAAGACCGACGCCGTGAAGCGCGTCGGCGGGCAGGTGGTGCCGTTGACGTTCATTCAAGAAGACGGCGGCTCGCGTTCGTTCAGCTACCTCGTGCCGTCGCGCAATCAGTGTCTGCAGTGTCATCACACGCTCGATGACGCGGGCACGCAGATCATGCGGCCGATCGGCGTGAAGGTGCGCTACCTCAATCGCGCGCACGACTACGGCGGAGGTGATGAGAATCAGCTCGCGTATCTCGCTGATGAAGGGCTGCTCGATGGGCTGCCGCCTGATGGTGGCTGGCCGCGGCTGCCGGATGCGTTCGATGTGAATGATGGTTCGCTCGACGAACGCGCGCGCACGTATCTGGAAATCAACTGCGGGCACTGTCACCGGCCGAATTCAACGGCGGGCAGGACGAGTCAGTTGTTCCTCAACTTCGCCAACACCGACCCGTATCACCTCGGCGTGTGCAAGCGGCCGGGCTCGGCGGGCGCGGGAGCGGGCGGCACCTACGACATCCAACCCGGGCATCACGACGAGTCGATTCTCTGGTTCCGCATGCAGACGGAGGAGTCGGGGAAAATGATGCCGCAGATCGGCCGCACGCTCCGCCACGACGAAGGCGCGGAGCTGCTGCAGCAGTGGATCGACGCGATGCCCGACGCCGGCTGCGACTAACCGCAGAACGCGCGCGCGTTCTCGAAGAAGCGCAGCCACGGAGAATCGACGCTCCATTCGCGCGGGTGCCACGAGAGCTGCGCGCTGCGAATCACACGCTCGGGGTGCGGCATCAGAATCGTCGCGCGGCCATCGGGCGTGGTGAGCGCCGTGACGCCGCCGGCGCTGCCGTTCGGGTTGAGCGGGAAACGCTCGGTCGGTTCACCCTTCGAATCAGCGAACCTCGCGGACACGATGAACTCGCCGCCACCTTCGACGCGGCCTTCGCCGTGCGCGACCGCGATGGGCAACACGCTGCCCTCCATTCCGGCGAACAGAATCGACGGCGACTTCTCGATGCGCACGTTGAGCAGACGTGCCTCGAACTGCTCCGACTTGTTGCGCACGAAGCGCGGCCAGGCACCGGCGCCGGGAATCAGCTCTTTGAGCTGCGAGAGCATCTGACAGCCGTTGCACACGCCGAGCGAGAAGGTGTCAGGCCGCGAGAAGAAGTCGGCAAAGACAGTACGAGCGCGCGGGTTGTACAGAACTGAGCGCGCCCAGCCGCCGCCGGCGCCGAGCACGTCGCCGTACGAGAACCCACCGCACGCCGCGAGCCCGCGGAAAGAAGACAAATCAAAGCGGCCTTCGAGCAGGTCGCTCATGTGCACGTCGATGGCGGTGAACCCCGCGCGCGTGAACGCCTGCGCCATCTCGACGTGACCGTTGACGCCCTGCTCTCGCAGAATCGCGACGCGCGGGCGGCTCGCGGGGACCTTGCGCGGCGTGAAGTCGAAGCCCACCTTCGCGGTGAGGCCGGTGAACGCCGCGTCGGTGCGCAGCGCGTGTTCTGAATCGGCGCACGCTTCGTCATCGCGCATTCGATGCATGCGCCACGTGGTGTCGCTCCAGAGCGCGCGCAACCCGGTGCGCGTGGAAGAGAAGACGTCGGCGATGGTGACGCGATCATCAGTCGTCGGAACGCCAAGCTTGAGAGCAGCGACACCAGCAGCCGCTGCTCTCGTCAGCACCGCCTCGACATCGTTCGCGCGCACCTGCACGACGGCGCCGAGCTCTTCAGTGAAGAGCTGCGCGAGCTCCGTGTTCACCAGCGAAAGACCGCAGCGCGACGCGAACGCCATCTCGAGCGCGGCTACGAACGCGCCGCCATCAGAGCGGTCGTGGTACGCGAGCAAGGTCCCTTCCGCGTTCAGCGACTGCACGAGCGCGAAGAAGTTCTTCAACGTCTCCGGGGAATCGACATCGGGCGTCTCTTCACCGAGCGAATTGAACACCTGCGCGAGCGCGCTCCCGCCGAGGCGGTTCTTGCCGCCGCCGAGATCGAACAGCACGAGCTCCGTCGGCCCGACATCGAGCCGCAGCTCCGGCGTCAGTGTCTTCGTCACATCGGCCACCGGAGCGAACGCGCTCACGATGAGCGACACCGGGGCGGTGACCGACTTGCCGTCCCACACGGTGCGCATCGACATCGAGTCTTTACCGACGGGGATCGCGATACCGAGCGCGGGACACAGCTCAGCGCCGACCGCCTTCACCGCGTCGTAGAGCCGCGCGTCTTCGCCGGGCGAACCGGCAGCCGCCATCCAGTTCGCAGACAGCTTCACGTCGCCCAGCTTCTCGACGCGCGCCGCCGCGAGGTTGGTGAGCGCTTCGCCCACGGCCATGCGCGCGGAGGCAGCCGCGTTCAACACCGCGAGCGGCGTGCGTTCACCCATCGCCATCGCCTCGCCGTGCAGCACGTCGTAGCTCGACTGCGTCACCGCGACGTCGGCGACGGGCACCTGCAGCGGGCCGACCATCTGGTCGCGCGCCACCAGCCCGGTGACGGAGCGGTCTCCAATCGTCACCAGGAACGACTTGTCGCCGACCGACGGCAGCAACAGCACGCGCCGAATCGCCTCCTTCAATTCCATCGGAGGCAGCGCGCTCGCCTTCGTCGCGACGCGCTTCACGTCACGCGTCATGCGCGGCGGTTTCCCGAGCAACACCTCGAGCGGCAGCTCAATCGGCGCGTTGTGGAAGTGTGCGTCGTCGACCTTCAGCAGGCCGTCGTCGGTCGCGTGACCCAGCACCGCGAACGGGGCGCGTTCTCGCCGGCAGAACTGCTCGAAGCGCGGCAACGCATCGGCCGCGATCGCGAGCACGTAGCGCTCCTGGCTCTCGTTGCACCACAGCTCGAGCGGCGACATTCCGGGTTCATCGCTCGGCACCTTGCGCAGCTCGAAGTTCGCGCCGCGTCTGCTCTCATGCACCAACTCGGGGAGCGCGTTCGACAAACCGCCCGCGCCGACGTCGTGAATCGAAACGATGGGGCTCGCCTCACCGAGCGCGCAGCAGCGATCGATGACCTCCTGACAGCGGCGCTCCATCTCCGCGTTGTCACGCTGCACCGACGCGAAATCCAAATCCTCCTGCGATGCGCCCGACGCGACCGACGACGCCGCGCCGCCACCGAGGCCGATCAACATCGCCGGGCCGCCGAGCACGACGAGCGCCGCGCCGGCCGGAATCTCGCCCTTCTGCACGTGCTGCGGGCGGATGTTGCCGAGCCCGCCGGCGATCATGATGGGCTTGTGGTACCCGCGCAGCGCCCCATCGTGTTCCTGCTCGAACGTGCGGAAGTAGCCGGTGAGCGCGGGCCGGCCGAACTCGTTGTTGAACGCCGCTGCGCCGAGTGGTCCCTCCATCATGATGTCGAACGCCGACGCGATGCGCGCGGGCTTGCCGTGGTCGGCTTCCCACTCGCGCACGGCTCCGGGGATCTTCAGGTTCGAAACTGAAAAGCCGACGAGCCCCGCCTTCGGCTTCGAGCCGCGGCCCGTCGCGCCTTCATCGCGAATCTCTCCACCGCTGCCGGTCGACGCGCCCGCCCACGGAGCCACGGCGGTCGGGTGATTGTGGGTCTCGACCTTCATCAACACGTGCACCGGTTCTTGATGCGCGGCGTATTCACCGTCGTCGGGGTTCGAGAAGAAACGCCCGGCCGTCTTGCCCTCGATGACCGACGCGTTGTCTTTGTACGCAGACAAGACGCCCGCGGGGCTCGCTTCGGTCGAGCGGCGGATCATGCGGAACAGCGAGTCAGCCTGCTCCACGCCGTCGATGATGAACTTCGCGTTGAAGATCTTGTGGCGGCAGTGCTCGCTGTTGGCCTGCGCGAACATCATCAACTCGATGTCGTTCGGGTCGCGGCCCAACTTCGTGAACGCGTCGGTGAGGTATTCGATTTCGTCAGGCGCGAGCGCGAGCCCGAGCCGCGAGTTCGCTTCCTTCAACGTGCTCAGCGGAATCGTCGCGAGCGGGCGCGGCGACTGCGTGTCGAACAACGTCGTCGCGTCGTCGAGCGAGCCGAGCAGCGACTCCGTCATGCGATCGAAAATCGCGGGCCGCGCACCGACGTCACCGGCCAGCGCCCACACGATGCCGCGCTCGATGCGCTTCACCGCGTCGAGACCACAGTTGCGCGCGATGTCGGTCGCCTTCGAAGCCCACGGAGAGACCGTCCCGATGCGCGGAACGACGACGAACATGCGGCCGTCGACCTTCTTCGGCGGCAGCGTCGCTCCATACGTCAGCAGCGCGCGCAGCTTCTCGAGCTCGGCATCACTCAACGCGCGTTCGAGCTGAACGAAGTGCATGAACGTCGCCGAGCCGTCGGTCGCGCCAACGATGCGCGAGAGACGACGGGCAAGACGAGCAGGCGTGAACGCGGGGCCACCGGCGATCTGAAGAAACATGCGCGGGTTCTGCCGCAAACCAACCCATCTTCAAATGCGATGAACGCGATTCACATCATCCGTTTTTACGATTCAGTCATACATTGCCCGCCCGGCGCTCTGCATGGTTTGCACCACCGCCATGGACTTCACGGAAGCGCGGTTCGAGGGCGCGGCGCCAGCTCCACAGTTGACGTGCGCGGCGTGCCGCCGGCCGCTGGAGACCGAGTACTGGACCGCCGGGAACTCTCCCGTCTGCGCGAACTGCGCGGCGCAACTGCGCGCGGGGCCTCCGAAAGAAGGCGGCTTCATCCGCGGGCTCAAGGCCTTCGCGCTCGGCAACGGCGCCGGCCTGCTCGGAGCCATCGGCTACGGCGCCATCATCTACGCCACCGGCTACGAGCTCGCGCTCATCACCATCGGCATCGGCTGGTTCATCGGCCGCGCGGTGATGCGCGGCAGCGATGGCCGCGGCGGGCGCGCGTATCAGGTGATGGCGTCGCTCCTCACGTACGTGTGGTGCATGGAAGCGTTCGTGCCGACCATCATCAAGGGCGCGCAAGAGAGCGGCTCGCACGACCCCATCGTCGTCGCCATCATCGCGCCCGTCATTTCCCTGGTGATGCCGTTCACCGGCGAGCTCAATGTCATCAGCATCCTGATTCTCGGGTTCGGTGTCTGGCGCGCGTGGCGTGAGACCGCCGGCGTCGTGATCCCCGTGGCGGGGCCGTTTGCCATCGCCGCGCCGTCACCGGTCGAAGCCGCGCCCGCGCCGTGACGATGCAGATCTGCCCGCGATGTGGAACATCTGCGCCCGCGCAGTTCGTCGCGTGCCCGAAATGCTTCGCGCTCTTTCACGCTGAAAAGCTGACGGCGCTCTCACGTGAAGCCGACGCGCTCGAGCGCGCGGGCGACCTCGTGGGCGCGCTCGGCAAGCTCCGCGAAATGGAGCCGTTGCTCCCGCACACCTCCACGCAGGCGATCGCGCTTCGTGAACGCATCGGTGCGCTCGAACCGAGAGCGGGCGCGAAGAAGCCCGGCAAGCCGGGCGGAGGCTTCGCCGCGGGCACCACCGCCGCGGTCGTCGCGTTGCTCACCAAGGGCAAGTTCCTCCTCGCGGGCCTGCTCAAGCTGCCCACGCTGCTCACCTTCTTCATCTCCGCGTCGCTGTGGCGCGATGGCAGCACCGGCATGGCGCTCGGGCTCGTGGTGCTCGGCAGCATCTACGTGCACGAGATGGGTCACACCTTCGCGTTTCGCCGTTACGGCATCGCGGTCACCGCGCCGATGTTCGTACCCGGCTTCGGCGCGTTCGTTCGCGGAGCGCACTACCCGCGCAGTCTCTCGGCCATCGGCGACGTCGCGCTCTCAGGGCCCCTCTGGGGCGGCGCCACCGGTATCGCGCTGCTCATCGCGGGAATCGCGTTGCATCAACCGTGGCTCACCGGCGCGGCCGTGCTCGTCGCGGAGATCAATCTGTTCAACCTCATCCCCGTGTGGCAGCTCGACGGCAATCGCGCGCTCGCGTGCCTTTCGCCTCGACGAGCGTTGATTCTCGGCACCACGGGGCTCTTTGCGTCGCTCATCGCCGCGTCACCGATGGGCGCCATCGCCAGCGCCGGTCTGCTGGCACGCCGATGGCTTCGCCCCCCGCCCGAGCCCGGCGACCGCCGCACCTTCATCGTGTTTCTCTCGCTGTTGCTGGGGCTGCTCGCGTTGCGCTTCGCGGCGCAGTTCTTCACCACGTCACTTCACGGCTCGGGCGACTGAGCCGGCGTGGTGTGGCCGGTGACGGCCTGCAGCGTCTCCTCGTTCACCACGACGCTGGCCTTCTTGCGGAGGTCTTCGACGTACTTCTTCTGCGCCACCGCGCGCAGCTCCGACAGCAGCCGCTCTTCGATGAGGCCGCGCACCTCGTTGAGCTCACGTTTGCGCGCCGGCTTCTTCTCGAGCACGCGGAAGAGATGAAAGCCGTAGTCGGTCGTCACCACGTCGCTGGTGCCGCCGACGTTCAGCTTGAAGACCACGTCATCGAACGCCGGCGGCATCGTGCCGCGCGCGAAGAACCCGAGGTCGCCACCGACGCGCGCGTCAGGCGACAGCGAGTAGCGCATCGCGAGGTCGGCGAACTTCTTCCCCTGCCAGAGCTGCTGCTGCACGCGCTTGGCTTCATCGAGGCCCTTCACGACGATCTGCTGCGCGTGCACCTGCTCCGGCTCCTCGAAATCGGCGGTGTGTTCGTCGTAGTAGCGGCGAATCTGCTCCTCGGTGACGGCGACGCGCGCGTGCACCTGCTGCGCGAGCAACTTCTCGATCGTGAGCTGTTCGCGCGTGGTGCGCGTCAGCGCGGCGCGTGACGTGCCGCTCTTCGCCAGCGCGTCATCGAACGTGCCCGCGGGGTATTCAGACGACAGCGCGAGCACGCGGCGATCGACCTCTTCAGCCGTCGCCTGAATCTGCGCGGCGCGCGCGGCCTGCAGCAGCAGGGCACGTTCGACGAGCGTCTCGAGCAACGCCTGCTTGTAGGGCTCGATCTGCTCCGGCGTGCGGGGGCCGGTGCCCTCCATCGCCTGCGTCTCACGCGAGAGCAGCCGTTCGTATTCGGCGCGGGTGATGACCTCGCTGTTGACGCTGGCGATGACCGTCGGGTCTTGCTTCGGCTTGGGCTCACCGCGACAGGCGGCCAGCACCAGCAGCGACGAGATGATCAGCAGACGCGGCATGCGGCACACGTACCACTACCGGGTGGGCTGCGGCGCGGGAATGAAGCCGGGAGCGGGGCCACTCGGTGACGTCGCCGGCGCCTTCACGTCGATGTTCATGCCCGCGAGCGCCGGGAGGTTCACCTCGTACTTCGAGTCCTTCTTGAGGCGCTCCAGCAGCACGCGGAAGCGCTCCTGTTTCGTCTCGTTGGCGAGCAACTGCTGAATGCCGGGCTTCGCCTGCTCGAGCGTCAGGTCGAGCGCGAGCTGCCGGCCCGCGAGCTTGACGATGAACGTGCCCTTCGGCGTCTCGATGTACGGGCTGACGTCGCCGATGCGCACCAGCTTCGAGGCGGCTGCGGTCACTTCAGCGCCGAAGCGCGCGGTGAGCTCCTCGTCAGTGAGGAATCTCAAATCGCCGTCGAGCGCCTTGCTCTGTTCATCGAGCGAATACGCGCGCGCCAGCTTGCCGAAACCGGCCGCGTCGAGCGGGTTGAGCTGGTTCACCGCGTTCAGCACCATCTGTGACTGCTCGGGGCTCACGGAGATCAACGTCAGCCGCACCATCGCCGGCTTCACGTAGTCGCTCTGGTGCGCCTTGTAGTACGCGGCCACCTGCTCGTCGGTGACGCTCGTCGAGTCTTCGAGCTCCCGCTTCAACAACTGCTGCACCATCACGCGGCGCGCGGCGTCGATGACCTCCGGGTCGTTCTGGAGCCCGCGGCGGAGCGCCTCCTGCGACAGCAATTCGAAACGCGCGATGCCCTCGACGTAGTCGGCGCGCTGCTCGACGGTTTGAAAACGCGCGCGCGCATACGGGTTCATCTCGGCGAAGCGCGCGGCGATTTCGTTCTCGGTCACGGTCTGGTCGTTGAACTTCGCGACCCAGGTGCCGCCCGCACTCGGCGGAGTCGTGCGGCGAAAGTCCATCTTCGCGACGCCCGGCGAGTCACACGCGCACAACACGAAAAATGCCAGCAGCGAGAAGCGCATGCGCTTCGCTTAGCGCAACCTCGAGCTGCGTCGCGCGCCTCCTTGCGTTCGCGGCAATGCGCTACGGACTCGCACTGTCACCCGGCTGGCCGGAGTTTCCCGGCGTTCGACGCCCCGGCGAGGGCGAGGTCGCGAAGCCGTTGCGCTGATCAACTCAACGCGCGCATCAGCGCTTCGAAGAGCTCCGGCGGCAACTGGGCGCGCGTCTTGAAACCGCCGAGCGCGCCTCCGAGGCGGCTGCCCGTCGGCTTCGCGTCTTGCGCCGCGGCGGCGAACGCGAACGCGAGCACCACCGCACGCGTGGCTCCGTCATCGGGGATTCGCGAGGGGAACGCGGAGATGGCCTCGGCGAAGCTCTCCGCTTCGCTCCCGAAACCGAGCGCGTCCTGCAGCTCGGCGAGCCGCGGCACGTCCCACGGGTTGCGGTTCTTCTCGAGGGCCGCGGCGGCGAGCGCCTGCGCCACGGTGCGCGGAGTCTCCACCGCGGTGTCGAGCAGCCGCGCGAGTGATTCAGTCAACGCCACGAGCGACTGCGCCTGCGCGCCGCGCGGGCCGCACATCCTGAACAGGGTCTCGATGGCGCGCGACGAGAGCTCCGACGACATCGGCGTGCCGGCGACGACGCCGGGTACGAGGTCGGGCGCGGGTTCGGCGAGCGATTCTCCGTAGAGCCGCGCGCGGCACTGCGCCAACGCCTTCGGCCCCGCGCGGAAGGTGACGAGGTTCTTGTCGCCGATGGCGAGCTTGAGCTCGTTGATGGCCTCCGCGTCGAGCGGGTCGGCCATCGCAACCAGAAGTTGCGCTCCGCCCTTGAGCCCCAGCGGCACCGCGCGGGCGCGACGCGAGACCTCCGCGGAGATGAGCGAGAGCGCCTCCGGCCCGGGGATCTGCTCGAGCACGCGCTTCGCGGTCATCGAAGGCGTCTTCGTGAGCTCGGCGAGCACCGCGACGACGGTGTCTTCGTCACACAACCCCAGCCGCCACAACGCGTCGGTCTGCGGCACGCGGAAGCGCAGCGCCGCTTCCTTCACCTGCTGCGCCTGCGCGGGCGTCAACGAACCGCGCTCGGCCAACAGTCGAACCACGCGCGCATCGAGCGGCTCTTCACCGCTCGGAGGCGGCGCGGCCGCGACGTCTTCAGCGCGCACCGCGGCGAGCGCTTCACGCGACATCTTCCGCGTCGCGACGCGCCCGAGCGGCACCGGCGTGGTGCGTGGCACCGAAGACGACGGCGTCACCACGCGCGTCGAGGGCGAAGGCGTCGCCAGCAGCTCGAGCTCCACGGGCTGCCCCTCGCCCGAGAAATGAAGTGGCCGCCCCGCCCCCGCGCGCGTGAAGAGCGGTTCGACGTGTTGCTCGGCGTGCCAGCCGTGTTGCTCCATCGCGCGCGCGAGCACCTGCGCGACTTCGTGCGACGTCGGCCGGCCCGCGGGGTCGCGCGCCAACATCGAGAGCAGCAGCGATTGCCACGGCTCCGGCACGTGCTTCACCTTGTCGCGCGACAAGCCCGGCCACGACGCGGCTTCGAGGCACACCTGCGCCGCGGTGCCCCCCGTGAAGAGCGGCTTGCCCATCGACATCTCGTAGAGCAACGCGCCGAGCTGAAAGACGTCGCTCTGCGCGGTGAGCGGGCTCGAGAGTGATTCGGGTGCCAGCGCGCTCGCGTCACTTCGGTACGGCCCGTTGCCCGCCTGCACCCCGAGCCCCGCGGCGACCCCGAGGTCTGAAAGCGAGACCTCGCCGCTCGCAGAAATGAAGACCGTCGCCGCGCAGACCTCGCCGTGCACCAGCCCGCGCTGATGCAACGCCGCGAGCGCCGCGGCCGCGCGTTCGACGACCGAGAGCCCTTCGTTGGGCTTCAAGAAACCACCGGCGCGCGCGAGCGCAGTCAGCACCCAACGCAACGATTCACCTTCAGTGCCGGGCGTGATGAGCCACGAGCCCTGCTCATCGCGCGCCGGCAACACATGCGCGTTCTCGACGGCGATGCGCACCGCGAGCTGCGCGGGCACCCCGGGCAGGCGCTTGAGAAACACGCTCTCGCCGGCGGGGCCCAGGCCGCTGTAGTTCTCGCCAAGGCCAGCCCAACTGGTCTTGCGCAGAATGCGATACGTGCTCACGTCGGTGCCCAGACTGCCTCCGAACGCTGGCGCATGAAAGATGCGCCGAAGAGGCTGACAGACGCGGCCGGAAACAGCTTGAATGTGAAGCGCGGGGCCGAACACCTACGAGCCGCTGGAATTTTTCACCCTCACATTCCCGAAGTGGAGAACACATGTTGCGACGAATTCTCATTCCCCTGGCGATGGTGCTCACTGCGTGCAGCGCGGCGGAGTTGCGCATCGACGAGACCAAGGGCGTGCCCTCGGTGAGCGGCTCGACGACGGTCGACCTCGGCACGTACACGTGCGGCGACACGCTGACGGAGGGTGACTACACGGTGCACACCTCGCCGGTGACCGGTGGCTGTCAGTTCTCGTTCGACAGCACGGTGCAGGTGCTGCAGGCCAGCGACTACCAGAGCATCCCCGAGTTCAAGGGCGCCGCGTACCTCGTGAAGCGCATCGAGCTGAACATCAAGAAGCTCGACTTCACCGACGGCAACGGCGGCACGTTGAGCCTCACGACGCAGGTCACGTCGGCGAACCTCATCGTCAACGGCCAGCAGGTGGCCACGAAGACCGACCTCGCGAACCTGCCGCACGTCGTCGAGCTCGACGGCGATTCGCTCACCTCGCTCAAGGCGCAGATCGACAACCGGCAACCCGCGTCGGTCGCGGTGAAGGCCGTCGCGGTGCTCCCGAATGATCCGCCTCCTCCGGCGAAGCTGGGCGTCTCGTACGAAGCCCAGCCGGCCATCATCCTCGGGCCCGGCGACGTGAAGTTCTGAAGGGGAAGCAACTCCGTGAGTGTGGGTACGACAATGAGGCAGTTGTGCTCACTTCAAGGAGACTCACCTCATGACGACGCTTCGCATCGGCTCCAGTGGCAACGCGGTCAAGCAGCTCCAGCAGCAGCTCAAGTCGGCTGGGTTTGACCCCAAGGGAGTCGACGGCGAGTTCGGCAGCAACACGGCCGCCGCGGTCAAAGCGTTTCAGAAGGCGAAGGGGCTCCAGGTCGACGGCCTCGCCGGCACGCAGACGCTCACCGCGCTGCGTGATGGTTTCGAGCCGTCGACCACCAACTCCACGCCGCCTCCGCGCAGCAGCGCAGGCAACCTGTCGGCGACGTTCGACAAGGTGACCAAGAAGGGGCAGCTCTCGCAGATGGTCGAGGGCCGCGTCACCGTGAACGGTCACACGTACAACTTCCGCAGCGGCGGGCACAACCGCGGCAACCTCCCGGCCGGCAGCTACGACGTCACCGCGCACATGTGGAGCCGCAATACGCCCGGCATGGTGGTCGGCGGCGTCGGGTACTCCTTCGCGCTCTCCGACAAATACGATTCGCGCGTCGGCGGCACGCGCAAGCTGCTCCGCATCCACCCTGACGGCGGCAGCGCGGGCACCTCGGGTTGCATCGGCATCGTGGGTGACGCGGCGACGCAGCGCCGGTTCCGCGAAGACATGCGCGCTGAATTGAACCGCAATGGCGGGCACTTCACGCTGAACGTGGGCTGAGTAACTTTTGAAATGATGCAGCGACGAGCGCCTCCTCCCCGGAGGCGTTTTCGTTTTTTTTCGACCCCGGGTTCACTCGAGCTGGTGTTCCTCGATGGGGGCGATGACTCATGGCGTGGCCGCCGAGTCGCTGCCCGCTGGCCTCTCCACTTCGCGCCAACAGCTCAAGCTGCGGCCGAACTGATTTCACTTACGCGGAGCTCCCGCCCGTCGCCGGCCCCTGCCGCTACCGGCTTCGCCGCTGAGCCTTTCGAAGAGTCGGCCAAGCCTGCGCTGCGTTCGCCGTGCCTTCGATGAAGCACCTTCATTCATCGGCTTCGCGTCGCCTTGATGGTTTTTTTGCGCGTTACGAGCGCGCTCACGTTGGAGACCTTCGAGACAGCGAACCAACGCATGCACTCGCGGCAGCGGTCGTGCGCTACGACTCACGGGAACTCACGGCGATCTTCACGTTGCTCACCTTCGAGACGGTGAAACCGATCGCGGCAGCGGTCGTGCGTTACGGCTCGCGGGAACTCACGATGCTCACCTTCGAGACGGTGAAACCACCGCATGCACTCACGGCAGCGACGGCGCGTTTCGGCTCGCGACGCTCACGGCGACCTTCATGTTGCTCACCTTCGAGACGGTGAAACCACCGCATTCACTCGCGGCAGCGGTCGTGCGCTACGGCTCGCGGGAGCTCACGGCGATTCTTTACGTTGCTCACTTTCGAGCCGGTGAACCAACGCATGCACTCGCGGCAGCGGCGGCGCGTTTCGGCTCGCGACGCTCACGGCGATCTTCACGTTGCTCACTTTCGAGCCGGTGAACCAACGCATGCACTCGCGGCAGCGGCGGCGCGTTTCGGCTCGCGACGCTCGCGGCGATCTTCACGTTGCTCACCTTCGAGACGATGAAACCGACGCATGCACTCGCGCCAGCGCGTCACGGCTCGCGAAGCTCACGGCGATCCTCACGCTGCTCGCGCGTGTCCTGCCGGAGCTCCTGACGAGCGAGTGCGACGAGTTCGTTGATGAGCGCGCGCCGCTGATTGAGGCTCACCGGGTCATACCGGCCGGCGAGCGCGGCGAACTGCGCGTCGATGGCCGCGATTCGCGCGTTGGAGTTCGCCTCCACCTTCGCGTCGCGCACGTCATCACGGCGGTCGCGGCGATCATCACGCGCTGAACGCGACACCACCGGGTCACGGCGGAGCTCGCGATTGTCCTGACGAAGCTCCGCGCCGTCGCGCGCCTGCTCGGCCCGGCCTTCGCGGAGCTCCTGCCCGAGCAGCCCGCGAATCTCGGCGTCGAGCGCCGCCAGCGCGGGGAGATTGCTCGCGAGCCGCGCGGCTTCGAAACGCGTGCTCACGGCGTTCCATCGCTCCGCGTCATGAAAGTCGTCGCGCTTCTCACGCCGGTCGGTGTTCACCGCACGCACGTCACGCACCGTCTCGCCCGCTCTGCGCACCTGCGCGAATGAAACGCCCGCGACGCACAACGACAACAGCATCAGTTTTGCGCTCATGCCGGTTCAACCCGCGAGCGCCCGAACGGTTGCGGGACCTCCGAGACCAGCACCGCCAGCAGCATGAACGCGCCGCCGACCAGCTCGTGCCCAGCCGGAAAGCCGAGGCCGCACACCGCCGCCCAGAGCAACGCGAACACCGGCTCCAGCGAATAGATGACGGCCGCGCGGGTCGCGCTCATGTGCTTCTGCGCCCAGACCTGAACGCTGATGGCGACCGCGCTCGCGACGACACCCGTGAAGAGCACCGCGCCCCAGTACGACGGCGTCGGCGCGAAGCGCGTTTCGACGAACGGGAGGCACAGCACCGAAAGCACCGACACCACCGCCAGTTGAACCGCCGTCAGCGCCACCGAAGGGAGCCCGGCGCCGAGCCGCGGCGTGAGTGAAATGTGGAACGCGTAGAGCACCGCGCAGCCGAGCGTCAGGAGGTCGCCGATGGGCAGCGCCGCATTCAACGAAATCTGCGTGAGCTGCCACAGGCCCGCGAGCGCCAGCACCGGCGCGATGAACGCGCGCATTGGCGGGCGCGCGCGGGTGAAGCGCCAGGTGACGAAGGGCACGAAGAGCACCGTGAGGCCGGTGACGAAGGCGCTGCGCGACGGCGTGGTGTACTCGAGGCCCAGCGTCTGCAACGCGTAGCCGCCGAAGAGGAAGACACCGAGTCTGGCTCCGGGCCACAGTACGCGCCGCCATTCGGAGCGCGCGCCGAGGAGACCCGCGGTGAAGGCACCCGCCGCGAACCGCAGCGCGAGGAAGGTGAAGGTGTCGCTCGCGTCGAGCGCGTCCTTCACGGTGACGAAGGTCGCGCCCCACACCGCCGTCATCGCGAGCAACGCGAGCGTCTGCGGCATCGAAGAAGACGGAGTCACTCGCGCGTCGGCCACGGCGGCGGGTGAGTTCGCACATCGGGCACAAAAGAAAAACCCTCGACTCCCGTGGGGAGCCGAGGGCTTTGAACTGCTCGACCGAACCCGCTTACTTGCTCAGCAGCGCGTCGATGGTCTTGTCATCAGCCGGGAAGCAGATGCCGTAGCGGTCACCCTCGGCCGCCTGGTCCGACACCTCGATGCCGTAGAACTCCTCGAACGTCGGGGCGACGGTGCCCGGCGCGAGGAAGCGGCAGCGCGGCGAGTAGTACGGGTTCATGCCCGAGCCCGTGACGCGGCCGTTCGCCGGGTCGGCGTTCGGGTCGCAGTCGACGTCGCTCTGGCACGGCACCACCGGGTACACCGCGTAGAACTGGTACTTCGCGGTGCAACCGTCTTGCGTGATGGTGACGTGGCCGTCCATCAGCGTGCCGGGGATCTGCGCCGTCGACAGCACGCGCACGCCTTCGTACGCTTGGCGGATGCTGGTCTCCGGAACTTCGGGCGTCGGGTCGACGCCAGCGTCCGGGTCACCCGGGTCGGCAGGAATCAACGCGTACGTCTCGTAGCCGTCGGTGACGTTCACCAGATCGCACACGCCGGTGTCGTCGGGGCTCAACGTCTTGAAGTGGCCGATGGCCGATTCGTGCGTCAGATCCGGGTCGTCGGTCGTTTCGCGGCCTTCGATGCTGGTGAGCGCACCAGCCGTGTTGAGGATGCCGAGCCGCGCATCCGTCGAACCCGGCGGGAGGTACCGCTGCGTCATGAAGTAGTCGCCGCCGTACGAGCCGCACGACGACGTCGCGTCACCAGACTCCAATGTGTAGAACGCGAACATCGGAGCGGCCGTGTTGCACTCGACCGGCGCCTGCGGAATCGCGCAGGAACCGACGGTGATGGCGCTGATCGTCAAACTGCCAAGGGCGAGAATGTTGTGGAGTTTCATTGTCGTCTCTCGTCTCTCAGAAGGTGAACTTCAGGCCGAAACGCACCTGCAACGGCGACTGGAACGCGTTACCTGCAGCGTTGGCAGCCGGGTTCTTGAAGTTCTTGTTGATGTCAGCGTCGGTCAGGTACGGCGTCGCGCCGTCGACCAGAACGACCTTGCTCGGGCAGTTCGGGCCCGCAGAGGCACCGGCCGCGCAGATGGCCTCCTGCGGGTTCTCACCCTTGGCCGGCGTGTACGGCAGCACCGACTGGGTCGTGTAGTTCTGGTCCAGGTTGATGGCCGCCTGGAAGTTGAACATGTTGAGAATGTCGACCGTGAAGCCGACCGTCATGTCCTTCGTGAACTTGTAGGTCGCGCCAGCCTTCAGGTTGAAGCTGTGCACCCACGGAGCGCGACCCGCGGCGCCACGCGGCAGGATGAACGCCAGACCCGGGCCGTACAGCGGGTGAGCGCCGAGGTAGCTCAGCGGCTGGCCGCTGTTGCCCTCGTACGTCAGACCGATGAGGAGGCCGAAGTTGTTGGTCACCTGGAAGTTCTTCGCGCCGTAGAACTTGATGACGTGCGTGCGGTCACCCGGCAGCGGGCCGGAGCTGTTCGCGAGCAGCGACTTCAAGTCGAAGGCGGCGGTGGAACCGGGGTCGGTCGACTGGCCGTAGTCGGTGTCGATGAAGCCGGTCCAGTTACCGCGGAGGTAGGACCACGTGTAGCTCGCCTGGCCCACCCAGCCGTCGGAGAACGCCTTCGTCGCCAGCACGGTGACCGCGTCGTAGTCGCGGTGCGCCTTCGGGAAGTCGGCGGCCATGCCCTGACCCGGGTTACCGATGAAGTACGTCGAGCCTTCGTCGTTCGAGAGGTCTTCGATGATGTTGAGGACCCACGACTTCGTGTAGCTGACGCCCACGCGGAGGTCGGGGATGATTTCGTACTCGCCGCCGACCACGATTTCGTCCTTCGCCTGCGCCTGCAGGTTCGGGTCGATCGGGCTGCGGCCCTGACCGGTGGGCTGCGCGTAGTGGTTCACGCCGAAGCCACCGTTGTAGATGTCTCCGTACGCGCGGAAGTTCTGACAGGCCTGCTGGTAGTTGCTGTAGTTGGCCTTCGACGCCGGGTCACACTCACCACCGACGAGGCGGCTCAGCGTCACCTGATTTTCGCCCGACAGCGCGCGGTCGGCGATGTTCAGGGGGATGCTCTGGTAGTAGCGCGAGAAGTTCGCGTAGATCTTCGAACGGCCCTGCTGCGTCGGGTCGTAGATGACGCCCACGCGCGGCGACCACATGTTGTTGAGCGCCATGCTGGCCTGCCCATCGCCATTGAACAACACCTGGTTGTCGTAGCGGATGCCGGCGTTCAACGTGACCACGTCCATGATGGCCCACGAGTCCTGAAGGAAGGCGCCGACCTGATTGAACGACGGCGTCACCTTCACGATGGGCTGGTCGGCGACGTCGGCGAGGCCCGGCCCATTGAGGTAGCCGAAGCGGCGAACGTCGGTGAAGCGCGTGCCGCTCGGGTGCTCCTGCGCGGTGATGAGGCCCGAATACGCCTTCGTGGTGCTGTAGATGGAGTGTTCGAAGTCGATGCCGCCCTTGAACGAGTGGTGACCCAACGCGTTCAGGAAGTAGCTGACCTTGGCCGCGGCCGCGATGCGGTCGTTGGTGTTCTGCTGCATGTAGCCGTAGCCGCCGATGGCGAACGAAGCGCCGTTGCCGCTGACCGGGCACAGAATGTCGCCGGCCGAGTTCGTGCACTGTGCCGCGACGTCAGACGGCACGTTGCGGTACTCCGGCAGGTTGTACGGCGCATAGAGAATGAACTGGGGGATGCCCGCGCCGCCGCGGCCGTTGTTGTTGTCCGTAATCTTGCTGCCGTCATTCGGCAGGCCGTACGGCGCCGCGGTCTGGTGGAACCAGCCCGCCGTCACGTCGACGAGCAACTTCCGGTCGAGGAAACCGCCCGTGTACTTCAGGGTCAGGTTGTTGTTCGAGTCAGGCTGCGTGAAGCCGGAGTTCGTGCCGTCGAACGCGTAGGGAACGAAGCGGTTCGAGTTCGCGCCGTTGACCGACAGCGAGATGCGGTGGTCGTCGTTGATCGCGTAGGTCAGCTTGGCGATGTAGGTGATGGCGCGGCGATCGTCGAAGCGCAGCTCCTCGTAGTCTTTGCCGTTGTGCTGCACGGCGTTCGACGTCACGTCGCCCTCGGGCGTCGACAGGTAGTACTTCTGCACGTCGAGGCGGCGCACGAACGACGGCGACACACCGACGTAGAACCACAGCTTGTCCTTGACGATGGGGCCGCCGATGTCGGCGCCGAAGTCGACCGTGTTCCACGGCTGGTGCTTCACCGCGATGGAGCTCGCCGCGCTGACGATTTCCTTCTGCTTACCCGTGAGCACGCCGGGCGTGTAGTTGACCCACACGTCGCCGTGGAACTCGTTGGAGCCCGACTTGGTGACGGCGTTGATGATGCCGCCGCCGGCGCGGCCGTATTCAGCCTGGTAGCCGCCGGTGATGATGTTGGCTTCCTGCACGAACTCGACGGGCATCTGCGCGCCGTTCGAGCCCGTCTGCGGGTCGTTGGAGTTCAGACCGTCGATGTAGATGCCGTTTTCCGACGAGGTGGCGCCGTTCATGTTGAAGCCGCCGAACTCGTTGTCGGCCACCGACTGCGGCGCGATGCCGGCCAGCGACTCGAACGACTTGATGCCGGTGCCGCTCGGGCGGATGAAGGAGATGTTGTCGATGAACTCGCGGCCGACGTTCACGCCCGTCGCCGTCGAACCGACGTCGACCGTGGGCGGCTTGCCGACGACGACGACCGTGTCACCGGTCACCGACTCCGGCTGGAGCTGGATGTTGACGCGGACCGTGCGGTCGACGCGGATGGTGATGTCCGGTCGGCTGAACGGCTTGTACGATTCCTTCTCGAGCCGCAGGAGGAACTCACCTGGGGGCAAAGATGCGAAACGATACGTACCGGTCGCGTCGGTCACTGAAATCTCTTCGCCCTGCAGCGCGGGAGACGTCGCAGTAACCACCACGTCGGCAACAGGCTTGCCGGTCGCCGCGTCAGTCACCGTACCGGTGATAACGGACGTACCCTGGGCCGAGGCCACAGCAGAAACGAACGCGCTCGCCATGAGCAGCGTCCGGAACAACCTCTTTGTAGGAAACACGGGGTCCCTCCAGGATCGGATGAATTGCGCCGCGCACACTCGCCGCATGAGTGGGCGGTGTCAACGGCCAGATGATCCAAAGCATCTGATTTTGTTATGACCCCTCCTGCATGTTTGCCGCCGTCCTGAACAAGGGAGATGCGCCGCGCAGCCGTTTCGGCACGGGCGTCATCATTTCTGTCGTGGTCCACGTCGCGCTGCTCGCGCTCGTCGTCTTCTTGTCGACGCGCCCGAAGGAGGTCGAGGAGATCGAGCCGGAGGTGAAATTTTTCGCCGCCGCGCCACCGCCTCCTCCGCCGCCGCCTCCCCCGCCCGCCGGCGGCTCTTCGACGCCGAAGGTCGAAGAGAAGAAGGTCGAGAAGAAGAAGCCGAAGAAAGACGTGCTCGTGCAGCCGAAAGAAATCCCCGTGGAGAAGCCACCGGAGGCGGAGCCCGAGAAGAAGCAGGAAGATCAACCTGCCGGCGTCGAGGGCGGTCAGGTCGGCGGCGTCGAAGGCGGCGTGGTCGGTGGGGTCGTCGGCGGCACCGTCGGCGGCGTGGTCGGTGGCGTCATCGGCGGCACCGGCACTGAGATCGTCCCCTTCGGTGAAGGCATGACGCGCCCGCAGTGCGACAAGCAGGCGCTCGCGCACGACCTCTACACGCAGGCCGCTCGCGAGGCGGGCGTGCAGGGCATGATGATCGTGAAGTGCCAGATTCTCGTTGACGGCACGGTGCAGAACTGCCGCGTCATCAAGCCGCTGCCGCATCTTTCTGATCGCGTCGTCGAGCGGCTGCAATCGATGAAGTGCACGCCCGGCACGTTCCAGGGCAAGCCCATCAGCATCGATTACACGCAGAACTTTCAGTTCAAGATGCCCGACTGACGGGCTAGCAAAACGCTCACCCACCACCTCCTTCCTGGGAGCCTCACCACAATGGATTTTTCGCTAAGTCATCTCTGGGCGTCGATGGGCTTGTTCGCCAAGTGCATCGTCATCACCATGGCGTTGATGTCGGTCGCGAGCCTGCTCGTGACGTTCGAGCGCATCATCTCTTTCTTCCGCAGCGGTTCTGAGTCGGTCGCCTTCGCCGCGCGCATGGGGAAGATCTTCGAGTCGGGTGGCGTCGCCGCCGCGGCGAATGAAGCGCTCGCGAAGAACGCCGGTCACCTCGGCCGCACCATCAACGCGGGCCTCGTGGCCTTCAAGACGGCGCCAGCAGATAAAGACGTGGCCATTGAATCGGTCGCGCGCGCGCTGGAGCGTCAGGCCGCTCGCGAGGTGCAGGGCTTCAAGCGCGGCCTCGGCGTGCTGGCCACCGTCGGCTCGACGGCGCCGTTCGTCGGTCTGCTCGGCACCACGATGGGCATCGTGAACTCCTTCCAGCAGATGGCGAACTCCGGCTCTGGCGGTCTCGGCACGGTGTCGGCCGGCATCTCCGAAGCGCTCATCACCACCGCGTTCGGTCTGCTCGTCGCGATCCCCGCGGTCGTGGCGTTCAACTTCCTCCAGGGCTGGGTCGACGCGCGCAGCGTGGACCTGTCCGAGTCGAGCAATGAGTTCCTCGACCTCGTGACGCGCCACTTCGCGAAGTGAGGAGACCGCCATGGCGATGGCAGTCGGCGGTAAGAAGGGAATCAAAGCCGACATCAACATCACGCCGATGGTCGACGTGGTGCTGGTGCTGCTCATCATCTTCATGGTGGTGACGCCCATGCTCCAGCGCGGCAAGGACGTGAAGTTGCCGCAGGCGATGAAGGTCGACGAAGAAAAGAAGGGCGCAGCCGACCCGATCGTCATCTCCGTCACGCCCGACAAGCGCATCTACATCGAGAGCGACGCTTTCGATGACGAGGGCTTTCAGGCGGAGCTCGGCAAGAAGATCATCGCGTCACCCGGGCGGCGCATTCTGCTCAAGGGTGACCAGTCGCTGGTGTTCGACGACGTGCGCCGGGTGATGAACCTCGCGCGCCAGGCGGGGGCGAAGTCGATCGCCCTCGGCGTCGAGGAGGTCAAGCACTGATGGCTCACAAGCGACGCAAGATTGCGATTGTGAAGGCAGGCGCGATCCAGAGCGACATCAACATCACGCCGATGGTCGACGTCGTGCTGGTGCTCCTCATCATCTTCATGGTCGTCACGCCGCTCCTCGAGAAGGACATCGAGGTGAAGGTGCCTGATTCCGAGAAGGTCGAGGAGCAGCAGGACCTGCCCGAAGACCAGCTCGTGGTTTCGATTTCTGAAGCCGGCGCAGTGAAGATCAATCAAGACGAGATGACCGACCAGGCCATGTACGTCGAGAAGCTCTCGCGCATGCTGGCCGCGAAGCCGAAGGGCGAGAAGCTGGTGTTCTTCACCGCCGACGATCAGGCGAACTACGCGAAGCTGGTGGCCGCGCTCGATGGCGCGCGGCAGGCCGGCGCGGAGACGCTCGGCATGGCGACGGAGAAGATGGAGCTCGCGGCGCCCGCGCCCGACGGTGAGGCACCGCCCTCGCCTGACGCGCCGCCGGCTCCACCAGCGCCTCCCGCGCCGTGAAGCACGAAGCCGACGCTCGCGAGCGTCGGCTTTTTCATGCGCGCGCGGAGAACGTCGTGAGCTTCGCCGCGAGCTGTGTGTCGCCGGTGATTTCAGGCGGCTGACCCGGCAACGACTGCACCTTCGCCGCGGCTTCTTCGATGGTCTTCACCACGTGCATCACGTTCGTGGTGATGAGGCTCGCCGCCGCCAGGAAGCTGCGCACGATGATGGCCGCGAGCCCGCGCTCCAGCACCACGACCACCGAGCCGCGCGTCGAGTCCTTGAATTCCTTGTCGGTCTGCTTGATCCACTCCGAGGCTTCGGGGCCGGGCGCCTGCGGCACCTTCACCGCGATCGACAGTGTGCTGATGGTGCCGTAGCGCGCGACGAGTGTGCGCTGCTGCTCCGCGAGCAACTGCAGCGCGCCCAACGACGCCTGCGCGTACCAGACGCTCACCAGCACCGGCCCGTGATGGCCGATGCGCACTTCCGGGTTCGAGACCAACTCGACGATCATCCGAGGCGCGCTAGCACTCGTCGCAATCAGGCATCGCTTCACCTGCGCGCCGCGTCCCCCGGAGGTGACGATCAACGTTTCGAGACGAAGGCTTCGAGCTTCGCAGCGAGCTGCTGGTCGCCGGCGATCTCCGCGACCTGGTCGGGGAGCGAGCGCAGACGTTCGGCCGCTTCGTCGTACGACTTCACCACCGTCATCGTATTGGAGCTGATGAGGCTGGCCGCGGCGATGAAGCTGCGCGCGATGATGGCCGCGAGCCCGCGCTCCAGCAGCACCACGATGGTGCCGCGCGAGGTGCCCTTGAATTCCTTCTCGCTCTGCTTGAGCCAGTCGGAGATTTCAGGCCCCGGCGCCTTCGGGATCCGCACCGCGATCGAGATGGTGCTGATCTTCTTGTGCGTCGCGACGAGTCTTCGCTGCTCGTCACCCATCGCCTTCATGCCGGCGAGCGTCGCTTCGGAAAACCACACCGACACCAGCACCGGGCCGATGGCACCGATGCGCACTTCGGGGAGTGACTTCAGTTCGACGATCGACATGGAGGTGCGCGCCTAGCACGAGCGCTCAGAACCCGGTGAAATGCCAGTCGCGCGTGCTGGTGAGCAGATCGATGAAGGCCCTCACCCGCGCGTTCAACAGTCGCGATGACGGGTACAGCACGTGAATCGGCAGCGGCGCCGGCTCGAAGTCTTCGAGCACCACGCGCAGGCGCTTCGCCTTCACCGCGTCGGCCACCTGGTACCCGAGCGCCATCGTCAGCCCTCCGCCGAGCACGGCATGACCGATGGCGACGTCGGCGCTGTTCGTCACGAGGCTCGGCGCGACGTCGACGCTCACCTGCGCACCGCGACGCGTGAATGACCACTGTGGCGATGGCGTGAGCCCGGTGATTTGAATCAACCGATGGCCGGCGAGCATGTCCGGCCGGCGTATCGGCTTGTGCCGCTCGAGGTATCTCGGAGCGGCCACCACCACGCGACGCGTCTCACCCACGGAGCGCGCCACCACCGACGAGTCCGCCAGCACGCCGATGCGAACCGCGGCATCGACGCCCTCTTCGACGAGATTGACCGCGCGATCGCTGAGCAGCAGCTCGCCGTTCACTCGCGGGTAGCGCGCGAGGAACGCCGACATCAACGGCGCGACGTGAAGGCGCCCGAACGCCTGCGGAGCGGACACCACGAAACGCCCGCTCGGTTCGGTGCGGTCAGCCATCGCGAGCGCTTCTGCTTCGGCGACGTCGGCGAGCACGCGCCGCGCGCGTTCGAGATAGCGCGAGCCCGCATCGGTGAGCCGCACGGTGCGCGTGGTGCGCTGCAACAGCCGCGTCGAGAGCCGCTCTTCCAACCCCGCGACCAGTCGCGTCACCACCGACGGCGAGAGCTTCAACTTTCTCGAGGCCGGCGCGAACCCACGCAGGTCAGCCACGGTCACGAACGCATTCATCGCCTGCAGGCGGTCCATCCACCATTGCTATTTTTGCAATGGACTCCTGTCAAATGCGCAGATTGTTGCGACCATTTGAAATGCCTACCTTGGAGGCATGACGGCCCTGCCTCCGAAGCTGACGACGCCCAGCGACATCGCGTTCACCCCGACGGTGAAGGAAATCCAGCGGCAGAAGGGTTCGCGCCGCGCGTACGAGCGAATGGAACAGTCAGGAGGCTGGGCGACGGAGCTCGACGAGAACCTCGCCGACTTCATCGCGGGGCAGCGCAGCTTCTACCTGGCCACCAGCAACCTCGAAGGCCAGCCGTACATTCAGCATCGCGGCGGGCCGCGCGGTTTCCTCCACGTGCTCGGGCCACGCACGCTCGCGTTCGCCGATGTCGGTGGCAACCGGCAGTACATCTCCGTCGGCAACCTCGCCGACAACCCGAAGGTGTGTCTGTTCTTGATGGACTACGCGCACCGGCAGCGCGTGAAGGTGTGGGGCACCGCGAAGGTCATCGAAGATGACCCGGCGTTGCTCGCGAGGCTGGCGATGCCCGGCGGCGGCAAACCTGAGCGCGCCATCGTCATCGACGTCGCCACGTGGGACGCGAACTGTCCCAAATACATCCCCGTGTTGCTCGAGGCAGAGCAGGTGAAGGAGTTGCTCGACGAGAAAGACAGACGCATCGCGGAGCTCGAAGCGCAGCTCCGCAAACGCGGCTGAAGTCAGCGGTCGAGCAGCTCGCTCATGCGGCCTTTGTGACCGGGCAGATTGCTCGGCGGCAGCTTCGACATCACGTACTGCACGGTCTCGTGCAGCGTCTCGTAGGGGTCGCGCGCGACGAAGCCCAACTGCGCCTGCGCCTTCGCCGAGTCGAGCCAGAACCAGTGTTCACCGACTTCGACCTCCTGCGGGTCGAGCGAAGGCTTCTCACCGCGCCACTTCGCGAAGCGCTCCAGCGCGTACGCGCCGAGAATGTTGAGGTTCTTGCTCAGCTTCACGCGCGGCGCCGCGACACCGGAGAGCCGCTCGAGGCGAGAGAAGAACTC